>WRMI01000078.1 GCA_009777175.1 Marinilabiliaceae bacterium
AGGGTCGTTAAGCCCCGCTGCGCCAATGGTACTGAGTAAAACCGGGAGAGTAGGTCGCCGCCTTTCTTTTAAAACCTCTTGTCTTTTATGGATGAGAGGTTTTTTTTGTGGAATATTTTTATTAAAAATTTTTAACCCATTTTGCTGCGAAATGGGGACCTTCAAAAAATAAGGGTTTTATTATGGAAAATGAACGATTTTTTTTGTATCAATTCTACAAATGATGTCAGTTAAATTCCAAGTTGGCAAACAAATAACTAAACTTGATAAATATCGCCTATAAGGTGCAGGTGTTTTCATTTGATCAATTTCATATTTACCTGATCTCTGGGGAAATCAAAATGTCCCCTTTTTATGAAATATTTATCATTCTCTGTTTTCCACTTTCCATTGGGCGATGCTTCGAGCTTGTCGAAAAAGAATGTGACGCTTGGTAGAAAATAATTTCAAAGCATAAAAACGCATTCCGTTCGGAATGTGACCAAATTACCATTCACATGAAAAGGGATGCATTCCTAATGGAATGCAGGTTACTTGCCATGCTATTTTTCTACTAAGCGATGATCAGGAATGCAAAAAACCAAAATGTAGGACATTTTGGTTTCCTCTGGAACAATAGAGTTTTCGTTACATAATTACAAAGAAACGTTTCTGAGGTCAAGAGTTCTGAAATTAACCCCTTAATAGCATTATATTTCGGATTTGTATCCACCCTTATTCCCTTATTTTCAGTTGAATAAGGGAATAAGGGTGGAGGAGAATGATGTCCTATATTCTATTAAGAGTGCTTTATGAAAATAAGGATTTTGGGCAATCTTATTTTTTTAACACATTAGTCTTTGAGTGCTGTTAATAATTGAAAAGTAGTAACAAGACTGCAAAAATTAGAATTTTCCAAAATGAAAACGTGTTAAATCCATAATATCAAATATTTACAGAAATGATTAAAAGAAATCTGAATAGGTGAAGATTAGGCTTAATTTATTTGTGTATTGGAGGAGATAAGGATCACCACTCCTACAGCCTACAATTCATCCCACACTGCATCTTCGTAATGTTTTGAAATTTAAATTTATAGCAAATGCCACGTCAGAAACCCCGGACCTATCAATTTTATTTTGATGAAATATATTTTGTCTTGTTCATTTTCAACACTTCATCGTATAAAATCTGTCTTAGTTCTTCGATATTAGTTTTTTCTTTTGCAGAAATAAAAACGGTAGGTTTGGTTTGTGCCATCCAAGTTTTTTTAAGGTCATCTAACGATAGATTTTCTTTTGTTGCGGGAGTCAAATCATCTTCTTCTTTTGGTGTATATGAAAAGTCATCAATTTTATTGAAAACCAAAATAGTTCTTTTTTCGCGATTATCAATATCTAAAAGAGTTTTACTCACAGTTTCTATTTGATTTTCAAAATTTGGATGAGAAATATCGACAATATGTAACAGAATATCAGCCTCTCGAACTTCGTCAAGAGTAGATTTGAACGATTCGATTAAATGGTGAGGGAGTTTTCTGATAAAGCCAACTGTATCTGTAATCAAAAAGGGCAAATTTTCTATGACCATTTTTCTGATAGTAACGTCGAGTGTTGCAAATAGTTTGTTTTCAGCAAAAAGTTCGGATTTAGATAAAACATTCATAAGAGTTGATTTTCCGACATTTGTGTAGCCGACCAATGCTACTCTTGTTAATTGTACTCTATTTTTTCTTTGTGTAATCATTTGTTTATCAATCTTTTCCAAATCATCTTTCAATTTAGAAATTTTATCTCTAATTATACGTCTATCGGTTTCAATTTCTTTTTCACCAGGTCCGCGCATTCCAATGCCGCCTCGTTGTCGTTCTAAGTGAGTCCACATTCGTGTTAATCTCGGTAATAGGTATTGAAGTTGAGCCAATTCAACTTGTGTTTTGGCATAAGCGGTTCGTGCACGTGCCGCAAAAATATCTAAAATCAGGGTAGTTCGGTCAAGTATTCTAATTTTCAAACTATTTTCAATATTTCTTAATTGAGCTGGAGATAGCTCATCGTCAAAAATTATGCACGAAACATCTTCGTTAAATTTTAGAAAATCTTTTATTTCTTCAAGTTTTCCGCTACCTACGTATGTGCGACCATCGGGCATTGACAAATTTTGCGTAAAACGTTTGATGGGAATACCTCCAGCTGTGTGGGCAAGAAAAGCCAATTCATCAAGATGTTCTTTTATTTGATTTTCTGATAAATCGGGAGTTCTAACAGCTATTAGAACAATTTTTTCTGCTATTTTTTCAGTTGAAATCATACTTTGAATTAAAATGCAAAATTATAGTTTTTTTTTGAAAAAAACAAAAAAAGTTCCAATTGTGTTAAATCAAAAAAACTAAAATAATCATTATCAAAAGAATGTGGATGCTTTCAAGAATAAAGAAATTGTTAACCTTCAGTTTTCAAAGAACCGAATCATATCTTCTCTTAAAAAATCAGGTATTCTTGTTGGTCGCATTGTTTTAGCGTCAAGAAAAACTTGTGTCGTTTCGCCGGTAACTAATAATTTTTCTTTTTCGTTATGAATTTCGTAAAATACGACTACTCTTGTTATAGGCAACTCTTTTATCATTGTTGTAACTGTAACAATTTCGTCATAAAATGCTGGAAAAATGAATTTAACATGCAGTTCAACAATGGACATAAAAAACCTTTCTTCTCAAATTCGCGGTATGGCATTTTTGCTTTCAAAAATAATTGAGACTATTATTCTATCCAGCAACAACGTCCACATTTTTTCATCCAACGGTTGTGTGTATCGTAATTTTCTTTATTACTACAAATCCATAGGGTTTTTCGGATAGTTTTTGATGTTAATGCGGGGATTTCTGCTTCGCCATCGGTGAAAATTATTAATCCGTCGTAAAAATTTTTTTTGGTATTTTCAAAAAATTCAATTACAGGACTAAAACTTGTGCCTCCGCGTCCGTGCACTTTAATATCTTTTTGTGCTTTTTTTAAAGTAGTCAAAGGCATTTTCACCTCTGTATCAAATTGAATCACGTCAATACTCTTTATTCCATATTTAAAAAAACGGTTGATAACAGAATAAAAAATTTTTATCTCTTCATTTGAAATAGAGGCACTTACATCAATCGCAATCAATAAATTAGTAACAAATTCACTTTTTTTGCCCATATAAAGAAAACCAAACCTGCGACTTGGCTTAAAACGAGTCAATATTTTGTTGCTCTTTAAAACGCTCGCTCTGAAACTGTTAATAATTTTGCGATAATCAAGTTTTGGGGTAAGTGATGCTACTAAATGTTGTATCAAATTTCCCGGAAGGTTGCCCCAACTCATATTGTTATTTGCCCATTCAACAATTTCGCGCAGTTTTTCATCCATAAAATCATCTTCTTCCCATAATGCCGAACATTCAACTGTATGAGAGGAAATATCGCTTTGTTGAGAGTCAGAAAGGCTTGAATCTGTATCATTAGTTACGGTATCCTGAAATTCCTTATTATCAAATTCTTCATCATCAAATTTTTCATTATCAAATTCATCGTTATCAAATTCATCATCATCAAATTCGTCATCATCAATTTCATCGTCATCAAATTCATCATCATCAATTTCATCCTCATCAAATTCATCATCGTCATCAAATTCTTCACTTTTATTATTATCACTTTTCTTTTCTTTATTTTGGTTTCCTTCAGGTGTTTTATCTGAGTTGTCATTGCTTTTATCCTGCATATTTAATAATTCCCGGTAATAAAATTCAAAATTTCTGTTTTTATGAGTTGAATCGTTTTTCCAAAAATCTTTAGTTTTGTATTTCAGAAAATTAAACTTGTAAATTTCGTTAAGTGTAACATTACTTGCGATATATGCTACTTCATTTATGGAGTGTCTTCTGTATGGGTGTCTCAAAAGTATACGAATTACTTCGGCACGTAAATGCTCTTCAAATTCGGTTTCTGAAATTATTTTATTATCGAGTTCTAAATTATACTCAATACGTCCTTGTCCGCTTCTTACACAATGTTTAAGATTTGGATTAAACTTAACCTCGTGTGACATCAATGTAATAAAAAGCAGAGGTTCAGTTAAAAACCAACGGTTGCTGATTTTTTCTATTATTTCTGCGAAATTTTTCAAATCTTAATTTCTTTGATAAACGACACTATATTTTGAAAAATATATTGCGAATTGTTTAAAATCTTAAAACGACTTTTAGGATATGTGTTTGATTCATACATTGTTGTCCAATGCGCAAGTACTTCGTTCCGTTTTTCTTCAACAAGCCACTGAATATAAAGTTCGAGGTTTTCGATATATTTTGTTATTTTATCAGGCTCTTCTTCCGTTTCAATAATTCGAAACATTGCTTCATTAAGCAGGGTAGTTTCGTGTGCTTGCGCTTTCTTTAATTTTGATATATTTTTCTTAAAATTCGTTAAAATGTCAATAGCGCTAATTTGCGACAATTGTTTTAAATATGCACAAAATTTCAATGCGGTCTGAATGCCTATTATACCTGCGATTGCTTTTTCTGTCTCTTTTTCGATTTCTTTAAGCGGTGAAATAAGGTCTGCCACACGTTCCCATGCGCGTCTATCGGCTGTTTTCGACAAACCCGCATCGGGATTTACGGGTTGGTCTAATAAATCTGGGTTAGCACTAATAAAATCAATTACTCTTTTGTCCAATTTTCTGCCCGTTGCCCACAAAAGCCATTCGTCTGTTGTTGGAGAAAAATTATAAACATTGAAACGTGATAACAATGCGGGGTCAAGGTCGGTCAGTTGATACTCCTCGCCTTCGTTTATTGCCGAAATTATTTGACTGCCAGCGGGTAAACTTTTTCCTGCAAGAGTTTTGTTAAGAACTAAATCCATCACTGTTTGTAAAATTTCGGGTCGAGCGCGATTCAGTTCGTCTAAAAAAAGCACCACTGGACTGTTGTCATCAGGAAACCAGAACGGTAGCCGAAATTCTGTCCTGTTATTGTCGCTACTCAATGAAGGCAATCCAATGATATCACCAGGATCGCTCATCTGACCCAGAAATAACGAAACTACCTTACGACCACGCTCACTAAAATAATCAGTTATAATGCGGGACTTCCCAATTCCATGCCGACCTACTAACATAATGTTCTGCTGGATTGGAGTAATTTCTAATATCCGGTACAATTCGATAGTGTTAATATTTACGCCCATAATATATTGTTTTAATTGTTAGCTACTAATATAGTGGTTAGTGATTAGTGGTTAGTGGTTAATAACTCATTCGCTCATTTACTTATTTTTCTATTAAGGTTGTTTTGTTAAAAAAAATAAGGTAAAAATAAGGTTTTAAACTATAAACTGAAAACTTCTTATTCACTTATTCACTCATTTACTCATTTACTTATTTTTCTATTAAGGTTGTTTTGTTAAAAAAAATAAGGTAAAAATAAGGTTTTAAACTATAAACTATAAACTATAAACTGAAAACTTCTTATTCACTTATTCACTCATTTACTCATTTACTTATTTATTACAAGGTGGGCGACCGCAAGGGTGCGCCCCTACATTTACTCATTGACTCATTCACACATTTATTACAATGTGGGCGACCGCAAGGGTACGCCCCTACACTTTTTCACCAATCATATTTCCTCGCTCCAATATTTTTTCTTTCCAATAAAAACTACCGCGAGATAACGCACGTCTTTTCTATCTTTATAAAGATTAGATGTTTTGTAACGTTGCAATTGCTCTCGTGCCTCATTTTTCTTTGTTTCGAGTATCGACTTCTTTCTTACTTCTGATTCTTTGATATATTTTAGTTCCCAAATCCAATCAATTTTTATTCTTGGATAGAGAAAGCTGCGCCGTTGTAAATATATATCAGTATATCCTTTCGAATTTTCTTGTTCTGAAATGGGGATATAATAATTGGACTGCCATAAAATGCTAAGTAACAATAATTTAATATGTTTTTCTGTAAAATTTTTAAGGTCTTGGTTTGATAGTTGAGAAACAAATTTTTGCTGAAAATTTTCGAAAAAGTGTTGATATTCACCATCATAAGCCAATGATGTTAAACCTTCACGTATTAAACTTGGATTATAAGACATTTCAGGATTGCGTTCTAAAATAATATTTTCCATATATTCCCAGTACATGGTTTTTATGGTATAATTTGGAATTTTTAAGAGTGCTATATCGTCTTCTTTTTCTATGGTTACTAACCCCATATAATATAGTAATGAAAGAAAATTTTGGGGTTCGTGAAGTTTTTCAATAGAAAATCTGTCAATCACCTCTTCATTCTTTTGATTGCAATTAATTATATTTTCTAATTCTATTAAATTTTCTGGTTTCTGAAGAAGATTTTTTATCCTTCCATAATCGGTTTTTAAATTCCAATCCATAAGACGTTTTATTTTTAATCCTTCATCGAGCAATTCCATAAAAAAGTAGTTAATCATCGATGAATTATAGAGTTTGTTTTTTGCATCTTCGTGAAATTTATATCCATTGTAAAGAAATTCCATGTCCACTTTAATCAACTCTTTATCAACTCCCGCTTCTTGCCTAACAAATTCTACTTCTTCTTCCGTAAAACCAAGTATTTCGTTATATTTTTCTTTTACTGACAAATTTTTTGAAACATTGAAACCACTCGTAACGTCATCAAGCATAATGGGAGTTATTCCTGTAATAAATATTTTATCTATAATGTTTTGGATACCATCTTTTAATGTTTCATAAAAATCACGTACAACTCCGTTTGCCCATATAAGTTCTTTGTATTGTTCCATGCTTAAATTTGTGCCTTGTGCAATTAAATCGTTTGCAAAGTGGTCGTACTCGTCAATTATGATGTATGCTTTACTATTATATTTTTCAATAATTTTGTATGCAAATTCAATATATCCGCGAACACTATTGCGTTGCCCTAATTCATTTGATTTACTTTCAAAATCAATAATAATAAGTTTATGCTGTGAAAGGAATATGTCAATAGAACTTCTTATTGCCTCTTTGAAAGAAACCTCAAACCCTTTTACAGAACCCGTATCAAGTCCCGAAAAACTAAACCTTATTACAAAATATGAATTTTGTTTTCCCGTTGGATTTTTCCCGATATATAAGTCCCCAAATAGTGACTCAAACTTATCTTTAAAGCGTAAATCATAATAATGCTCAAGTATCGAGAGAAACAGCGTCTTGCCAAACTTACGGGGACGTATTAGAAAATGATATTTCGAACTTTCATTTTCTATCATTTCTATAAAACGCGTTTTATCTACATAAAGATAATTTTCTGTACGTATACTCTCAAAATTTGGTATACAGTAAGGTATTTTTTTTATCTGTTTCATATCTTGTTTGTTTTACGCATAAAGTTCAATTCGGGCACTTTTTGGCACGACAATTAGTTGCATGTCCAAGGCATCGACGATTTTTTGAATCGTTGAATATTCAGGATCACCCTCCTCGGAAAGTGCATTGTAAATATTAGAGCACGGTATGCCCGACTTTTCCGCAATGACTGACATATTTCGTGCACGGGCGATGTTGTTTAATGCAACTTTTATATAATGCGGATCGCCGGCAGCAAGCTCTAAATTTAGATAGTTTGCCATAGTTTCTTCGCTGTCTAAAAGCTCGGTAGGGTCGAATTCTCGAATTTCGGTTTTGTTTTTTTTCATATCTTTAACTTTTTATTTAATTCTTTTGCTTTTTCCAGGTCTTGTTTCTGGTTGGACTTGCCTCCGCTACAAAGCAATAGTATGATTGTGGTGCCACGGTGCGCATAATAAATCCTGTACCCAGCACCGTAATGTATCCGCAATTCCGACACACCGTCACCGAGAGATTTGTGATCACCAAAGTTTCCGTCGGCAACACGGACAAGCCGAGACGTTATTATTGCCAACAACTTCCCATCTTTTACGCATTTCACATTGTATATAAATTCCTCTGTGCGGATTATCTTCATCATCTTTTCTATTTTCTATTTGTCATTGCATTGTATATGATACACAAAACAATTAAACTTATTCACCAATCATATTTCCTCGCTCCAATATTTTTTCTTTCCAATAAAAACTACCGCAAGATAGCGCACGTCTTTTCTATCTTTATAAAGATTAGATGTTTTGTAACGTTGTAATTGCTCTCGTGCCTCATTTTTCTTTGTTTCGAGTATCGACTTCTTTCTAACTTCTGATTCTTTGATATATTTTAGTTCCCAAATCCAATCTATTTTTATTCTTGGATAGAGAAAACTGCGTCGCTGTAAGTATATATCGGTATAACCTTCGGTGTTTTCTTGTTCTGAAATAGGAATATAATAATTTGACTGCCACAAAATGCTAAGTAACAATAATTTAATATGTTTTTCTGTAAAATTTTTAAGGTCTTGGTTTGATATTTGAGATAAAAATTTTAACCTAAAATTATCAAAAAAATGTTCATATTCACCATCATAAGCCAATGAAGTTAAACCTTCACGTATAACACTTGGATTATAAGACATTTCAGGATTCCGTTCTAAAATAACATTTTCCATATATTCCCAATACATGGTTTTTATGGTATAATTTGGAATTTTTAAGAGTGTTATATCGTCTTTTTTTTCAATTGTTACCAATCCCATATAATACAACAGAGAAAGAAAATTTTGGGGTTCGTGAAGTTTTTCAATAGAAAATCTGTCAATCACCTTTTCATTCTTTTGGTTAATATTAATTATATTTTCTAATTCTATTAAATTTTCTGGTTTCTGAAGAAGATTTTTTATCCTTCCATAATCGGTTTTTAAATTCCAATCCATAAGACGTTCTATCTTTAATCCTTCGTCTAACAATTCCATAAAAAAATAGTTAATCATCGATGAATTATAGAGTTTGTTTTTTGCATCCCTATGAAATTTATATCCATTGTAAAGAAATTCCATATCCACTTTAATCAACTCTTTATCAACTCCCGCTTCTTGCCTAACAAATTCTACTTCTTCTTCCGTAAAGCCAAGTATTTCGTTATATTTTTCTTTTACTGACAAATTTTTTGAAACATTAAAACCACTCGTCACGTCATCAAGCATAATGGGAGTGATTCCTGTTATAAAAATTTTATCAATGATGTTTTGGATACCGTCTTTTAATGTTTCATAAAAGTCACGCACAACACCGTTTGCCCATATAAGTTCTTTGTATTGTTCCATACTTAGATTTGTGCCTTGTGCAATTAAATCGTTGGCGAAGTGGTCGTACTCGTCAATAATAACGTAAAGTTTTCCTTTATGCCGTTTCACAATATCAAAAACAATCTTTTCAATTGATTTTACTCCTATTTTAGTGCTTTCGTCAATAAACTGTAATTTTAGTTTTTTAAATTCTTTTACCTCAATAAATGTTTCGTAATTATTAATAAAATCGTTTACACATGCTTCAATTTTACTATTAAATGATTTTTCAAACCTTTTTACAGAACCCGTATCAAGCCCCGAAAAACTAAACCTTAATACAAAATATGAATTTTGTTTTCCCGTCGGATTTTTCCCGATATATAAGTCCCCAAAAAGTGTTTCAAACTTTTCCTTAAAGCGTAAATCATAATAATGCTCAAGGATTGATAGAAAAAGCGACTTGCCAAACTTGCGTGGACGTATTAGAAAGTGGTATGGTGCACTCTCGTTTTCGAGCATCTCTATAAAACGCGTCTTATCTACATAAAGATAATTTTCTGTACGTATCTTTTCAAAATTGGGTATCCCGTAAGGGATTTTTTTGAACTTTGACTTTTCCATCATCGATTTTTTTTGCAAAAATAATATGTTTTTAAAAATTGACAAAATAAATTTGTATTTTTTACAAAAATTATCTACTTTTGTGCTTTAAAAAATCAAAATACAAATAGAAAATGTTTCAGGATTGGAAGACTAAAATAAAGGATAACCCGCAAGTATCGCAACATTTGCTTTGGGACGTAAACATTGAAAAGATAGACTATCAAAAAATGAAAACTTTTATTGTAGAACGGGTTATAGAACGCGGAAGCGAAGAGGATTTTTATACGATTTTTCAACTTTACGGAGGACCAGAAGGCGTTAGAGAAATAGTTAAAAAGAATTGTGATTTTTATGACCCCAGAGATGAAGCCTTAGCAAGAGTATTGTTTGATCTTGAAAAAAAAGATTTAAAATGTTACAAACGCAGACAATTAAGGAAGGAACGTATAGGCTATTGAAAAAGCTAATGCATGATGAAAAATTAAGTCATTTTTACCTCGTTGGAGGTACTGCATTGGCCTTGTATATGGGACACCGTATAAGCATTGACCTTGATTTGTTTTCGCAACGATTGTTTGATATTGATGAAACATTGGAATATTTAGTAAAAAAGTACGATTTCAAATTATACAAAAGTTCCAACGCAACTCTTATAGGTAGTATTGATTTAATAAAGGTAGACTGTATCAGATATGATTATCCCTTTGCACAACCACCGAAAGAATACGATGGTATCAGAATATATTCAATGCCCGATATTGCAGCGATGAAACTTACAGCAATTTCACAGTCTGGTAATAGGTTGAAAGACTTTATAGATATTGCATTTTTGTCTACTAAAATGTCATTGGAAAATATGTTGGAGGCCTTCCGGATAAAATATCCTAATACAAGTGTAATGACTGCAGTCAGAGGAATTACTTATTTTGACGATATAAATTTTGACACAAATAAATTTGATAAAAGGAACTTTTAATTGGAAAACAGTAGAAAAACGCCTCAATGAGATGATAAAGTATTCCGACAAAATTTTCCCAGAAATAGTTTTTTAGTATTTATTAGAAAATAATTAACCCTTAATCTTGCAACATTATGCCACTATCTTTTTTTTTAACGCAAAGACACAAAGTTGAGAACGCAAAGAATAGTGGTAAGTGATTAGTGGTTAGTGGTTAGTGGTTAGCGAATATCTGCCAAATCCGCTTATCTCCACTGCCCATATAGCACACAGATAACACAGATGACACAGATATACACAGATTTATTTCTAAAATGCCGATGGAAGACGTTCGAAAGGATGCATTCTTTTAACGCAAAGACGCAAAGTTGAGAACGCAAAGGGCGCAAGAAAAAAACCAACCCCATAACTCTTTATGAATGAGGTTGATTTATTCTTAAACTTACATTCTACTAGGGTTAACTAACCACTAATCACTAACCACTGTCTTTAGCAACCTCCGCCTACCATCTAAAATGCCATCTCGGTTCTGCATTTGGAAAGTAGCAGATTTCATCTGGGGGAAGTTAATGCCGGAATTTTCGTCTTCACATTCTTTGAGTGCGGCGCGTTTTTCTCCCATATCCGGGATCACCTGGTTCACATACACGGTACATGCGTCATAGAATATTTGCATATTTTCTGAGTTTAGAACAGGCCATATAGTGCCATCTGGCCCACGGCACTGCTGATCAATCAAATCTATGTGTCGATATACGCTATCCAAAAATGTTTCACGCGGAATATTATCACTACTAAATGCAGACAAATACAAGCCTTCTACCCAATCATTCGGTACCGTCAACGCCGAATCCAACCTCTCGCGCGTATACCATGTCCATGCGCAACTGTCCTGTGCGCCGGTTGTCACTGCGTCGCGCTCCAACTCACACGGATCATCATCCCCATACCGGTACACCTGGAACCCCAGGTTCGCCAGGTATGTACTGTCTTCCGGGGTAAAATCACGTGGGTTTATATAATTCTTCCCCTGGATCACGCCTTTGCCCGTTGATTCCAGTTCTTTCAGTTTCTTAACCAGCCAGGCTATTTCCGCAGCGGAGTACTCTTTCGGCGTCCAATGGAACTTTCCATCGGAAACCGCATGCAGGATATCCCCGTCTTCCAGGTTCTTTTCCGCAGTTTTAAAATCCGATGATTTTACGTTTTCACCTTTCAGCAACAATTCTGCAATGCGATCGTTTTCTATCTTGGTATCTTCGCATGCAACGAACACAAGCATAAAACCAAGCAGAAATGTTGCTGCAATGCTCAGAAAACTTTTGTACCAAAGTTGCTTATTGGTTTCTGGCGGGCTTGTGCCTGTGTAGCCATAGATTGCTTTTCCGCCACTGCCACCGCCTGTACCGCAGGCTTCATTGCATGGGGAGAGTCCCGTTACTGATGCCATTAAACTTTCGTAGGTCATCAACCCTTGTCGCACTTGATTTAACATAAAATCCCAAAAGATATGTGCGCAAGTAAACTTTTGATTTTTGCACGAGGGTTTAATCATAAATTTCTTATTTTCTATTCGCCCCATTGTGCACTCCATAGTCATTTTCATGGTTTCTATGTTTTAAATTTATAAAAAATGATTATTATTGTTCTAAAAACACTTGTTACGATATGTTTTGAAAAAAGTTACAAATTTTTTTATTTTTTTTTATTTTTTTTATTTTAAGCATACTCCAAAAAGTGTTTTCTAGCGCAAAGTAGACAAAGAATGCACAAAGGGCACAAGTTGATATTTGTTGTTTTTTAATGCTTTGTGTCCTTTGTGGTAAAGTAATATTACTTATCTGAGTGGACTCATTTTTTTCTAATTTTTTCACAAAATTATTAATATTAACATAAAATTTTAACATGTTATGATTTTTTCTTATTTTTGCAAAAAATTTTAATCAAAAAATATGAGAAAGTTTAATGTTGCTGGGAATTGTGTTCCTAATATCCACTATA
>WRMI01000079.1 GCA_009777175.1 Marinilabiliaceae bacterium
CCAACAAATTAAAACAATGGTATGAAGCAGTTCGCACTCCAATTGCAAAATATGCACTTGCCGAAACACATTTTTTCACTTCCAACTATGAACAAGCAGATGCTGTATTGTATGAAATACCTCAAATG
This sequence comes from Marinilabiliaceae bacterium, assembly GCA_009777175.1. Taxonomy (GTDB): domain Bacteria; phylum Bacteroidota; class Bacteroidia; order Bacteroidales; family Marinilabiliaceae; genus WRMI01. The sequence goes on from WRMI01000079.1 coordinate 129, forward strand.
TTTCAATTTAACGAAACCGATATTGCTGAATATGAAAATTATATGCAGTTTCACACTTTAAGAAAACAGGTAGAATTTTCAGAACGTAGTTGGGCAGAATTAAATGAAGGCGAGATATATCACCTGCAAGCCATTGCTGAGGCAAATACAGGAAGGTCATCAACAATGGCAAAAGGTGTTTTATGTTTCTTTTATGATATTTGCTACGAAGATGATGACATTATTGAAATCAAATCAGGCGAAACTCCTATTTCAAGAACAATAAAAGAAAAACTATCAGAAAATGATAGAGTAATAGGATTTGTTGTTTCTGAAAATATTTTAAAGGTAAATTTTACTAATATTCAAAAAATCGAGATTTATGATGTAGCTGGTCGTATTGTTTGTACTGAATCAAGTAAAAACAATGTTACCATTGGTCATTTGCCGTCGGGTGTTTACATCGTAAAAATTTATACTGACGATTTAAAAGTAGAAAGTAGAAAATTTATAAAGTAAGTTAGTAGTGAGTAAGTGAGTATCAAGTATTGAGTATCAAGTAGTGAGTATCAAGTAGTGAGTATCAAGTAGTGAGTATCAAGTAGTGAGTATCAAGTAGTGAGTATCAAATATTGAGATTTGAGTATCTAATCGCTAACCACTAACCACTAACCACTAACCACTAACCACTAACCGCTAACCACTAACCGCAAACCACTAATCACTACTCACTAACCACTATCATTTAAGAACCAACTCATAATCTGCCTTATTCTCGATTAGGTCAACTGCTTGTTGAATAATTGGGAATGTTGTGTTCATAATTTGAAAATATTCATTGGATGACCAGAGGTTGCGGGCAATATATGATTTCATTAACAATTTGATGAACGGTTTAGAAACATCTACCTCTTCCATTTCTGTTTCAATATCTTTATTTTGCGCTTCAATTAATAATAGATTAAAAAAATCTTCGTCAACATTAAATTGAGTATTGAATTGTTCAAAATTTTTGTATTTAGCAGTGAAAAGACTCCTGTTATTGTCTAAATATGTCATCATAAACTGATTATATACTCCTGATGAAATTAAATTTCTATAAAAATTAGTAATCATCGAAGTATCTAATGGAACGAAAACATCAGGCATAATACCGCCGCCGCCGTAAACATTTCTATTATTAACCTTAGTTTTATATTGCTGGTCGCTGTTTAATTGAATTGAGTCGGGGTTTGTAAATTCGCCGTGTTCGTATCTTGTTTTAATTTCGTTTCGATACTCTTTACTGTCGTCGCTATAAGGTTTTTGGATGCATCTACCCGATGGCGTATAATATTTTGCGGTTGTTAGTCTAACTTCGGATTTGTCGGGTAATGGGAATATTCTTTGCACTAATCCTTTTCCGAAACTTCTTCTTCCCATAATAATTCCTCTATCGTAGTCTTGGACGGCACCAGAAACAATTTCGCTTGCCGATGCGGAGCTTTCATCAATCAAAATTATTAATCTTCCTTGTTCCCAAAGTCCGCCATTGGTTGAATTGTATAATTGTAACGGCGATAAATTTCCTTGAGTGTATAGCATCATTTTATTACCATCCAGAAAGTCGTCGGCAATATCGAGTGCTGCTTGCATATATCCGCCGCCGTTACCACGTAGGTCGAGAATTAAATTTTGCGCTTTGGATTTTTTAAGTTTTTTTAGTTCGGTAGAAAATTCATCATAGGTAGTTAGCGAAAAGCGACTAATTTTTATATATCCCGTCTTTGGAGTAAGCATATATGCGGCATCGATGCTATGTATGGGAATTTTATCACGTTTAACTTTGAAATGTAAAAGGTTTTTTTCGCCTCGTCTCAAAATTGTCAACTCAACGACAGTCCCTTTGTCGCCTCTTAAATATTTAAAAACATCAGAGTTTTTCAATCCTACCGATGCCACGTTTTGACCGTCAATGGAAACAATTCTATCGCCAGCAGTGATTCCGACTTTTTCAGAGGGACCGCCTATTATTGCGTTAACAACAGTCAATGTATCGTTCATAATAACAAATTCAACGCCAACACCTTCAAAATTGCCATCTAATTGCGCTTTCGATTCTTGAACCTCTTCCGAAGGTATAAAAACAGAATGAGGGTCTAATTTTTTTAACATACTGACAATTGCTTCACGAGAAATCATCTGTTTATCAACCGAATCAACGTAAAAGCCATTTATTATCTGCCAAGTATAATGAATATTGCTTAGTTCAGCGTCTGCTCTCTGTGCCTTTACATATACTGACAAAAAGAGAAAGAGAATAACTATTGTTCTAATTTTCATATTTTTAAGTGATTTTTATTCAGTTTGATTTTCCATTTTCGTTTTCAAAACTGCAAGTTCTGACCCGATGTCGTTTCCCATCAATTTGTCAAAGAAAATTGTCATCAGGTTCAAAGGATAATTCATTTTTCCTGTAAATTTCCAAATCATTTTTGTTTCATTTTCAGAAATTGTTTCAGTGAGCCAATAACAAACAGTAGGTGGTTTTCCATCGCAACAAAAGAGCCATTCAATTGATTCTCCGTCAATTATCTTTGTTATTTCTTGTGAACCTTTGCCAACTCTTTTATTGTCGCTTTCGTACTTATAAACAAAACCAACTGTTCCGTCAATTCCCGAATATGTAGATTTCATTTTGGGGTCAATGTTAGTCCAGGTGCTCCATTCGTTTTGGTTTTTCAAAAACTTAATGTAATCAAAGACCTCTTTTTTGGGTCTATTAATAACAATTTCGCGCACGATGGCATAATCTTTTTTCACAAAGAGTGCCAAAATTAGCAGTATGGCTATAATAGTAGCCAACGAAAGACAAATATACAATAATATTTTCATTTACAATGTTTTATGTGATTAATTACTAAAATATGATTTTTATTCCCATTCAATGGTAGCGGGTGGTTTGGAACTAATATCGTAAACGACACGATTTACTCCTTTTACGTTATTAATAATTTTGTTAGAAACTTCTTCGAAAAAGAAGTTTGAAAAAAAGACCACATCGGCTGTCATTGCGTCAGTAGATTTAACGGCACGCAAAACAATAACATTTTCGTAAGTTCGATTGTTATCTTTCATTCCGACCGCTTTAATGGGTAGCAAAATTGCTGCTGCTTGCCACACTTTATCATACAAATACCAATTTTTTAACTGTTGAATAAATATATGGTCGGCTTCTTGCAGGATATGAACTTTTTCGGCAGTTATATCGCCCAAAATCCGTACTCCTAAACCAGGTCCTGGAAATGGATGTCTATTAATCAGAGAAGTCAATATTCCAAGCGTTTGTCCGACAATTCTAACTTCATTTTTGTAGAGTGTTCTAAGCGGCTCGACAAGTTTTAGTTTCATTTTTTCGGGAAGTCCGCCAACGTTATGGTGTGATTTAATAATAGTTCCGTCACTTCTTTGGGATTCGAGCACGTCCGGATAAATTGTTCCTTGTGCGAGCCATTGTATGTTATCTAATTTATTTGCTTCTTCTTCAAAGATATCAATAAACTCTTTACCGATAATTTTTCTTTTTTGTTCGGGGTCGGTAACACCCGACAGTTTTTTGTAAAAACGTTCTTTTGCATCAATTCCAATTACGTTAAGACCTATCTCTTTATAGTCTCGTAGTACATTTTCAAATTCATTTTTGCGAAGTAGCCCGTGGTCAACAAAAATTGATGTAAGATTATTTCCAATTGCTTTGTGCAAAAGCATTGCCGTTACGGTAGAATCAACTCCACCCGAAATAGCAAGAATAACTCGGTCATTACCAAGCTCTTGTTTAAGGTTTTCAATGGTGGTATCAATAAATGATTCAGGCGACCAATCATCTGTTTTTATATTTTGCATCCTTATTATATATATTTAAAAAAATTAATTAATTTCACCTGAAAGATAAAAAGACAATAAAAGAGCTTGTTTTTTCAAATTATAGATAATTTGCTGGGAGGGTGCGGGTGTAAATCTTCTTAATTCGAAGTCGCTTAAAGGTAGCACCAATCTTTGGAGAACAATTCCATGTTCTTTCCAATAAGAAATCGGCATTTGTAAAAATCTATTCATACACAAAACAATTTAAAGTTTATATTTGCATAAACGAAATATTGTTTTGAATATTTTATTTTTTTTATTTTTTTTCTAAAAAAAATTTTTTTATTAGATGGTGAGAGATATTTTTTTCTCTTCCATCAATTTTCTCATGTTGAGAATTGCATACCTCATTCTACCCAGAGCGGTATTAATGCTGACATTAGTTTCTTCGGCTATTTCTTTGAAACTCATACCCATATAATGCCTCATTTTAACTACTTCACGCTGGCTATCGGGCAACAAATCGACCAAAGACGAAACGTTCTGCAATACTTCATCAAAGACCATTTTATCTTCGATTGAGTTATCAGAAAGTTTTGAATTGTTGAGCAAGTCACCGGCGTAATCTTCGTTGTAAACCATTGGCAAATGCTTTTGTTTCCTGAAATAGTCGATAATTAGGTTATGCGAAATTCGCATTACCCACGACACAAATTTGCCCGATTCAGCATATTTTCCGTTCTTGATAGAATGATGAACTTTCAGGAACGCATCCTGAAAAATATCCTCAGCTAATTCCTGCTGGCGCACCATCAAGAAAATAAAAGAAAAAATCTTTTGTTTATGCCTGTCTATCAAAGCGTTAAAACATCTTTGATTACCTCTTTCGAAACCTTTTACAAGTTCTTCGTCAGACAGGTTTATTACTTCTGTCATGTTTTAATATATTTATAATCAACTTGTAAAACTCTATTCTTATACGCAAAAATTTTCATAAATAATTTTGCAAAGAAATAAATAATTTTTAACATATCCAAAAAAAAAATAATTTTTTTTAATTTTTTTAATTTTTTTGACCTGCATTATTCATAATATTTATTTTAACGAAAAGTCGCAAAGTTACAAACACAAAGGAATAGAAGTGTAGAACGTTGAGCCTTTACCAACTTTTGATTCAACCCAAATTTTTCCGCCTAATTTTTTGACGAAATCAGCACACAATACCAATCCCAAACCTGTTCCTGTTTCCTTGTAGGTGCCTAATTCTGCTTTGGTTTCAGATAAGATAAAAAGTTTATTTTGAACCTCTTGTCTTATGCCTATTCCTGTGTCTTTGACTGAAATTATAAATTTTTTGTTTTCTAAGATGCTGTTTATTACTACTTTACCGAAAGGATTGGTATATTTAATTGCATTTGTAATTAAATTCCGCAAAATAAGTTTAAACATCTCTTTGTCAGTATTAATAGTGAGATTTGTGGTATTGTTTTCAAAAATTATCTTTTTTTCGTCCGTAAAAATAGATAAATCTTCTTCAATTTCTTTTAGTTGACTTTGGATGTCAAAATTGTCGGGGACAGGGCTTATTTCTTTCATTTGATTTTTGACCAAAGTAGCAGATTTTCAATTAATTCCTAGGCATTATCGACACCGAATGTTACGTTTTGGAGAATTTTTGTTTTTTTGTCCTTTTCGATTGACTGAGTGTTTGCAAATTTAAGATTTTCGGAAAGAGAACTGATAGGACTTCGCAAATCGTATGATATTATTGAAAATAATTTATCTTTAATTGCGTGCATTTTTGTTAGTTCGCTATTTTTTTTGATAGTTTTTCGGTAATAAATATCGAAATTGGAAGCAAGGTCAAAATTATCATCAACCCAACTGACAAAAAAAAGTAGCAATAATGAAAAAATAACGGATTTTTGGTGAGGATTCTTAAGGCATTTTAATGACAAAGTAGATATTATAGAGCATCTTAAAACTAACAAAGACAAACTAGAGTTGAGTGGTATGTTTCCTCCTTAACCCAATAAATTTGAACTTGAAACTATTACAATAGGAGGTTAAAATTTTTATAGATAATTTTTATGCTTTCACCACGTTTTTACAATAAAAAATAGTACCACCTCGTTATTATACAAAAATAAAGAACATTCTCATTTCAATAAAATAGCGGAAATTATACCTGAAATTGAAACAAATCCTTATTTTTGCAAATTGATTTTTTTATTTCTATAAACTAAATATTTATGTATCAGCGAGATTATATTTTAAAAATGATTGAGATGCTGGGACAATTTGTCGTCTCAATCTTAAAACGAATTTCAAAAAAAGAATTTAAAGAGGCTGAAGATTTACTCGAGGAGAGTTACTTTACTCTACTGAAAGAAAGTGCAGCAAAATTTACTTTTATCCCAAAAGAAAAATTGACCGACCAATTATTATCTGATTATAATTTTCAAGAAGGTCATTTAGAGATTTTGGCGCAATTATTTAAAGTTGAAGCCGATCTGCGATTTGCTCAAGGTAATTCAGAGTTAAGCTCTGAATTTTATCAGAAGGCATTGATAATTTTTGAATTTTTTGATAATAATTCAAAAGACTTTTCAATTCAAAGAAAAAAAGATACTGATGAAATAAAAGAAAAAATCAATAAATAATATCTATACCAAACAAACTTTGCGAGATGATTATTTTTCAATAAATGAGTGTTAATTTGTGTATTTCAATATATTCAATATTTCGGTAAACTCAATAACAATTTCGGTAAACTCAATATTTCGGTAAACTCAATAACAGTTTCGGTAAACTCAATATTTCGGTAAACTCAATAACAATTTCGGTAAACTCAATAACAATTTCGGTAAACTCAATAACAATTTCGGTAAACTCAATATTTCGGTAAACTCAATAACAATTTCGGTAAACTCAATAACAGTTTCGGTAAACTCAATAACAGTTTCGGTAAACTCAATATTTCGGTAAACTCAATAACAGTTTCGGTAAACTCAATTACAATTTCGGTAAACTCAATAACCAATCACTTTGTGACCCTTGTGGTAAAATAATAGGACTTTTCTGAGTGGACTCAAAATTATAATTTTTTGGGAAAAAGTTAATTTTTTTCTGAGTACAATTTTATTTTTCACTTTTTTGCTTGTTTTAATAAAAATTTTACCTATTTTTGTATTTTGAAATCTAAACTTAAACTAATACTTTATCATTTATGAAGACATTTTTTAAAATATCCATTAAACAACTGATAATCAGTTTGTTTTTATTTACACTTTGCATTTTTGCAAATTCCCAAAATAGCATAGATTTGAATGCTACGGGTGGTAGAAATCTGCAGGGAGTGAAAATCGTTAATGATTTTGCCGACAATTTGTTTAAAGAAGCCGACAGATATCGTCAGTTTGATTACAACAAACAGTTGGCAAATCTAAGTATCGAAAATATTGGCGACACTTTGTTGCTCAACTTTTTCGAAGATAAGCAATACAAGGCAGTGATACAGCGAATTACCACAAGTTATGTTGGCAGAACGAGTATTACTACCAAAATTGCAGATACAGATTTTGCTTGGTGTTATATGGTTGTTTCAGATGCAACCATTTCATTTTCAGCAGAATTACCCTTACAAGATGAGTGTTTTTTCGGCTCAGTTAAAGAAGGGCAGGCTTATATCTCGCAGCGAAAATTATCTGAGTATCATCAAGATTTAAATCTTAGCCCCGACGATGCGTTGCAAGTGCCTGATAGCGTACGCAATAAAAAAACTATTAAACCTGACAACAGAAACATTGATGACCCTGTTACCATCGATTTGCTTTATGTTTATACCCCTGCTGCCGAGCAATATGCTTTAAATCATAGTTATTATACAGATATTTTCGATATTATAGATATTTCGCTGCAAGTATCGAATCAAGTTGTGGATAATTCGGATGCAGGTATAACATTTGAAATTGCCTATATACATTTGACCGAATATGTAGAAACAAATACGGAAAATGATTTATACAGAATAACAGACCCTACCGATGGTTATATGGATGAAGTCCACCTTTTGCGTGACTATTATTATGCAGATTTGATAGTATTTTTACCAAATGTGACTTTTGTTGGAGGAATAGCATGGCTTTTATGGGATGAAAATGGTTTTGGCGAATATGATTACGGCGCAGTTTCATTATCAAGTGTGCGGAGTGCTGCATCCGACGTAACTATTCATGAAATAGGGCATAATATGGGCTGTCATCACCATCATCAGCAAAATGATTCACCAGGTCCCGGGCTATTTCCCTATTCATCGGGTTGGCGAGGAAATATAAATGGTGATTATTTATGCACTGTTATGACTTATGAAAATGGTGTCTTTTTTGCAGACGGTCGGACTCATTTGCGTATACCTTACTTTTCGTCACCCGATATAATTATTGATGGTGTTATTATTGGAGATGAAGAAACTGAAAATAATACATTAACCCTAAAAAAAACCAAAACTCCATCTTCAAACTATAGGACAAATCCTGGGTATGTGTTTTGTGATAAAATAGTAAACTACCCTTATTCAGACAGTTTTGAAAATGTTGGTACGATAGTTCCTGATTGTTGGAGGCAAGAGTATGTTTTACAAAATCACAATTGGATATTTACTGATAATAACGGTAGTTTTCCTCCTGTCCCTTATGATGGTAATTATATGGCGGTCTTTAAAAATAATGACTTTGAGTCTTATACAACAAAATTAATTTCTCCGCAATTTGACTTTACTTTTTTGATAAATCCAACCTTAAAATTCAGACACATTCAGGCAGAATCTGATGGAAATCAAGATGAGTTAAGAATATTTTATAAAACCTCATTATTTGAAGAATGGATTTTATTGGAAGAATATATTGAAAATATTACAACTTGGACAGAAAGAACTATTAATTTGCCAAATCAGTCAGCAAATTACTACATTGCTTTTGAAGGTACAGCGAATAATGGACATGGCGTTGTTTTAGATGATATTCAGGTTATAGGCGAATATGCTTACCCTCCGCAAAACATTGTTGCTGAAATAGTTAATGATAACGTGGAAATAACCTGGGATGCTCCTCAAGATGATTTAAATTATTCTGTTTATAGATTAATAGAAGGACAACCCGAATCTTTGTGGACTATGCTCTCAAATAATACCACGACAACAAGTTACAGTGATACAGAATGGTCATCATTGACATCTAATATTTTTCAGTATGCCGTAAAAGCAAGATATACAGAAATTGTAACGTCAAAGGCAGCACTTTCAGACACACTACATAGAAATATGTATTTGAATTATCAAATAAATATTACAACAAATCTTGGCGAGTCTCCCATTGGTGCTATTGTCATATTAACAAATCAGGATGGTAATCCCGAACATATTTATACTGCTACTTCTGACGACAATGGTGCATTAATAGAAAACGTTTGGAAAGGTATTTATAATATTACAATTACACATAACAGATACAAAAAATACAAATACAATAGTATAGAAGTATCTTACGAAACCAATCTTTACTATAATGTTACTTTGGAAGAAATTGATTATCCACCTATTTTTATTGTAGCCCATATTGAAAACGACAATGCAATTATAGATTGGGATAAACCAATGCCTCCAGAAATTTTCCGCTATGATAGCGGATTTTACTTGACTGCTTATGGCTTTGCTATTCCCTCTCCAAGAGGAGTCTATGGTTCTTGTCATAGAGAAAATGCAATATTGACAAAAATGTCATGGTATATAAACGCAAGTCATACAGAAATAAATCTGTTTATATTTTCTTTGGATGAGCAAGGTCAGCCAACAAATAATATTATCTATTCTGCTCTTGATGTTCCAAATATAAGGGGATGGAACAACTATGACTTCCCTGAGCCTGTTTATGCCTCAGGTGGTTTTTTTATGGCATTGAGCCACAATACTTCTCATCTTTCATTAGCAGTTTCTCGACCAACACTTGAGTATCCTTTTATGTATAATACTCAATTTGCTTCTTTAGACTATCTCACGGGTATTTTTAGTGACGTTGGTTATTCTAATATAGGAAAACTAATTTTTATGATTCGTGCAGAAGGTTATATTAATGGAGAAGAAGTAAAAATTGGATATTCTGATTCAACTGATTTTTTAGTTTCGAACAATTTGTCAGGGTACATAGTTTACAGATTAATAAACGAACAACCTGAAGATGAATGGACGCTTTTATCAAATAATATAACCGAAACTAATTTTACTGATACTGAATGGGAATCGTTACCTTATGGCGTTTACCAATATGCTGTTAAAGCGTTATATGCAAATGGAATTATATCAGAGCCCGCATTGTCGGACATTCTTCTTAAAGATATGTATATTGATTTTCATCTCAATATCACAACAAATACGGGCGTTTCTCCTGCAGGCGCAATTGTTACTTTAACAAATACCAACGACAATTCGGAATATGTTTACACTGCAACTTCTGACGATACAGGAGTACTCATTGATGAAATATGGCGAGGTTTTTACGACCTAACTATAACTCTTGACGGATTTCAGGTATATTTTGAAACAAATTTGGATATCACTCTCGAAGAACAGTCTCATAATGTTATGTTATCAGAAATTGCTTACCCTCCAATTAGTGCAAAGGCAGAATTGGCAGGCAGCAACGCATATATTACATGGAAAGGTCCAAATAATTTAACGGAACAATCATTTATTTTAGATGATGATAGTGCTGAAACAGGATACAGGATTGGTAATAATCTTGAATTTTCTTTGGGAAACTTCTTTATTGTGAATAGTGGAGGAGTAATTAAAAGTATTGATGTATATGGGCATAGTACAGGTTCAACAAACAGAACAGTAATCGCTGATATTTATGATGAGCAGCAAGTATTGGTTGGTTCAAGTGCGCCATTTATATTGCCTGATAATCAATGGATCAACGTGCCGTTAGATAATATTCCATATTCCAATGCTTTTTATGCAATGGTTAGGTGGACACCAACCGCAGGAGATACCAACGAACTTGGTTACGACACAAACGGAACAAACTCTAATGAACAACTTAGTTGGTGGCGAAACAGTGCAGGAAATTGGGTCTTATTTCATCAAACGCCTGCGGGACAAGAAGGAGTTTTTATGATAAGACTTCATGTTTTGGAATATGGTGATAATGACAAAAATATATTGAATCAAAAAGGGTTTTCAGAAGAATATATAATTTACAGACTTGAGGAAGGTCAACCCGAAGAAAATTGGACTCAATTGTCCAATAATGTTTCTGAAGCACAATTTACAGATTCTGATTGGTATTCACTACTTTCGGGTTATTATCAATATGCAATAAGAACAAAATATACGGGCGATGTTTTATCTAAAGCGGGTATAACCAATAAGTTAGGAAAAGATGTCTCAATAAAAGAGGATGTTATATCTGATTTTATTCTCTATCCAAATCCATTTACCAACGAAATAGTTATTAATAGTGAGTTTTCCATAAAAAACATTTGGATTACCAATGCCGTTGGACAAGAAGTAAAAGAATTAATTTTTAACGGTAACTCCATTGTTACAGGAAACCTCAGTAGCGGAGTTTATTTTGTTACAATCGAAAGTCAAAATGGGGAAAAAGTGGTTTATAAGATGGTAAAGAAATAGCGGTTAGTGGTTAGTGGTTAGCGGTTAGTGATTAGTGGTTAGTGGTTAGTGGTTAGTGGTTAAAATAAAAAAAATTAGTGATATTTAGTGTATTTCAATAAATTCAATAACAAATTAGTGGCGAAAAAAATAAATAATGAAACAGGAAACGTTTAATGTTTTGCGGAGCAGGAAACAAATTCAACATTTGTTTTCGTCGGGTTTGGGGGTAACTGTATTTCCGTTTCGAATTCTTTATTGTGTGTTATCTTCTGAAAATGAAACAAAAATGGAAGTTTTGTTTTCTGTTCCCAAAAAAATGTTAAAAAAAGCGGTCAAAAGAAATTTGATTAGACGTAGAGCGAAAGAATCATTTAGGTTGAACAAACATCTTTTTATTGAACAAATACCTGAAAATCAGAAACTTCTTGTAACCTTCATCTATATCGATAAAACAATTCATCCTTATGAAACTATCAAAAAAGGAGTTATAAATGGATTTACAAAAATTATAGAAAAAATATGCCAACAATCCTCAGAATTGTCTGCAAAGGATTAATTTTTATATTAGTATTACCAATAAAAATTTATCAGCGGTTTATTTCGCCACTCTTTCCGCCTTCGTGCCGTTATGTACCAACATGTTCCGCATATTCCATCGAAGCAATAAAAAAACATGGACCTTTCAAAGGGTTTTATCTTTCAGTTAGGCGTATTTTGTCGTGCAATCCGTGGGGGGGAAGCGGATTTGACCCAGTGCCGTAAGTTCAGAATTCCCGACTTCTAACCTGCATTATTCATAAAGCAAATATTTATATCGTTTACGGTGTCTGTGTGGGCAACCCTTGCGGTTGCCTTGAATGATATAAAATAGACATTGTAGGGGCAACCCTTGCGGTTGCCTAAAATACAAAAAGGGCGAGGACAAGCCTTATAGGGGCAACCCTTGCGGTTGCCTAAAATACAAAAAGGGCGAGGGCAAGCCTTGTAGGGGCAACCCTTGC
>WRMI01000080.1 GCA_009777175.1 Marinilabiliaceae bacterium
AAATACTGAATACTGAATACTAAATACTAAATACTAAATACTGAATACTGAATACTGAATACTGAATACTGAAAACTGAAAACTGAAAACTGAAAACTGAAAACTGAAAACTGAAAACTGAAAACTGAAAACTATTAATATGGCAAAATATTTTATTCCTTTATTAATGCTTTTAAACATATTTTGGGCTCCTTTGACGGCACAAGTTTCCGAAATTGATAGTCTTGAACAGGTTTTGATATCATTTACAGGAGATTCAGAGGCAAAAGGAAATTTGTTGATTGAGCTTTCTAACGTTTACAAGAACACAGATACTGCAAAGATGAGATCTTATATAGATGATGCCCTCATATTAGCACAAAAAGAAGGATTAAAAAATTTAGAAAAGCGGGCATATATGTCGTTTGGCAATTATTATTGGCGTTCGGCAGAATATTTTTTAGCTTATATCAATTATAAGAATGCAGAAAAAATTTGTATAGAACTCAATGATATAGAGTATTTAGCACGTGTATATTACAATATGTTGCGTGTTTTTAATATCATTATGGATGCTGAAAATATGGTAAATTATGCGAATAAATTTTTGGAAACCGGTGCCAAATTGTATGACCTAACAACGTTGTTGCCTCATGATACTACAAACATTGTCGAAGATGATCCGATACCAGGGTGGCTTTTTTGGGCAGATTACCTCAAACGTTTGGCCTTAATTGATAATGAACTTTCATTAGAACGGCTAATATTTCATCAGGAAATGTTAGAAACACCAATGTTTTCACATCCCAAATTATTAGAAATGAAAAAACTCCTAATATTTGAATGTGGACTTATAAACATCTCGTTGAAAAAGCCTCGCGAATCATTAAAATATTTTCAAATTTCGCAAGAACTTTGTGAACAATATGCTCATTTAGGGACGACGCGATTCTTAACACTATTAAATATTAGTTTTGCCGAAGCACATTCACTGCTTCAGCAAATCGATTCCGCAATATATTACCTTGATAAAACAGATAAGGTACTTCCTTATGTTGACCACCAAATTATGTCGGCACTTTATTCTGCCCAAATTGAATTGGAGACTGCCAAAGGCGATTATAAGAAGGCTTATGAAATTTCCCAAAAATATTATCATTTTGCCGACAGCATACAAACGGCACAAAAATCGGAAGATATGGCAAGAATGAAAAATTGGCTCGAATTGGAACAAAAAGATATTGAGAACGCTATTTTGCAAGAAGAAAAAATTATACAACAAAAATTACTTAAACTATTGTCAATAAGTCTATTGTGTATTTTTGCATTGCTACCTTTTTCCTTTTTTTATTATAGAAAAATTATTAAGAAAAAGAACGAACTCAACAGTATGCACACCTTTAAAGACAAATTATTTTCAATTGTATCAAACGATTTGCGAGCACCTATTCATTCTCTTGCTGTTACCTTAAAATTAGCAAACAGTATGGGTATCAATGCAAAGAACCGTGCAAAAATTTTGAAAAATGTTTCAACAAATGTTGATAATACATACGGCTTGATAGAAAACTTATTGATATGGGCAAAAAGTCAGATGCACGCAACAATAGCAAAATCAGAACATGTGAACATTCAGACCGAAATAAATTTTATTTTAGACGACTTGTCTAATTTTGCCGAAGAAAAGAATATCTTTATAGAAAACAATATCGGAAATTACACTATTGATACCGACAAAGAGATGTTTAAAATAATTTTGCGAAATTTAATATTCAATGCTCTGAAATATACACACCCCTACGGCAAAATAATCATAAACAGCGAGTTAGATGATCATCATTTGATAATTTCAGTATCCGACACAGGTATTGGTATGTCGCCCGAGATTCAAGGGAAACTTTTTCACTTGTCCGAAACCAAAGGCGAACTCGGAACTAACTCAGAACGAGGAACAGGGTTAGGGTTGGTTTTATGCGCCGAATTAATCAAAAAAATTGGTGGAAAAATTTGGTTTGAATCAAAAATGGGAGAAGGGTCAATATTTTATATTTCACTGAGACGCAAATAATAATGCTTTGTATAAATTACTTTATATCGAAAATAATGAATTGTAAAAAAACCTTTAAATATTTAATAATAGCAATAGTTTGCAATTTATTTTTTGTTCAGACGCTACCTTCACAAACTCCGGAAATAGATAGTTTAGAACAAGTTTTGGTATCAAAGAAATTAACTGACTATGAAAAAACAGAGTTATTGGCAACCCTTGCTACCGAATATCGTTTTGTTGATACCACTAATTGCCGTATGTACGCACGAGAGGCAATTCAACTTGCTCAAAAAATTGGTTTTAAAAAAGCAGCTGCTGCTGCAACCATTACCTTAGCGCAAAGTTACTTTATTAGCGACTTTGATACTGTTAACTACAAAAAATATACTATCCAAGCGATTCAAATAGCACAAAACGTAAAAGGTTTAGAAATTCAAGAAGGAACCGCATATATGGACCTGGGAAATTATTATTTGTATTCTAACCAATTTTATTTGGCACACAATAATTACAAAAAAGCAGAAAAAATTTTTCTTAAAATAAATTATTTGGAGTCTTTATACCTTCTTTATAGAAACCTCTACATCCTTTTTGCATATATTAATGATGATGCAAATTCATTATATTACAGTAAAAAAAAATTAGAAATTGCCATCGAACAGGGCGATTCTCTACTAATACTCGAAGCTAATTACTTAATTGGATTATTACGATTTAAGTACGACAATAATAAAGAAGAGGGATTGACATATTTTCAGGAATTGCACAAAAAAATTAAGTTTTACTCTTCAAGTTATACTGATTTTATTGCAGGCACCATTGGCGACTATTTATTAGAACTCAACCGTCCAAAAGACGCATTAGACTACCTGTTTGATATTTTAGAATCGAAAAATATTGAATTTGATTATATTACCTTGCCAGACATATACCTTATAATTGCCGAAGCCTATATAATGTTAGAAAAAGCAGATTCCGCTGATTATTTTTTGGCAAAATGTATGGAACATCCCGTTGTAGTTGATACAAGATGGATTGGTATTTATCGTGTTCGTTCGCAAATTGATTACGTCAAAGGAAACTTTAAGAGTTCATTAGAAAACTATCATCGATTTCACTATTTTTCAGATAGTTTAAACGAACAAGAAAAAACATTGGAGATTTCACAACTTAAAAATTGGCTCGAATTAGAACAAAAAGACAACGAAAACGATATTTTATTCCACCAAATGCAAAAGCAGCAAAAATTGTTAATTTTATTGTCAATAGGCTCACTGCTGATTTTAATATTGTTGGCAATTGCATTACTTCTTTACAGAAAAAGCTCAGAAAAAAATAGCGAACTCAAAAAAACACACTCCTTCAAAAATAAACTATTTTCAATTGTTTCGCATAATTTACGCAGCCCAATTAGTTATATCTCTGAAATTTTGCTAATGGCAAACAAAGTAACTACAGATACAGAAAATAGAGCAAAAATTCTCAAAAATGTTTCTACACGCCTTGAAAATGCACACGGTCTAATAGAAAACCTGATTATTTGGGCTAAAACTCAAATGAAAGATATTAAACCTATCAACGAAAAATTAAATATAGATAAACAAATAGATTTTATTGTGAACGATTTACGTCAATATGCTGATGAAAAGAACATCGAGTTAGAAAATAATACACAAAATCATTTTGTATTTGCAGACATCGAAATGTTTATAATAATTTTACGAAATATAATAAACAACGCTATCAAATATTCATATCCAAACAGCAAAGTAACCATTCGTTCCGAACAGTCTGATAATGAAATAATTATATTGGTCAAAGATCAGGGTATCGGCATACCTGAAAAAATGATGGAAAATCTTTTTCAATTATCTGAAACCAAAAGCACATTAGGAACAGAAAAAGAAACGGGTACAGGTTTAGGCTTAGTGCTATGCGACTATTTTGTAAAAAAAATGGGAGGAAAAATTTGGGTTGAATCAGAAGTTGGCAAAGGGTCAATATTCAATATTTCACTGAGACGTAAATAATTATAAATAATACTTCTTTCTATCGTTAAAAATGAATTGTATAAAAAACTTGAATCCCCTCTCAAAAGTCATTTTGCTTTACCACAAGGGTCACAAAGTGATTTCACAAAGTACACAAAGAGTTAAATATCAACATCTATCAACTTGTGCTCTTTGTGCATACTTTGCGTATTTTGCGGTAGAGAACACTTTTCGGTGTATGCTCAAAACCTTTAAATATTTAATAATAGCAATAGTTTGCAATTTATTTCTTATTCAATCACTACCTTCACAAACTCCCAGAATAGATAGTTTGGAACAAGTTTTGGTATCAAAGAAATTAACTGACTATGAAAAAACAGAGTTATTTGCAACTCTTGCTCGCGAATATCGTTATGTTGATAGCACTAATTGCCGTATGTATGCACGAGAAGCAATTCAACTTTCACAAAAAATCGGTTTTAAAAAAGCAGAAGCATCCGCAAACATCGCATTGGCTCAAAGTTACATTATTAGCGACTTTGATACCGCAAATGCCAAAAAACATACCCTCCAAGCACTCCAAATAGCGCATAACGTTAAAGGTTTAGAAATCCAAGAAGGAACAGCATACATGGACTTAGGAAATTATTATATCTATTCTAACCAATTTTATTTAGCACACTATAACTACAAAAAAGCCGAAAAAATTTATCTTAAAATAAATTATTTGGAGTCTTTATACCTTCTTTATAGAAACCTCTACATCCTTTTTGGATATATTAATGATGATGTAAATTCTTTCTATTATTGCAACAAAAAATTAGAAATAGCAAAGGAACAGGGCGATTCCCTTCGAATACTCGAAGCAAGTTACTTAATTGGATTATTACGATTTAAGCACGACAATAATAAAGAAGCGGCATTGACCTATTTTCAGGAATTGCACAAAAAAATTAAGTTTTACTCTTCAAGTTATACTGATTTTATTGCAGGCACCATAGGAGAGTATTTATTAGAACTCAACCGTCCAAAAGACGCATTAGACTACCTTTTTGATATTTTAGAATCGCAAAATATTGAAATTGATTATATTACTTTGCCTGACATATACCTTATAATTGCCGAAGCTTACATAATGTTAGAAAAAGCAGATTCCGCTAACTATTATTTGGCAAAATGTATGGAACATCCCGTTGTGGAAGATAAAAGGTGGATAGATATTTATCGTGTTCGCTCGCAAATTGATTTCGTCAAAGGAAACCTCAAAAGTTCATTAGAAAACTATCATCGACTTCACTATTTTTCAGATAGTTTAAACGAACAAGAAAAAACATTGGAGATTTCACAACTTAAAAATTGGTTCGAATTAGAACAAAAAGACAACGAAAACGAAATTTTACATCAAGAAAAACAAAAACAACAAAAATTGCTGATTTTATTGTCAATAGGGTCGCTGCTGATTTTAATATTGCTAACCATTTCATTGCTTCTTTACAGAAAAACCTCAGAAAAAAACAGCGAACTCAAAAAAACACACTCCTTCAAAAATAAACTATTTTCAATTATTTCGCATAATTTACGCAGCCCAATTAGTTCTATCTCTGAAATTTTGCAAATGGCAAACAACGTAACTACCGATACAGAAAATCGAACAAAAATTTTCAAAAATGTTTCTACGCGACTCGATAATGCCCACGGTCTGATTGAAAACCTGCTTATTTGGGCTAAAACTCAAATGAAAGATATTAATCCTATCAACGAAAAATTTAATATCAATGACCATATCAAATTTATTGTGAACGATTTACGTCAATATGCCGATGAAAAGAACATCGAGTTAGAAAACAACACACAAAATCATTTTGTTTTAGCAGACATCGAAATGTTTAAAATAATTTTACGAAATGTTATCAACAACGCTATTAAATATTCAAACTCAAACGGCAAAGTAACCATTCGTTCCGAACAGACTGATAATGAAGTAATTATATCGGTCAAAGATCAGGGTATCGGCATACCTGAAAAAATGATGGAAAATCTTTTTCAATTATCTGAAACCAAAAGCACATTAGGAACAGAAAAAGAAACGGGCACAGGTTTAGGTTTAGTGTTATGCGACTATTTTGTTAAAAAAATGGGTGGAGAAATTTGGGTTGAATCAGAAGTTGGCAAAGGGTCAATATTCTATATTTCACTGATACGCAACTAATTATTTTTTTGTTAAAAAAATGGGTGGAGAAATTTGGGTTGAATCAGAAGTTGGCAAAGGGTCAATATTCTATATTTCACTGATACGCAACTAATTAGTTTTTTTATTCCTAATAACAATGAAAAGCACAGAAATAGTTCGGTGTCGCTCACTACTAGTAACACAGATGCGATAGCTTTTCGCGGGTAATAAAATTTTTTATGTAGTGCATTCTTGTTCAGTCCTTTTAGTGACTTCTTTTTTATTTACTGCGGGATTTAGCCTGCAGTTATTCCTATGTTTAATAAATATTCTTTTGAATGGTTGATGACCTTCGATTGTAATCCTTCCTTTGTTTTTGCCAAAGACAATTAGGTAATAATCTTTATCCTCTGCACTTCCAACTATTTCAAATTGTTGAGGACAATATTTATTCAGAAAACTAATTGGCACGCCCATAATTCCATCATAATCGCTGGGTATCAATTTAATAAGCGGTACTTCTATCGCATCATAATTATCATAACGGTCATAAGAATCTTTTCCTTTCATTTTACTATTTTCACTTAAATTCACTGCCATAGTATTGAGAGACAATGGCTTATGTCGTTTGCCATGTTCTATATTTGTAAACCAACATACTCCGGGTACTCGATTAACTTTTTCGCCATCTATCTCTTTATCAAATTTATAGGTATCTGCATAAACAAAGTAGGGCGGAACTTTAAAATACATTCCTTTGTTGAAATTTGTTGCCCCGAGCCAAATTTTATTTTCTTTTATTAAGGGAAAAACTTCTTTGTAGGTAATTGCGTTCATATTTCCAATAATTAAAAACTGTTTATTAACCTCAACTATCCAATTTAAAAATTGTCGAAACAGCGAAAACGGAGGATTTGTAATAATCATATCGGATTCATCTCTTAATTTCTTGATTTCATTACTTCTAAAATCGCCATCACTTTTTAAGCTGGTTAATTGGTTTTTATTACTTGAGAGTAAAAAATCTACATCAAAGAGATTGACCTCTTTTTCTCTCATTAAATCGGGGATTTCAGTAATTTCAATTTTGTGGGGATGTTTTTTTTGGGAAATGTGTGAACGCACTAAATATGTAGATATAAGTTTTTTAAGTTTAAATTTTTGGAAATTGAGCACAAAATATTTAAAAAAGTTGCTATCATTAGGGTTATCGCATGGACAAAGAATTGTTTTGCCATGAAAAACATTTGGGTTAAAACCTAAATAGGCATTAATTTCCGTCTCGATATCATAAAATCTTGTATAAAACTCATCGTTTTTAGCAATTTTTGCATTTGACAGGTTATTGTTTTTCATTTTAATTTAACAATTCATTTTCTCATTTTTCTACCAATATTACATCCATTTCAATAAATTCAATGCACCGCCTAACAGAATTTTCATTCACAATATTTTTAGGCAAACACTCAGGTTTGCTCCTACACTCATTCACATATTCCCTATTTTTTCAAAAACTGAGTAAATTCATTCAAAGAAGTTTGCAACACTTCTTTTGGGATAAGTTGCTTTTCGTATTCTGCAATCATTGTGGGGCTAAGGCTTCGGCTCATTGCATATTCCACAATACTGCGGTCTGCTTCTTGACAAAGTAAAATACCAATACTTGGTTTTTCATTACTTCGGCGTAAATCACGGTCTATTGCTTCGAGGTAAAATTCAAGTTTTCCTATGTACTCGGGTTTAAACTTACCTGTTTTCAGTTCGATAGCCACCAAACACTGCAACCCTCTATGAAAAAACAACAAATCAACTTTGAATACTGAATTGCCAACCTGTAACGGATATTCTTTGCCATAAAACAAAAAATCTTTACCGAGTTCCAGAACAAAATCTTTCATATTATCTAAAATTCCGCGTTGTAATTTTTTTTCAGAAAACCGTTGCGGAAGTCCAAGAAAATCAATAAATATTCTATCTTTAAGCATTGGAACTGCTTGCGGATACATTTTCTTCAAACTTTTTGAAATATTGTGCTTGTCGCCCATCAATGAGGCAAAGGTGTTATTTTTGAGACATCGTTGTAGTTCTTTATAATTCAGTCGTTCTTTATGTGAATAAAGTACATAAAATATTCGTTCCTCAATTGTTTTGCAAACGTTCAAAATTTCAAAATGATTAGATAAAGTGGTCAAATTTAAGAATTTAGGAAATTGTGCAGATGGGATCTGCACTAATTCATTTTGATTTTGTAATCGTGCAGATGCGATCTGCACAATTTTATTTTGGCTTAATTGTGCAGCCATTGGCTGCACAATTTCGTTTTGGTTTTGTATTAGTGCAGCCATTGGCTGCACAATTTCATTTTGGTTTTGTAATTGTGCAGTTTTTGACTGCACAATTTCGTTTAATTTTAAATTGTTCTGATATTCAACAAATTGGAGGGAAGAATATGTATCATAAAAAGCAACCATATTATAAATATTACGGCGGCTAAATCCTCTCAAAGTAGGGTCTTGCGTTCGCAAATAATCTGAAAGTTGCATAACTGTTTTGCTGCCCCACGCAGAACTTTTTAGGCGAGCAGAAACAAAAGCCCCAACTTCCCACGCAGTAAGTAAATTTTCATTATTTACGGTTTTCAGCGCTTGAGAACGATGCAAAGAAATTATATCCTCTACTTCTTGAAATTCGTTCGTTGTTGCCTTATTTATATTATTGTTTGTTTCCATTATAAATAAATTTTAAATTTTCAATTTTTTCTATTAAGGGGAGCCTTTTAAAATAAGGGATAATATGACTCATTCACTCATTTTGCTACTGAGGTTGTTTTGTTAGAAAAACAATTAGGTGAAAATTAGGTTTTTCTAATATCTAATATTTACTCATTCACTCATTCACTCATTCACTAACCACTAATGTCTTAAAGATTCTACAGGGTCTTGTTCTGATGCGCGCTTGGCGGGAATGTAGCCAAAAACTATTCCAACCGTTGCTGATACTCCGAATGCAATAATAATTGAAAAAAGACTTACAATTGTCTGAATATCAGCCATCGCCTCTATCAGTCGTGCTAAAATAACTCCCAAAATTATTCCTATCATACCTCCTGCAACACTTATTAAAGTTGATTCAGAAAGAAACTGTACTACAATATCTTTTCGTGATGCTCCAATTGCTTGTCGTGTGCCAATTTCTCTTATTCGTTCCCATACGGAAGCAAGCATAATGTTCATAATTCCTATTCCACCAACAATTAGCGAAATACTTGCAATTGCACCAAGCACAATATTAAAAATATCGTTTGTTTTTTGTTGCTGTTTCAAAAGGAGTTCGGGAACTGTAACTTCAAAATCATAAATATCTGAATGCCTGCGTAATAATAGTCGTTTTATTATATCGGCGGTTACGCTTAAATGTTCAGTTTCTTCAACTTGCACAATAATTTTATCTAATTGTTGATTATCAGCACTTTTAATATCGTCAGATGTTGCTGCTGTTTGGTTTCCACCGCCGCCTGCACCACCAAATGCGGCTCCTGCACGTGCCATTCCTTCTAATACTTCGGGATTTACGCGCGCACGGTCTTTAAACCGCAGTAGCATTGTTTTTACAGGAATTAAAATTTTGTTATCAGTACTGCTAATCCCCATTTCATCGGATGCAGAAGCGGTAAAATCTCTCTTTTCGATAACACCAATAACTTTTAACCATGTTTGTCCGCACTTAATATACTGATCAATTGGGTCTTGAGTATTAAAAAAACGGTTTCGGATATTATCACCAATCACACAGACGGGGAAACCGCCTTCACTTTGTTCGTCGTTGAATATTGCGCCTTGTACGAGTCTGATATTCAATAGTTCGAAATAATTTTCGGAAACACCCTCAAGTACAACGGGATAACTTTTTCCTTGCAAAATAGCGTGATAGTTCAACGAAATAACAGGACTAACTTTCGAAACGGATGGAATAGTAGATTTTATTGCGTCAGCATCAAGAAGTGTCAATCCGGGAGAAAAGCGTTTTACATTTCCAACGCCTCCTGTTTGTGTTTCAGCGGATCCTACTGCCAAATCAGATGGCGTAATTATTATATTGTTGACTCCCACCAACTTAATCTGTTCTAAAACTTCTTGTTGGGCTCCTTTTCCGATGGCAAGCATACTGATTACAGCAGCAACGCCAAACATTATGCCTAATGCAGTAAGCAATGATTTCAATTTATTGGCAAGAATTGCTTCTACCGCAATTATTACATCGTGAAAATACCTTGTGAACAATCTTTTTATGCGCATTATTTTTAGTTTTTTAGTGAATTAGTATTTAGTTTTCAGTTTTCAGTGAATGAGTAAATGAGTAAATAAGTGAATGAGTATTTTCAATTCGTAATTCATTTTAGTTATCGGTAAGCAATTTTCAGTTGTTAGTTTTCAGTTATCAGTTATCAGTAGTTAGCCATTAGTCGTTAGTCGTCAGTAATCAGTTTTTTCTACACTCTAATATCTCTACTCAAATATTTCATATTTATTTTTGCCAACAAACAATATCACTGCTTTTTTCAAATCTTTTTTATCTTTCATTTGGTATGAGCCGCTATAATTTTTCAATTGGTTTTTGGCATCATCACGCTCTTTATTGGTTAGTTTTTTAGTTGCTTTAAAATATTTAAGTTCAAAAATCCATTCATACTTTACTTGTGGCTTCAATGGGCTTCGCATTAAGTAAATATCAATATAACCTGTGTTTGTTTCTTGTTCGCTAACTGGTACATATACATTGCTTTGGAAAAGGCTATTTAAGAGCATTATTTTGATATATTTTTCGTCAAAATTTTTCATATCTTGGTTTGATAGGCGGTTAAAAATATTTTTAATTATGTATTCAATGAATGGTTTTGCTTTGCCGTTCATCGCCAGTGCGGTTATTGCGTGTTCCAATTCTCCTCTATTTATTGTGAAACCCGCATTTTCTTCTGCCAACTCCATAATATATTCCCAAAATACAGTTTTTATGGAATAGTTTGGGATACGCAATTGCACGTTTGCTAGCATTGGTTTTTCTATGGTTAGTAAACCCAAATAAAAAAGCAAGGAAACAAAATATTTGTCGCGATATAGAACGTCAATAGAAAATTTTGACATGATTTGAGAAACAATGCCGTCGTCTTTAATTATTTGCAGTAGCATTTCGCGGTTTTCTTCATTATATGTCAGTCTCTGCAGGCGTCCGTAGTCGATTTTCAGATTGTCGTCTATGATTTTTTCGGGTATCCTTTTTTCTTCGATAATCTGTTTAAAAAAATATAGCATCATAGATGGGTTGTAAATTCTATCTATTGCATCTTTGTTAAAAAGATAACCGTTGTAATACCATTCCATATCTACATTTATAAACTCTCTATTTACCCCTGTTTCATCCATCAAATGTTCTACTTCTTGTTTAGTAAAACCAAGCATATTATTGTAGCGTTTGTTTAAGGTTAGATTTTCGGCAGTATTGAAACCGCTTGTGAGGTCGTCTAACATAACAGGCGAGATGCCTGTGATAAAAATTCTATCTATGACCGTTTTAGCACCTTTTTTGAGGGTTTCGTAAAAGTCGCGTACAATGCCGTTGGAGCGTACCATCTCTTTATACACATCGTCCACTCCCATTGCAATAAGGTCGTTCGCAAAATGGTCGTACTCGTCAATTATTACGAAAATTTTGACATTTGCGGCTTGAAGTGCAACGCTTAACGCTCTGATACCACTTTGAGTCTTATTGATATTGTCAATTAACACCTCGGCATTATCGAATACAGATTTATAATTTATAATGAATTGAACAATGACATCTTCTACATATTGTTTAAAAGAATTCCTAAATATGTCGGGCGTGTGCGTATCAAGTCCTGAAAAGTCGAACTCCATCATTGCATAACTATTTTTACGAGGTGTAGGATTTTTGCCGATATACAAATTACCAAACAATTCTTGAAATTGGTTGGCACGTTTCATATCATAATAACAAGACAACATTGAAAAGAACAAACTCTTTCCAAATTTGCGGGGACGTATGAAAAATTGAGCAGGATTTTCTTCATTTTCTAATTGCTCAATGTATTTTGTCTTGTCTATGTAAGCATAATTTTCTAAAATTACTCTTTCGAAATTTGCATTGCCGTAGGGCAAACGTTTATATTTTTTTGAATCCATATCGAATTATTTTTTTGTGACATTTATTCTCTTATTCAAATATCTCATATTTATTTTTCCCCACAAACAGTATCACCGCTTTTTTCAAATCTTTTCGGTCTTTCATCTGATACGAGCCTGTATAGTTT
>WRMI01000081.1 GCA_009777175.1 Marinilabiliaceae bacterium
AGGGTTGCCCCTACAATGTCTATTTCAATATCATTCAGGGCAACCGCAAGGGTTGCCCACACAATGTCTATTTCAATATCATTCAGGGCAACCGCAAGGGTTGCCCACACAGACCATGAATATTTGCTTTATGAATAATGCAGGTTAAACTTTGCAAGATTCTTTCTGAAAACTGAAAACTGAAAACTTTTATTTTCCTAACGATGCAAGAGAAATCACATTAATTCCGTCTGTACGGGTATAACTGATACCAGTTCCTGTAATAATATTAAGTGATTTAGGCTGTTTTGTTTTGTTATAATTTATAATAGATGCAAATTTATTAAGATTTGCCGCTGCTTCTTCTATATTTCCTGTTCCTAATTTAATTTCAAATGCTATCCATTCACCGTTATATTTTTGTACAATAGCGTCAATTTCTAATCCACTTGAGTCTCTGTAACATACTATTTGCGAATTGTTTTGCCGATTCAGTTTTGCCACACGCTTTTGAGCCTCGAATTAATACTGCTCCCGATGATGAGAGTTTTCGTTCTAATTCGCTGTCTGATAACCTTTTAAGATACAAACTATTATTCATTATACTCCTTGATTATATATAACTTTTTAATATTTTTAAAATACAAAAGTAATATAAAAAAATCTAATACAAACAAATTTTTGCATTTTTTTAAACTTTTTTTGCTTATTTTTTGTGCATTTTTTAAGCATTTTTCATATACTTATAAAGCATTGAATATAAACGAAATAATATCATTCATTTTACACTTTGTGAGCATTTCATTTTACACTTTGTGAGCATTTCACTTTACACTTTGTGAGCATTTCACTTTACACTTTGTGAGCATTTCACTTTACACTTTGTGAGCATTTCATTTTACACTTTGTGAGCATTTCACTTTCAGAACTCTTTTACTCTTGGAATTTTAAAGACAACATTTTTTGTTTTGTTAATTGTAAAAGCATATTTTTAGATTCCTCATTTCACTTTGTTCCATTCGGAATGACCGTCCGTTATAAGGGAAATGGCGGGAAAAAGGGTGCGGCTTCGCCGCACCCTTTTTCCCGCCCTCATTTACAGGCTGATACAGTCATTCCGAACGAAGTGAGGAATCTATTGTTTAACGCACATCCCGTCAGGTAAATTTAGAATTTTGATATTTTTTTTGTCGATTTCTAAAGTTATCTGAAATTTTTGGGGAAGGTTATTTGTTGGGGTCTTGTGGTACGTTTCGTTGTAAAAATCGTAGTTTAAAATTTGAGATATTTTAATTAATAGTTCGGTATCAATGCTTTTTCTCTCAAAAATATCGTAAACAGTAGTTCTGTCCAAATGTATTTTCTTTGCAAACTCGGTAATATTCATTGGAGAATCTTCCAATTTTTGTTTTATAATTTTGCCGATATGTATGTTTTTGAGGACTATCATAAAAAAAGCGTAAAATTGTTTTAACCCTATCATTCTGTTTAGGCTCTGGTAAACACCTTTGTATGTAATAAGCACCAACAATCCACGCCCAAGACGTGAACTTTCGTAACTTATCCTATCATACTGAAATTTACCAGATTTCAAACAGAAGAGAATAATATTAAAAATTCAATTATCTGTTATATAATGTTTTACGTTTCTAACTTCATAAATTATTTAGTTGCAGGACGATTTTAAAAAAAAATGCAAAGATAATAAAAAGAGAGGACAAAAAAATGGAAAAAAGTTTGTTTAACAAAAGTAAGGTGTTTTTTGAAAATTTTTTTGCTAATAAAAAAAATATTACTTTTGCAAAAAATTTTTTATTAAAAATATTTATAATTATCAATTAATTAATAACTTATGAGACGTAAACTATTTTTTATTACTTTTTTTATAAAAAGAACGTTTTTTATTTTTGCCTTGATTGGCTTTGTTGCATTAACTTCAATAGCAACATCACAAGAATATGATCCATTAGCAGTGCAGCGTATTAACGACCTCATTGAAAACAATGGATTAAATGCACCACCCGATTCACCAGGATCTGTAGTATGGGGGAGGTTTGCTACTTGGAATGATGAAACTCCTAAACAACTAATAGAGCTTGCATTACAGGGGAGGAACTTGACAGGTGTGGCATCTTTTGAGGGTTTGACCTATTTGCAAGAAGTGGATCTTAGACTCAATTCCCTTTCCAAACTTGATTTTTCAAATTGCACAAATCTGCATACCCTCCTGTGTTTCAACAATAGTCTCACTGAAATTGATTTGACAGGCACGGATAGCTTGACAACTTTTTTGGCTCACAACCAAAGTCCGCCTCTTATGATGGTAGAGAACGAAGGTGGTAATTATATTTATAATATTTTTCTTAACAACCCTGTTTTTGGAAACAATGCCATATCTTATTCAGATGGTATTCTTACAAGTAATGATAATGCTGTAAATTCGACAACTTTTTCCACACAATCAAACAAAATAGGTTTTGATATATCTGGTATAATGTATCTTTACTACGCAGAAGAATCTTACGATCCTTTAGCAGTAGAGCGTATCAATGATTTAATTGCCAACAATGGATTGAATGCTACCACCGATATGCCAGAAACTTGGTCTTTTGTTTCTTGGAACAATGAAACGCCAAAGCAACTTATTCGGCTGCAATTTTTTAATTCTTATAACTTAGAGGGCGCTGCATCTTTTGCGGGTTTAACAAAATTGCAAGTTGCGTTATGCGATCACAAATTTCTTTGCAAACTTGATTTTTCAAATTGCTCAAATTTACAAGCATTGGATTTAGTTGCCAATCATCTAACCGAATTAGATTTGACAGGCACGGATAATCTGATATATTTTTTCGGAAATGGTCAAAACCCAACCTTTACCCTAACACAAGACGGCAACGAATACACCTTTGCCATTCCATTAAATAACCCCACCTTTGGAAATAGTGCTATACGATATGAAAATGGTTTCCTTATAAGCAACGACGATACAGTTACTCAAACTACATTTACCGTAGAAACGGGCAAACCCGGTTTGCAATTAAGTGGTACGATGCGTCTATATTATTACTATGGAGAAACCTACGATCCTTTGGCAGTGCAACGTATAAATGACCTTATTGCCAACAATGGTTTAAACGCAATTCCCGATGAGCCGTGGACTTGGGGGAATTTTGCTTATTGGAATGATGAAACCCCCAAAAATATTACCACTCTTTTATTAGGGAATGAGAGCATACATGGCATAGCCACATTTGAAGGGTTAACAAGTCTGCAATACCTTTCGTGTATCAATAATGAAGGTCTTTTTGGTCTTGATTTAACTAACTGCGCAGGTTTGAAAAGTGTTCATTGCTCTTATTGCCTTTTGGGTTACAATAGTATTAGTGATCTTTATTTGACTGGCTGTATTGGTTTGCAAAGTCTTACTTGCTGGTCTAACATGCTAAAACAATTGGATTTAACTCACTGTACTGAATTGCAAGATTTACAATGCGAGTACAATCAACTAGTAGAACTTTTCTTAAAGACAAACAATACCAATTTGCATACACTCTATTGTTGGGACAATAAACTGAGCCAACTTGAGTTGAATGGTATGGATAATCTGATTCGATATTATGGATATGCTCAATTCGTTCAGCTTACTTTAACCGGCTACGACACCAACTATACTCTTGAAATTCCCTTAAACAACCCCACATTTGGAAATAGCGCCATCAGTTATGAAAATGGTATTCTAAAAAGTAGCGATAGCAGTGTAACTTCCACAACTTTTGTTACACAAACGGGCAAACCGGGCTTTACACTAAGTGGTACAATGTATTTTACCTATTTGGATGTCGAAATATATAGTATCAGTGGTCAAGTAACCTGCGATGGTAATCCCCTTGCGGGTGTTGCCATAACCACCACAATAGGTATTTCTGATGTTACAAATGAAATGGGAGAATATACTTTAATAGTACCCGAAAACAGCACTATAACAATAACACCCACTTTGCAAGGTTATAGATTTGAGCCAGAGCAGATATCACTTGAGGATATTACAGAAGATATTACAGATCAAGATTTTGTTGCTTTTGATTTATCTGGTATTTCAGAAAACATTTTATCATCTACTTTCACAATCTACCCTAACCCTGCCACCGGCAGCGTAACCATTTCAGGTGTGGGTCTCTCCCGTGTTGAAATCTATGATATTCAAGGGCGCAAATTTGCAGAATACTCTGATTTAAAAGGTACTTTGTTTATTGATGATTTGAAAAAATATGAAAGTGGTGTGTATGTTTTGAAAATATGGTCTGAGGATGGGGGGTTGGTAGTGGAGAGGCTTGTGGTAGGGTTTAGTGAGTAGAGTTTAGAGTGTAGTGAGTTGAGTTTAGATATTAGATATTAGAGTTTAGTTAAAACACAAACCCCACATATTTCCCGTATTTCACGCAGCAGCACTCGGTAGAGTGCAACGTAGATAACCCGTGTAGGGGCGTACCCTTGCGGTCGTCCGTAAGCGCAATTCGGGGCATTCATCATCACATATTCTCTGCATCCCACGCAGCAGCACTCCGCAAGGAGTGCCACGTAGATAACCCGGTAGGGGCGCACCCTTGCGGTCGACCGTAAGCGCAATTCGGGGTGTAAACATAGGCAACGCAATCATAGAGTGTAGATATTAGTGAGTAGAGTGTAGTTGTTGGAGTTTTGAGCGTCGAAAAAGTCTCTCTACAGGCTTTCCTTTATTAACATCTGGCTTTAGCCTGCGGTTATACACAGAAGAGTCTATTGAAAAAAATAAAACCTTAACTAAATATTAGCAAGTTGTCCGCATGCGGCAAAAATATCTTCACCTCTTGAGCGGCGCATGGTTGTTATAAAATTCTTTTTATTTAGTTGTTCTGAAAACCATTCTCTCTTTTTTTCGGAACTGCCCTGCAAAGGAGAGTCCGGTATTGAATGATATTTAATCAGGTTTATTCTACATCGCAGCCCGTTCAACAGTTGTGAAATGCCTTTGATATGTTTTTCGGTATCGTTTAAATTATTAAACATAATATATTCAAAGGATATTCTGCGCTGTTTTCCAAAATCATATTGTCGCAGCGTATCTACTATTTGGGCAATTGGATACTTTTCTTCTATTGGCATAATCATTTTTCTCTCGTCGTGGAACGGTGAATTCATACTTATAGCAATATGAACGTCACTATTTTCGATAATTTGTTTTAAGATAGGAATAATGCCGATTGTAGAAAGATTTATTCTTCGCGGACTCCAACCAAATCCCCATTCCGAAGTCATTATTTTTATACTTTTTAAGACCTCATCAAAATTATCCAAAGGCTCGCCCATACCCATAAAAACAACATTTGTAAGGTTTTCACTTTCAGGGATACATCTGATTTGATTAACTATTTCACCTGCAGATAATTGGGTATGAAATCCATGTTTGCCCGTCATACAAAAAGCGCAATTATATTTGCAACCTGACTGCGAAGAAATACATAAGGTTTTTCGGTTAATTTCTGGAATAAATACTGATTCAACGAAATGACCATCATTAACGGGAAATAAATATTTCTTTGTGCCATCTTTAGAAATTTGCTCTTTTATGGGAACAGAAATTCCCATATCATATTTTTCTGAAAGTAAGTCACGTGCTTTTTTTGATAGATTTGTTATTTCGTCAATAGAACAGACTCTTTTGTGGTAGAGCCATTCCGCTATCTGACCTGCTGCGAATAAAGGCAAATCTAATTGTTTTACTATTTCTTTCAGTTCGTCAATTGTTTTTCCGAACAACATCTTTTTGGTCATAAAATTTGATTTTTTACAAAAGTATTGCTTTTTTTAACAAATTGCCAAAAATTTCAAAAAAAAGTGAAACTTAACCATCATTATTCATCAATAAACTAAAAATTACATCAAAAGAAATCATAAGTTCTGTGTTTGTGAAAATCTGTCGCATCTTTGTTACTAGTAGTGAGCAACGCCGCACTATCTTGCGCGTATCATTTTTCTAATAAATATAATAGCCTAAAAAAATAGCCCCCAAAAAACAATATATTTTGATAGTTTGTCGTTTTATAAAAATAATTATAAGAATTAGTGATAATTTGTGCCATTGGTGGCAAAAAACAGAAGTATTATGTCCAAAAATACTTATATTTCATTCGATTTGAACATAAGAACTGCCTTCCACCAAATAAAATTTTTTGCAGACTCAAAAGGTAATTTCAGTAATAAAACAGCCTTCGCAGCAAGAGTTTTTTGTAAAAAAATATTTTAAAAATAAGATACTGAATACTTAATACTGATTACTTAAAATGAAGAAACTAATTATATTCATAACATTCTTTTCCTGTACAATATGTTTGTTGTCTGCGCAAAATTGGGGCAACATTATAGAACAAGGCAATCGACTTTTGGAGGATGAAAAATATGATGAGGCACTTATTTTTCTACAAAAGCAGCAAAAAGATTTTGAAAATGTTAAACCCAAAGAGTATGGCATTTTTTTGATATTAATGGGACAAACATATACACAATTAAAAAATTATTCCGAGGCAAAAAACTCCTATTTAGAAGCATTAACAATTTTAGAACAAGATTTCGGAATAGAATATCCTCCTTATGCCCTTTATTTATCTGATTTAGGCGATATATATTGCAACTTAGAAGATTATGAAAATGCCGAAAAAGTCTATTTAGAGGCGATTGAAATACATGAAAATATTTCTAAAATGGATCTATTTGATTATTCTCTGTTACTCAACAATTTAGGGTTTTTATACGATAAAACAGGCAATTTTGATAAAGCAGAAAAGTTCTATCAAAACGCCCTTACTATTTTAGAAACCGATTTAGATGCCCACTTTCATTATTACCTCTCCTTTTTGAACGACTTTGGATTATTTTATTCTAAAATAGGCAATTTTGAAAAGTCTGAAAATCTTTTACTTAATGTACAAAACATTCGAAAGCAGACTCAAGGCGTAAATCACCCTGATTATCTAAATACTTTGTATAATTTAACGC
Organism: Marinilabiliaceae bacterium; assembly: GCA_009777175.1. Taxonomy (GTDB): domain Bacteria; phylum Bacteroidota; class Bacteroidia; order Bacteroidales; family Marinilabiliaceae; genus WRMI01. The sequence goes on from WRMI01000081.1 coordinate 7,012, forward strand.
TATTATATTTTAAAATGGAAGAGTATGCAAAAGCAGAGCAATTTTTTACAGAAACAAACTATATCAGCGGACAAAACCTTTTTGTAGAACATCCAATTTATCCATATTTTCTTACCGAATTAGGTTTAGAATATTCAGAAAAAGGAGAATATGACAAAGCAGAACCACTTCTTTTGGAAGCAATGAGTTATTTTGGTAACGACCATGAAGATTTTGCAGGGTCGATTTATAATGTGGGACTACTATATCTTAAATCAGGAAATTATTCTAAAGCAATAAAATTTCTTTCAGAAATATTAACAATAACTGTAAATGAAAAACAAAAAGAAAATATCAATTATGTAAAAACATTGAACGAATTAGCCGCATCATACTATAAATTAGGTTATTGGGACAAGGCAGAACATTTTTTACAAGAAGCAATGACAATATGTGAAAAGATATCCCCACATGACCCTATATATGCAACAATATCAAATAGTTTAGGGAACTTATTTACCGCTATATTCGATTTTAAACAAGCCGAACTATATTTTCTAAAAGCAATAGAAGTATGTGAGAATAGCGTGGGAAAAGAAACCCAAGTTTATGCCACTTATCTAAATAACCTTGCGTCTATCTATGAAAAAAGCACCGATTTTGAAAAATCTGAAAATCTATACCTTGAAGCAAAAACAATTCGCGAAAATCTGCTCGGAAAAGAACACCCCGAATATGCAAACTCCTTAAATAATTTAGGATTATTGTACGTCAATACAAATAGTTACAGCAAAGCAGAAACCTGTTTCATTGAAACGCTAAAAATACGCGAAAAAGTTCTATCCCGCCATCACCCCGACTATGCCGCTACTTTAAATAATTTGGGCATTTTGTATTATAAAACAGGTAATTTTTCCAATGCAGAAAAATCTTACGTTGAGGCTAAAAATATCATTGAAAATGTTCTTGGAAAAGAACATCCGCAATATGTCCGTACTTTAAATAATTTGGGAGTTTTGTACCTAAAAACAAACAATTTTATTAAAGCACAGCAAATAAAAATTGAAGCAGACCGTCTATTAATTGATTTCATTGGAAAAAACTTTACATTCCTTTCAGATAAGCAAAGAGTCTCTTTTTGGGAAACAAATAGTAAAGATTTTGAAATATGTTATTCATATTTGTCCGAACAACCCGGAAACCCAATTAGAGAGCATGTTTTCGACAACGCTCTTTTCACAAAAGGATTATTGTTGAGAACATCAAACAGCATTAGAGACGCAATATATTTATCAAAAGACCAAAATTTGGTTTTTCAGTACGAATATTTGATGAAAATTCGCCAAACTATTAGTTTAATGCATACCCAAGAAACTCCCGATATCAACACATTACAGACATTAGAAAAAAATGCTGATAATATTGACAAAGAACTAACTATTGCGTCAATTACTTACAAAAATCTTAAAGATGACTTTGAAATTAAGTGGTACAATATCAAAGATTTACTCCAAAAAGATGAAGCAGCAATTGAATTTGTTCATTTCAGGCTTTATGGAGATAACCAATGGACTGAAAACACTTTTTATGGTGCATTGATTGTGAAAAAAAATTCATCCGCTCCTATTTGGATACCTCTTGGCGACGAAATACAATTGCAACAATTAACCAAAAGAGAAACAAATATCACTGATATAAATTTTACGCAACAATTATATTCCGAAAAAGGAGAAAACCTTTATAATTTAATTTGGAAACCCTTAGAAAAAGAGTTGAACGATATCCAAACGATTTATTATTCTCCATCTGGATTGCTTAATCAAATTGCTTTTGCGGCTATTCCGGCACAAAAAAAGGCACACGGTGACCAATTATTGTCCGACAAATATAACCTGCAATTAGTTTCTAGCACCCGCGAAATTACACGTTTAAAAAAAGAAAAAGATGTAGATTTACCAAATGGAACAGCTATCATTTATGGCGGGTTGGTATATAATGTTGAAAAAGAGAGAATGATTGCGGAAGCACAAAATCGTAAACAAACAAAAACTGAAAATGAAGAAGTTGCTGATGCCATTTCCGCAACAAGAAGCACTATCAGAATTAGACAAAGTTTTTTGCCCGGAACTGAAAAAGAAGCGGAATTGATTCAAAAATATTTAGATACTCATAAAATTCCAAATCGTCTTTATATGTATGCGGAGGGGAACGAGGAATCTTTCAAACAGTTAAGCGGAACAAAAACCGGAATTATTCATTTAGCCACGCACGGTTTCTTTTTAGAAGATATTGATACTAAGGAAACCGATTATATTTTACGCCGTGTGCGTAGTTCGGGAAATCCTCTTTTGCGTTCGGGGCTTTTGCTCGCTGGCTCTAATAGGGCATGGACAGGACAAGATATGATTGATGGTATCGAAGATGGTATCCTCACGGCAGACGAAATATCGCAAATGAACCTTGTTAATACTAAATTAGTGATTCTATCGGCATGTCAAACAGGACTCGGCGAAACAAAAACTGCCGAAGGAGTATTCGGGCTGCAAAGAGCATTCAAACTTGCAGGAGTAGAAACCATCGTAATGAGCCTTTGGAAAGTATCAGACCAAACAACCACCGAATTAATGACTACTTTTTACCAACTCTGGCTGTCAGGAATGTCCAAACAAAAAGCATTCACAGCCGCACAAAAACAAATCCGCGAAAAATATAAAGACGCGTTCTATTGGGCAGGTTTTGTGATGATGGACTGATTTTAGAGTTTTGATATTAGAGTGTAAAGTTTAGAGTTTAGAAATTAGGTTATTAACAAAAAAATTAAACAAACTATATAAAACCGATAACAAACAACTGATAACTATAAGCTAAAAAATCTTAAATTCTACTCTTCTGTTTTTTGCTCTGTTTTCATCTGTTGTGTTAGGCACCATTGGTTGTGTTTTTCCGTAGCCTTTTGTTTTCAGCGACTTAGATTGAATTCCGTGTAGAATAAGGTAGTCGGCAACAGATTTTGCTCTTCTGTCTGAAAGTCGCATATTAAATTCGTGAGTTCCTGTATCGTCTGTATGTGCAGATATTTCCAAACGCAAATTTAGATTTTCATTCATCAGTTTTATTATGCGTCTTAGTTCGTTGTATGATTCTGCATTTAATTCGGCAGAATTTAATTCAAAAGTGATATTGTTAAACACCATTTTTGTGTCTGTTGTCATTAGGTCAAGGACAGCACTAACAATAAAGATTTCTTCCTCTTCGTCATCCAAATTAAATGTAGTGTTAAAATATGTATATCCTACTTTTGTAATGTCAATTTCATACGAATCGCCGATGCGTAGGGCTACTGACCATTTGCCATCTCCTTCGTCTTTAAAATCAGTAACTTCTTCGTTTCTGTTGAGGTTTCTAATTCGGAATGCAGTGGGTAACAAAGTATTACCATCTGAGTCTGAAATATTTATGACAACAATTTTCTTTGTTGCTTTCAGTTCGATACTTGTTTCAAAATCGCTATAAAGGACGTGTGAGCGTAAATCTAAATATGTATCAACGGGGTCGGCTGTCTCCTCTTCAACGTGGATACGATAATTATTTCCAATATTAAGCTTACAATTATATTTTCCTTCAGAAATTGGCTTCAAATCGGGCACGACCAACTTTCCGGTTCCGAAATCATAAATAGATACCTTCGGAGTCAATGGATAAAATAGTTCGCTGTCGTAAATGTTTAATTCTAAATTAATTGCATTAAAAAGTGTCGTATTAAATTCCTCTTTTTCAGAATTTTGTAATGTTGTAATATCTTTAAAATGATAGGTATGCGAATAGCCTTCACTTGTGAAATCAAGTTTATAGTACGTCGATGTGGGCAAAATAATGTGGTAGCGTCCGTCGTCAGTAGATTTATATCGCCCTTTTTCAACGGAAGTAATTGCATCATAGATAATTATATCTGCTTCTAATGGATTTTTCGAAAAAAAGTCAGTTATAGTTCCCTCAATAACCATCGTTGAGTTAGGTCTTCTATCTGTCGGGAGTTCAACATTGACAATACTTTGAGGAGGTTTCTTTAAATTTGAATACTTCTGGTTGTAAATAAAGTAATTGCCGGAAGCAGTCATGGATGGCGACAAATTGTTGTTTTTGCTATTAAGTTCGTCAACATAAGAAGGCAAAAACCATAGATGTTCGTTAATTTTTTTTGCATGATAGATGTTGTACTGTTTGGAATCAGTTTTTTTGCCGTCTTCTTTGGTATCACTACGCATTGATGAAAAATACAGCGAAACATTATCAGCGGCAACGAAGGGCGTTTCTTGACAGCCAATATTAAACTCTTCGGGTAAATAAGCAGGTCCAGTCCATTTGCCGTTTGCATCTTTTAAGAACATAACCAATTCTTTACATGGCGAGTTTCTCTTTTTGGGACTACTCCTGAGGACAAAAAGTGTTTTCATATCCGCAGAAATAGCGGGAGAAAACTCATCTTCGTCACTATTAATGGGTGCGCCAAAATTTTTTGGCTCGCTCCACTGACCATTCTTTTTTTCCGAATAAAAGATATCATAATGTCCGCGCATATTTGCATGAAAAAGTAACATACTCGCATCGTGGTTAAAGTTGAATCCTCCAATTTCATAACCCGTTTTTTGCATTAGTTGGTTGATATATTCAAACGTCTGTGGTTCACTCCATTTACCATCTTTGAAAAAAGATTCGTAAGCAGTAGCGGTTTTGCCATCCTCAGCGATAAATACTAAATAGCTGCCATCGGGAGTGATAGCAGGATACTTTATCGGAATTGGAAAATTGAAAAATAATTCATTCCCCGACATTTCCGACATTGAATAAAAAGTGAAAAACGTAGATAAAATACTAAGTTTTAAGAATTTAATAAATTGTTGTCTCATATTTACATAGTTATTAGAATGTTCATAAATTAGAAAAAATTTTTTGCAAAGATAGATGAAATATTTTAATTAATTACACATAATCTAAAAAAAGTAGAGGTAACAATATCAGAATTCCTGACCTCAAAAAATCTTTTAATAATTGTTAAAACGGAAAATATTATTTTTTTATCAGGAAACCAAAATGTCATATAGTAGAAAAGAGGGACAATAACCTTTATTTCTGATTTCGTCAATGCGAAAACCAAAAAGGTGAATGGAAAAAAAATCGACTTTCAATTGCGCACAGGTCAGAAAACTCATTTACTCATTCACTCATTTAAGCAATTGTAGGCAAATCAAATTCTTTCATAAACTGATTATGTATGGGCATCTAAGTAATCTGCAAACCAAACACTACCTAATTAGTGCCTGGCAGAAAACAACTTTTTTCAAAAATCGGGGGGGGGAAATCCACCCTGCGGGATCATTTTTCGGAAAATTTTTGAGAAGATTTAGAAAAAAATCACACAATTTTTTTGCCCTCTCAATTGTAAATGTTAAATTTTGTTAAATATTTCACAAAAT
>WRMI01000082.1 GCA_009777175.1 Marinilabiliaceae bacterium
TATCCTTTAAAATGCGGTGCATTTGGCGTACACGAATTTTTAACCAATGTATATAATGGTCAATTCCGCCTGCAAAACGGTCTTCAAAACTGCGTTTTTCACCGTCATCTCCCCAAATAACCTCATAAGTTCGATTGCTGAAAAAAGGTGGATCAAGATAAACCAAATCAACCGATTTGTCGGGTAATGACTGTAATACAGCAAGGTTGTCCCCGAGTATTAGTTTATTTGTAAAATGATTGTTTGGCTTATTTGGCATATTTAATTTTTTGCAAAGTAAATATTTTCTTTTCAGAAAACCAAAAAAGAAAATATATTTTTTGGTAAATTTTGTAATTTTATCAGTGTGGTGTAGTTGTCGTTGCTATTTTGACATAACATAAGGGTGCAATGAGGAATATTCCGCTATACTTCCAAATTTTTACATTTTTCAAGTTCATGTGTTTTTTTTATTTTATTCATTTTCAAGTATTTATTCAATACGAATTATCCAATTTTTTTGTTCTTTGTATGCTTTCAATATTTCATTATTCAATTCGCTATATTTTTTTGGGGCACTCAATTTTGCTAATGAGTTAATAGTAATGGAACTTTGACTTCGTTTATAATTGTCAAGTCGATATGTTGGTAAAACATAAAAATCCCATTGTTCCAATTTTAAAGGGTCAATTGTCTCTTGGTCTTTGTGTTTCAAAAGACAAAACACGTAAATATCTGCGTGCCTTTTAGGTTTTCCGCGTCTTATTTTTGTGTCTACTTTTTCCCAAACACTTGTAGGTTTTATTGAAAATGAAATAGTTGAAAATTTCGTCTGATTCCAACTCTGAATATATGAAGCAGATTTTACTTCGATTTTAATTCCTTCTTCTGTTGTTAAATCGTAAGCGTCCCACTCCTCTCGTATATTTTTCGTATTAAGTTCAACCGCTGTTCCTACGATAAATTCCGCAAATCGTCCGCGAGTAGTGTTGCTCAAAATATCCGATGTACTCCAACGCCAAAAATCAAAAAGAGTATAGTGAGTACTCACTCCGTTATTTGACAAAATTTCTTGTCCTGTTTTTAAAATTGCTTTAATTTGTTTCAATTCACTCATATTAACCAAGGTTATTGATAAGAAACCTCATTGCCTCACTTCGCTGTGTTAGACAGCCAATTATTTTCAGGCATTTTACTTTTCACGCCATAACACATTTCTTTTTATTGTGTTGTCTGAAAGGGTCTTTTTCAGATGGAATGCGAAAATATAAAATACGTTCTTCTGCGGTCATATCCTTTATTTCCGCATATATTTTTGCTTGAATTTCTCGTTTCATTTCAAGGCAATCAAACTCATTTTGTTCGTTAATCGTTCTCATATTCAATTAATTCTTTTGGATTTCTGATTTCGAGGATATTATATCCCATTTTCATATTTACACTATTGTAACCTTTGATTCGTTTGAGGTTTACAATATGTTTAAAATTCCAACTTGCCAATACATCTACTTTATTGATTGTGGCAATAGCAATGTGCTGGCAGTCGTCAATACTTGTTGATCCGACTACTTTTTCGGCAATATAGCAATTGGCTAAATACTCTGCTTCGGGGGTCAGTTCAACATGTTCAAAGCAATGGTCTTCGAATTGTAACAATAAATCTTTTACTCTTTGTGGAGCGTTAAGCAATTCTTTTTTCAATACATCGGAAAGCACAAAAATAACCTCCATATTGTTAAGTCGTTCAAAAAAGGCTTTAGTTCCGATGGAAAATACCTTATCGAAATATCCACCAACAATTGAAGTATCTATATAAATTTTTGATACCATAATTTAAAATTTTCTGCAAAGTTACAACTTTTTATAACATGATTGTATTTTTGATACATTTTTATTCACTTTTTCTTCCACATTTCATTTACACATAGGCTTTCCTGCGAAGTAACTGCCGCTGTTTTGCTATATTATTTTTCAACATCAACTAATGCCCAAATACTCGGTCCTGGTCCCCATTCAACGCGCCAATAAAACAATCTCGACCATCTGACAAAATGTCTTGTCATAAACACAGGATCGGAGCAACGGTAAAGAAATTCACCACTTCCTGAAATTTTTACATATTCAAAAGTTACAAGAAAATCACCCTCTACCACAAGGTTTAGATGTCGTAAATCAACCGTGATTCTATCTTTTATATTTTCTTTAGTAACCGTAACATAGACTGGATTTCTTAAGATATTTTCAAAACTTTCAAATTTTGTACTCTCGACGTAAACTGCATCATTTGAAAATTTAATATCAATCTCTTCTTGTGCCTCATAAATATTTACCCGAAAAACTATTGTATCGTAAGTAAAATTAGCAATATTCCAATTTACTTCTTTTAAAAAAGATGTTCTTTTATTTTTTATTAATAGTCCCATCTCTAATCCCATAAATGGAGGGCGTCATAATGATTTACTCCTATTTTTCTCGATTTCTCAAAGTCATGAAATTTTCATATATTTTTTACAAAATTTCTACAAATAAAATAAAAACATTTATCTTTGCAATTAAATTTTATCATAACAATAATTAAACAAACATATTAATGTATAACAGATTTTCATTATTAATTATTTCAGTTTTTATTTTTCCAATTATCTTTGCAACTGAACCTGAAACGTCTGATTTATCACATCAAAAGATAACCATTGACGGTACTTTTGAGACAGGAGTTGTTTTATCGGGCAAATCTATTGTTCCTTTTTGGTTTACTTCACGGCAAGAAGGCAGGTGGGGAGTTAAAACCACTGAACAGTTTCTTACTACGGCGCATGTTTCGTTGTCTAAAAATCTTAATAATTGGAATTTTCTAATAGATGCCGAATTAGATTATAATACTGATTTAGCCTCAAACTCTATCTTAAACACAAAAAATTACTTACATCACGGATTTTTAAAAATTGATTGTTATTTTCTAAATTTGACGTTAGGGCGACATAAATTTTCGCCAATTTTTGAAGAAGAATACTATGGTTCGGGGTCATATCTCTTTGGTGACAATTTTAGACCGATGGATAGAATAACAGCATCTATCCCCGAATACACTAAAATTCCATTCACTTTTGGCAGGATTGAAATTCGTGGCGGAATAACGCATGCCAAATTAGACGATACAAACAGCATTTTTACATCATTATCAGATGTCAATTATTTTCATAAAGATGTTTTATTGCACGAAAAATATGCATACCTGCGGGCTGACGTCGGAAAATGGAAACCTTATTTTGGTTTTCTACACTCGGCTTTGATGGGCGGACACGATGGCTATGGACGCAAGATTCCCATTGATTATTGGAACTCTTTTTTTGCTAAATCCTCTGATACTATTGGCGGAGGTGACGCTACTAATGCTGCTGGCGCACACATGGGAATGTACGACATCGGAATTTATACAACACACAACTTTGGAAATATACATTTTTATTACCAAAAACCATTTTCTGACGGCTCTGGAATGACTTTTTTAAGATGGAACAAAAAGGGTTTCTCAATTTTTAAAAATAATAAAGACCAAATTGTTGGTTTGAACATGAATTTCAAAAATATTAAATGGCTCACAAATTTGACAGTCGAATGGATTAATACTAAATATCAGTCTGGTTTGGGAACGCCCGACCCTGTTTATCAAAATATTAATGGCGAAACTAAAACTATTAGTTCAACTACACTGAAACAATTGGATTTGAATAAGTTTATGAAAGATGAATTTGGAATTGATGGTCAATTTTCTTTTGATGATGTTTGGGAATATCTTCAAAATAGTTTTAACAAAGGATACGAATATGGTGGCAGAGACGGATATATGAGCAATTATGCATATCTTGGCGGGTGGACTTTTGACGGTATGATAATGGGGTCGCCACTTAATCTAACTCGTGACCAAATTGCCCATCTAAACCCAAACCTCGGCACATACAATCGTAATTATATTATAAATGACAGATTTAGAGCATTTCATATTGGCGGAAAAGGAAACATCAACGATTATTTAATTTGGAAAGTTATGTTCACTTTTTCAGTTAATTGGGGTTCTTATTTTAATGAATATCCCGGTCGTTACACTTGGGAACGAACTGAAAATTACTTCTTTGACGGCGGACTAAAACAATTTTATTCGATGATTGGAATAGAATGGAATCCCAAAAATTTATCAAAATTGACTTTAAAAAGTGATTTTGCATTAGATAAAGGAGATATTTTTAATAATTTTGGTGCAAAAATTGGGGTAGTTTGGGGCTTTTAAGAATTTGAAATGAGTAGTGAGTAGTTAGTAGTCAGTAGTGAGTAGTTAGTAGTCAGTAGAAAGTAGAAAGTAGTAAGTAGTCAGTAGAAAGTAGTGAGTAGTGAGTAGTGAGTAGCAAGTAGTGGGTAGTGAGTAGCAAGTAGTGGGTAGTGTGTACTGAAAACTGAAAACTAAATACTAATAGGGAGGGGCCCCAACCCGCATTCCGTTAGGAATGTGACCAATGCAATGTCCTCTCCCAAAAAGTAATATTATTTTACCACAAGAGTCTCAAAATGAAATTCACAAAGGACACAAAGTGTTAAATATCAACATATATCAACTTGTATTCTTTGTGTACTTTGTGTACTTTGTGGTAAAAACACTTTTCGAAGTGGCTCAAAGTTATTTTGCAAAGAAAGTAAATTAGTTTTCAGTTATCAGTTGTCAGTTTTCAGTTTTCAGTTATCAGTGAATGAGTGAATCTGTGAATGAGTGAAAAATGCATCCCTTTAGGGATGAAATATTGGTAGAAAAATGAGTAAATAAGTCATATTATCCCTTATTATTGGCTTAAATCATTCCATTTTTACAAATATTTCGCTAAATATCCATGCATTTTACCTGCCAAAAAGTATGGAATATTGATTAATTTAAACGGTTTACCGCTGATTGTTTTATGTTCTTCAACTTGAAACTCTCCTGCGTATAACCTGACGGCAACAGAAATATCTGATAAATCTAAAAATTGAAGCAGCGAACGCAATTTTCCACTTTTTCCCGATTTTACTTCTACCGGTATCATTTGACCATCAAAATTATACATATAATCGATTTCAGCATTTGATTGCTTTTTGTCTCTAACCCAAAATAGTAATCCATGTAGCAAACTATTGCTGGCAGCCAACATCTCTTGTCCCACTATATGTTCCGCAATTTTGCCACGATAATGCTCGTTTAAATCTAACGTTCCAAAAAGTTCTTTTTGCAGGTTTGAAAAATAATTTACTAAGCCCGTATCTAAAACTTGCAATTTTGGAGACTTTTTTACATCTGGTATAAAAGGTGGAAGCATTTGTGTAGTTGGAAACACAAGATAGATTAGCATTGTTTTTTCTAACATACGCAACACTTGATTAATTTCACGTGAACTATAATTGGATGCTCCAAAGCCATAATATTTGATTCTTGTGCCTGCCTCATTAAAAGATGCACGAATTGCGTGTCGAACAATTTGAACTTGAGTAGCGTTTTTTGCGTACTTTTCTACATCGTCAAGATATGTCAGTATCAATGTTTCGTACACATTTGCAAGTGAGGTTATATCACGACTTTCTACATATTTTTTCACAACTTCGGGCATCCCGCCGATCAATGTATAAGTGTGGAAAAGTTGTAAAAGTTTTGTGTGTGCGAAATTCGGTAGCGGAACTTGATTGTAAAGTTCTACCGCTTGATTTTCATCCATAGCACCGAGAAACTCCTCAAAATTGAAAGGATGCACTTTTTTGTACTCAACTCTGCCAACGGGAAAATTAATCCCTCTGTCAAAGAGTGTTTCTAACATTGAACCTGCGGCTATAACGTGTAGTTCGGGGTAATCTTCGTAAAAATATCGTAACATTGCCACTGCATCAGGTTCATTTTGAATCTCATCGATGAAAAGTAGCGTATCGTTCAATTTATCAAGATTTTTGTTATGTTGAAAAAATATAAATTTGACTATTTCTTCAATATTATTACCATATTTGGTAAATAATTCTCTATCTCTATCACGTTCTAAATTAAGATAGATATATTGAGAATAATTTTCGGCAAATTGTCCTACCACAGTTGTTTTGCCAACCTGTCTTGCTCCGCGCAATACTAAAGGTTTCCGTCCGTCAGAACCTTTCCATTTTAAAAGTTCTTTTAATATATTTCTCTGATACATAAATAAATAAATAATAAATTATTATAATAAAATTTTTGCAAAGATAATACTATTTTATTAAATACACAAAGTCAGGGCAATTTTTTTTATTTTTTGTTCCAAAGTCAGGGTAATTTTTTGCACTTTTTGTCCCAAAGTCAGGGTAATTTTTTGCATTTTTTGTTCCAAAGTCAGGGCAATTTTTTGCATTTTTTGTTCCAAAGTCAGGGTATTTTTTACACTTTTTGTCACAAAGTCAGGGTAATTTTTTACACTTTTTGTCACAAAGTCAGGGTAATTTTTTGCATTTTTTGTTCCAAAACAAAATAATCACCTAATTGACAACATAATAAATAAGGTGATTAGGTTAAAAGAGGGGGAATCCGTCATTGCGGACTTGGCCCGCAATCTCCTTCAAAACGAGTAGGTACTGAAACCATTTCAGCATGACCCATTTTTTGAATTAGGTAATAATTAGGTTCTTAAGTTTTATTATTGCGACAATCGAGTTTATACTAGCCCGAAGTTCTGAGCCTAAATAAATTGCAAAAAAATTAAAAAAATGATTCGATAGAAATAAATTTTGTGAAATAAAAAAAAAGTCCTACCTTTGCAAAAAATATTTTTATAAAAAATCTATTAAAAAATTAAGATGAAAATTAGTTTATATACTGAAAACTGAAAACTAATAAAATAATAACATATTAAATATAAAAAAATGAGAATTTATTTTATTTCCGCAATAATAATAGCGGGATTTATTTTTGCCGCCTGTGGCGGTTCGGGTGCATCAAAACAAAAAACAGATGCAGAAGTACCAGAAGTTGTTGCTATCAACACGTTAACAGACGCGGAGATAGCCGATGGCTGGAAATTGCTCTTTGATGGCAAAACATTTGATGGCTGGCGCGGTTACAACCGTACCGATATGCCAACAGCATGGATCATCGAAGATGACGCAATTAAAATTCAAGGCTCCGGTAGAGGTGAAGCCGGCGCAAAAGATGGCGGCGACATTATTTTTGACGAAAAATTCAAAAATTTTGAACTTCAATTTGATTGGAAAGTGGCAGAAGGTGCTAATTCAGGAGTATTCTATTACATCCAAGAAATAGAAGGACAACCGGCATACATTTCTGCACCAGAGTATCAGATTTTGGACAATGAAAACCATCCAGACGGAACGTTAGGCATTGACGGAAATAGGGCATCAGCATCTTTGTATGATATGATTCCTGCAAAACCACAAAATGCAAAACCTTACGGCGAATGGAACACAGGTGCCATTAAAATTAACAAAGGCTCTGTTTATCATTACCAAAATGAAGAATTAGTGGTCGAGTATCACCTTTGGACTCCCAAGTGGCAAGAAATGCTTGACGATAGCAAATTCAGCAAAGAAAAATGGCCCCTTGCCTACGACCTGTTACTTAACTGTGGTGGCGACGAAGGAAACGGGTACATTGGATTTCAGGATCATGGCGATGATGTATGGTTCCGAAACATTAAAATTAAAATTTTAGAATAAGAATTAGTAAAATAATTCCATAAGGGATTGTCTAAAAATAAAACAATGAAAGTAGTTCAGACTCCCTTGATGAAACAATATTTTGGCGTTAAGGCAAAACATCCTGATGCCATCTTATTGTTTCGTGTAGGGGATTTTTATGAAACATTTTGCGATGATGCTGTTTTAGTATCAGAAATTTTGGGTATTACACTAACCAAAAGAGCAAATGGATCAGCGCAACACGTCGAACTTGCCGGATTTCCGCACCACGCATTAGATACATATTTGCCAAAATTAGTGCGGGCAGGTCAGCGAGTTGCTGTTTGCGACCAATTAGAAGACCCTAAACTTACTAAAACTATCGTAAAACGAGGTGTTACTGAATTAGTTACACCCGGTGTCGCTATTAACGACAATATTTTAGAACATAGCGAAAATAATTTTCTGGCATCTGTACACCTTGAAGCAAAATTTGGCGGAATATCTTTTCTCGATATTTCTACAGGTGAATATCTTCTTTCTGAGGGTACGCACGAACATTTAGAAAAACTTCTTGCAAACTTCCGACCAAAAGAAGTATTGTTCGAAAAAAATAAACGACTACTATTTAACGAAATTTTCGGTTCTAAATATTATACATTTCCGTTAGATGATTGGATTTTTACCGCCGATGCCGCTAATGACCGCCTTCTTAAACATTTTGAAACAGGCTCTCTCAAAGGTTTTGGAGTAGAAAACCTCAAACTCGGAATTATAGCCGCAGCAGCAATACTTCACTATTTAGATTTAACACAACACCTACAAATATCGCACATCAATTCGCTTTTACGGATAGAAGATGAAAAATTTGTATGGTTAGATAAATTTACTATCCGAAACCTCGAACTTTTTCAATCCTTAAACGATGGCGGCAAATCATTTATAGACGTAGTTGACAAAACATTGACACCAATGGGAAGTCGTTTGTTGAAACGATGGATTTCAATGCCCCTCAAAGATGCCCGACCCATTCGTGAAAGACAAAAAGTTGTAGAATTTTTATTTCGCGCTCCCGAAGAGAAAACAATATTAGAACGACACCTCAGACCTGTTGGAGATTTGGAAAGATTAGTCTCAAAAGTAGCAACAGGTCGTATGTTGCCACGAGAAATGTTACATTTGAAGAACGCATTACACAACATTGCTCCTATCAAACAGCATTGTTTAGAATCGGGAAACGAAGCGCTTAGCCATTTGGGTGAACAGTTGAACGTTTGCGAAACAATTTACAAGCGCATCGAACGTGAAATACAGCCCGAAACTCCCGCAACAATCAACAAAGGCGGCGTTATACGTGACGGAATTTCAGAAGAATTAGACCATCTGAGACAAATTGCTTTTTCAGGTAAAGATTATCTTGCAAATTTACAAAAACGAGAAAGTGAAAAAACTCAAATACCAAGCCTGAAAATCAGTTTTAACAACGTATTTGGTTATTATATTGAAGTTACAAATACGCACAAAAACAAAGTACCTGCAACTTGGATCCGTAAACAGACATTAGTGAACGCAGAACGATACATCACCGAAGAACTTAAAGAATATGAAACAAAAATACTCGGTGCCGAAGAAAAAATAGTCGTTTTAGAAACAGAACTTTACAATTCGCTATTATCAGCAGTTGCAGAATTTATTCCTGCAATTCAACTTAATGCTGGACTTTTGTCGAATTTAGATTGTTTGATAGGTTTCGCAACATTAGCCGCTGAAAATAAATACATTTGTCCAATTGTTGACGATTCTAATGCGATTGAAATAAAATTGGGACGGCACCCCGTCATCGAAAAACAACTCCCGCCGGGCGAAAAATATATTCCTAACGACCTCTTTTTAGACAATGAAACACAACAAATTGTAATAATAACAGGTCCAAATATGGCGGGCAAATCAGCATTATTACGACAAACAGCTCTTATTGTACTTCTCTCGCAAATCGGAAGTTTTGTACCCGCTGAATCCGCAAAAATAGGAACTGTCGATAAAATTTTTACAAGAGTTGGTGCGTCCGATAATATTTCCTTAGGAGAATCTACTTTTATGGTTGAAATGAACGAAGCCGCAAGCATTATTAACAATATTTCAGAACGTAGCCTAATTTTATTTGACGAACTTGGTCGTGGAACAAGCACTTATGACGGAATTTCAATTGCCTGGAGTATTGTAGAATATCTACACGAACACCCCAAAGCACGCCCCAAAACTCTTTTTGCAACTCATTATCACGAACTTAACGAAATGGCTAAATCATTTAAAAGATGTAAAAATTTTAATGTTTCGGTAAAAGAAGTTGATAACAAAGTAATTTTTTTGCGTAAATTAGTTTCAGGTGGCAGCAATCATAGTTTTGGTATTCACGTTGCGCAAATGGCGGGGATGCCAAAAAGTGTGGTCAAACGTGCAGAAGATATTCTCAAAGAGATGGAAGATACCCATCGAAAAGGACAACATTCGAAACCAATCGGTAATTTAGCAAAGAATCGCGAAGGTTATCAGTTGAGTTTCTTTCAGTTAGATGACCCTGTCCTACTCCAAATAAGAAACCAAATCGCAAATTTAGATATTAATAACCTTACCCCAATGGAGGCACTTAATAAATTGCACGAAATTAAAAAGATTGCAGGATTGTAAATGTTTTCCGTAAAAAATTTTACCTTTGCACTTTCAAAATTAATGAAAAAAACTCACTATGTCAGTAATAGAACAAGAAGCAGTAAAAGAACGGTATTATCACGAGGCTGTCCGATATATGGACAATGCTAAGGATTGTCTGAAAAAGGCAAAAAAAGAAGATAGTTATTATAATGACCAAAAATATGTCCGAATGGCGTGCGGAACGGCATATAGTGGTCTGCTTGTAGCGTTGGAGGGATTCTTTATTTTGAAAGGAATGGATAAACCATCAAAAAAACAGCGAAAATCAATTGAATATTATCAAAGTAATATCACAAAATTTGATAAAAAACTGCTCAATGGATTAAACAGTGCATACAAAATTTTGCATCTATTAGGTTATTATGATGGAATAGAAAGTGCAAAGGTCGTAAAGGAGGGTTTCGATGAAGCATATAATATCATCGAAAAAATAAAACCAACGGTTGAAATATAAGAGAAATGCGAAGGGTGACAAAGGGAGATAATGAAAAGACCTTTTGGAAAATTAAAAAGGTCGTAAAATAGATTCCTTATCATAATTGCTTTCCTAATCCCCAAATCGGTACAATGGTGTGTAAAGACGCACGGCCGTGCGTCTCTACATCCCCCAATCCCGCATCTCTTCATCCTCCCGCATCTCTTCATCCTCCCGCATCTCTGCGTCCTCCCGCATCTCTGCGTCCTCCCGCATCTCTGCGTCCTCCCGCATCTCTTCATCCTCCCGCATCTCTGCATTCTCCCGCATCTCTGCGTCTCCACAAATCCCCCTATCCATCATTCTGCGTAATCATAATATTAAAAAAAAAAGAGGGCAGCATGTTATGCACCCTCTTATCTTTAATTCATAATTAAATCAAATGTAAAAACGCACGGCCGTGCGTCTCTACAAATCCGCCTATCATAATAATAATATTTTTTATATTTTTTATACAAAAAAAAAGAGGGCAGCATCAAATGCACCCTCTTATCTTTAATTCATAATTAAATCAAATGTACAGACGCACGGCCGTGCGTCTCTGCATAATCATAATTAAATCAAAACTTGAAAATTACAGCAACTGATACTGGAGCACGGTTTGAATTGACTCCCAAACCAAAATGATTATCACTGTTTGTCCAAGGATCTGTTGTGTCACCACTTTTTTCTGTCTCTTGAGTAAAGCCCAATCTCAAAAAATCACACATAAATTCAGCACTCAAGGCATTGGAAAAGCTGTATGACAAAACAGGGGCTACACCAATGTCAAATATAGTCACAGGGTCGCCATCATGTCTTTGAGCCGATCCGTCAATATAATAAGGGGTAGCCCCACTTATACCAAGACCACCCTCAAGTAAAAAAGAAAAACCGCCAGCTTCTACTAAGTTCATACGAGCAAAAGCACCAAATAACCAACCAAATGCACCAGCTTTCGTTTCTACTGGAGGAGTATCTGAGGATTTTGAAGTAGTAACCGCAGAAAGAATACCAGCTTGAATACCGATAGCAAAATCATCATTTAAATAAAAGCCTACTTTTGGGGCAATCGTAAATGACAATGTGCTTGGAGGTGGAGTTGCGGTTGTTGTACCTGAAGTGCGCGAGCCTCCCCATGAATCTACGCTAACAGTACCACCAACGAATAACTGAGCGTTAATAGTTAAAGCCGTTAAACAAAGAACGGCAAATGAAATAATTACTTTTCGCATGTTCAAAAAATTTTTTTTAGATTAATATAAATTTTAAAAATTAAAGTGCAAAAATAAGATACAGAATTTAAACATCCAAAAAAAAAGTCTTAAAAAATGTTAAAAATGAAAAATATTTTTTTTGCGAAAATGTAATCATCATAAAATCAGTGGTTTAATTTTTTTGATTATTTAAAAAATGTCTATTTTATTGTGGTTTTAGTGGTTTTATTGTTATAATTTTGATTTTAAGAGTGTTGGGTAAAATTGGTATTATTTAAGCAATAATTTCAGAACTCCTGACTTGGTAGTGTAAAGTTATGTGTAAAATGACGCAGACCAAGATTCCTCGCTACGCTCGGAATGACCATTTCATTCCTTTAATGTGGCATGTTTCCGCTGCGGCGCTGCCGCAGCGGAAA
>WRMI01000083.1 GCA_009777175.1 Marinilabiliaceae bacterium
TCTCTTTTGTATAAAGTGTAACCAAAGGCGTTATCTTTTCCATTTTAGCATCATTTTCAAAATCAATTGTACGTGGTCTTACAATGGGAGTTTTGTTTGCTTGGTCAATAAGATTTTTGGCATATTCTGAACTTTCGCTTTTATTAGGTGGCACAATCGGGTCAAAATCTGGTTTTTTAACTTTTTCTGATTTATAACGTCCTGTCTTTTTAGTGAAAAATAAGTAATTGTCTGAAAGATATCGATTTGCTACATCAATAATATCATCTCTTGTCAGTTTGTCGATTGTTTCCATCTCTTTGAGGTAATCATCCCACTCTTTTCCTTGCGAAAAGACGAAAAGCATTGTATATGCCTTATTGTTAAATGTTTCGAGTATTGTTTCAAATTCTCTTTTCATTTCAAGTTTGACGCTTTCTAATTGTTCATCTGTAAAATCGCCTTTTTTGATGCGGTTTATTTCGTTTAGCGCTAATTTTTCGGCTTTACTATATGATTGAAAAAGCAATTTGGGTATTATAATTGCAAAAATTACTCCTGCATCTTTAAGAGTTTCGCTGCCAATTTCAGCAGCAAGTAGTTTGCCTTCAGTTCCTAATAAGCTCAAATAACCTGTTCCGCTACTATTCGACAGCAGTTTTGACATTGCATTTAGTTTTATTTCTTCGGGTGCGCCGTCAGGTACTCCTCGCCACACAAAAAATCCCATTTTAACAACAGGTATGGGGATTAGAAGTTGTTCTGTTTCTTTTCCTTTAATGTCGGGTATTTCGTAAACGGGGCTCTCGGGTGCTTTACCTGCGGGAAGCCGTCCAAATTTTTCTTTGATTATAGGAATTACGCTTTCTGAATTGAATGCTCCGCTGATAATAAGTCCCATATTGCCTGCCACGTAGTAATCTTTATAAAATTTTTCCATATCGGACAGGCTCGGATTTTTTAGATGTTCGGTTAAACCGATAATGGGATACTGATACGGGTGCGGTTTGAAGGCTCTTTCAAGCAATTTTTCAAAGGCTACCGACATTGTCTCGTCGTCATACATGTTTTTTTCTTCATAAACAGTTTCCAACTCGCTTTGGAAGAGTCTGAAAACAGGACTTATAAGCCTTTCGCTATTCAGTTCTAACCATTGGTCGATGTATTGGGGAACAAAAGAGTTGAAATAGATTGTTTGGTCAAAAGCGGTTCCGGCGTTCAACCCGCTGCCTCCCATTTTGGCAATCAAAGTGCTAAATTCATTGGGAATGGCATATTGCGCCGCTGCAATGCTTAATCGGTTTATCTCTTTTTGAATCTCCTTACGCTCGCCTTCATTGGTTGTTTGCGCAAGTAAATCATACTTAACGGCAATTGAATCTAAATAGATTTTTTCCGCTTGGTAATCGGTTGTACCGATTTTGTCTGTTCCTTTGAACATTATATGCTCAAAATAGTGGGCAATTCCCGTTGCGGGGGAATCTTTTGCGCCCGCTTTTACTACAACTGCTCCGAAAACCGACGGTTGCGTGTGGTCTTCATTGAGCCATACTGTCAAACCGTTATCGAGTTTGAAAGTTTTTACATCTGTCGGCGATTGTGCCAACAAAGTTTGCATAAATATGCAAACCATTGATATTAAGATTATTCGCTTCATCATTATTTATTATAATTTTAATTAGAAAACAAAATTAGTAATTATTTTTATTTATCCTATTGTTTCTTCCGAAAGGTCATTTTGCTTTACCACAAAGGTCACAAAGTGATTTCACAAAGTACACAAAGTGTAAAATATGAACATATCAACTTGTGCTCTTTGTGCATTCTTTGTGTTCTTTGTGGTTGAGAAATTTTCGTGGTGAGCTCATTGTTAAAATCTATTTTATTTTATTTGCCGACTTGTTTTTTAGCCGTATTAATAACTGCTTCGGCTTTTTTATTACCGTCAAGTTCAATTTTTTTAGCGTTCTTTTCGCCTTCTTGTCGAATTTTATCGGATTTCTTTTTGGCTTCTTTTCGGATTTTGTTTGCGCCAATTTTTGCGGCTCTCTTTTCCACGTCTGACTTTTTTTCAGCATCCTTTTCTAATTTTGATGCTTTATTGTTTGCTTCCGTTTGAACTTTATCGGCAGCAGATTTAGATTCATTTCGAACTTTATTAGCAGCATCCTTTGAGGTTTTACGAATGGATTCAGCCTCTTTATTTGCCTTTGCCATGATTTCATTCTTCTGTGCAGTTATCTCGTCTTGAACTTCTTTTTTTAGTTCTGATTGGGCATTCGCACAATAGACCACACAAAAAAGTGCTAACGTTAATACAATACTTGCTTTTTTCATAATATTCCTATTAATTTTTATATTTATTATTAAATTTTAAATAATTCCAAGTTTTTTCTGAAATCCTGTCAAACTATCAAGGACATTTGACCGAATATTGATAAAATTATCAATTCCTTTTTCTTTCAGTTCTTCTGTACATACAGGTGCGCCGGCAACAACAAAAATAGCTTTTCCTTTTAATTTTTCAAAGGCAAGTGGAGCGGCGACAGGATATTCGTCATCGGATGAGCAAAGAACAACAATGTCGGCATTTGCTTTCAATGCTGATTCTACTCCTTCTTCGATTGTTTCAAAGCCGAGGTTGTCTATAATTTCGTAACCTGCGCAACCAAAGAAATTGCCCGAAAATTGCGATCTAGCCAAACGCATGGCAAGATTACCGTAGGTGAGCATAAATACTTTAGGACATTTACCTGATTTTTCGGTTGCAAGACGCAATGTCTCAAACTGTTCTGATACACGATATGGTTTGATTGGTTCATAATCACTACAAAATTCAGATTCTTCTAATTTATTTAAAAGTAACGTATTAGAAGATTTTTCTAAAATATTGGGAAACTGATTTGTGCCAAGTAAAATTTCTTTGCGGCTTGATACATCTTTTAATCTTTTTTCAGCCGAGGCTTTAATTAAATTTTGAATAAAACCCTCTTTGAATGCTGCAATGTAACCGCCTCGGTTTTCTATATCGATAAAAAGTTTCCATGCTTCATTTGCAATGCTATCTGTCAATGATTCAATGTAATAACAACCTGCGCCGGGGTCAACAACTTTATCAAAATATGATTCTTCTTTTAACAAAAGTTGCTGATTTCGTGCAATTCGTTCGGAAAATTCGTTTGTTTCTGCGAAATGATTATTGAATGGAGTAATTGTCAAAGAGTTACAACCTCCCAATGTTGCAGACATTGCTTCTGTTTGAGACCTAAGCAAATTTACATAAGGGTCAAAAAGGGTCATGTTAAAATCGGATGTTTGGCAATGAATTTTCATTTTGCAAGCGTCCGTATGGGCAGGTTTATATTCGTTTACGATTGCTGCCCATAGTAATCGCGCAGCACGCAATTTTGCTATTTCAGGAAAATAATTTGAACCAATACTTAATGTAAATTTGATGGATTTAGCAGCATTTTCAGACGAAATACCGCCTTCGGTAAGTTTCGACATATATTCGTTACCAATGGCAAGTGAAAAAGCCAACTCCTGAACAATGGTCGAGCCACAATTGCCAAAATATTGCCCATTGACTCCAATGGTCTGAAAATTAGGCATTAAAACATTTGATTTGGTAATTGTAACAGCACTTTCAAGCCTTTTTTCTAAAGTATCACAAAATTTTTTGCCGATGGTCAATTTTCCTATGGGATCAACATTAATTGAACCTCTTATATTCTTGGCATCAACTCCTTGGGTTTGAAATTCATCGACAAGTAATAACATCAATTTTTTACTTTCGCAAGATGTTGAAAAATTTAGTTCAATAGTTTCCGAAATTAATCCATTCAGTAATATTTTAATGTTTTCGGATGTTAAAAGTTCTTT
Organism: Marinilabiliaceae bacterium; assembly: GCA_009777175.1. Classification (GTDB taxonomy): domain Bacteria; phylum Bacteroidota; class Bacteroidia; order Bacteroidales; family Marinilabiliaceae; genus WRMI01. The sequence goes on from WRMI01000083.1 coordinate 3,862, forward strand.
ATTTTCAAAAATAAAACCAATTGAATTAACTCCTTTTTTGGTTAGTTCTAATGCTTTTTGGTTTGCTTCTTTTGGCTTGTTCACAACAATATCTTGTCGAACAAGCCAATTATTAGAATTATCAGTACCTCTGACGTATGGAAATTCTCCGGGTAGTGAGTCTAAATGATTAATGTTTTTCAAATCTTCGTTTCGATAGAATGGGTTTACGTTAAACCCTTCATTTGTTTTCCATACTAATTTTTTCTCAAAATCAGCGCCTTTGAGGTCGGCATTTATTTTATTCATCCAATCCTGAGTAGTAACAGGCGGAAACTCGCTGAATAAGGGTTGTTTTGCATTATTTGCCATATAGCGTATTAATTATTTTTAATTTTTTTGCGGCGCAAAATTAATAATATTTTTAATAATTCTATAAATAAATAAATTTTTCAATGGAAAAATTGATAAAATTTTAGTGAACTTTTAGGAATTTACTTATTGTCCAACTGCCATTTACCACTATTATTTTACCACAAAGGCACACAAAGGTTTTTTCCGGAGGTTATCTACCTTGCACTCGTACCGAGTGCTGCGGTGTGGGATCTACGGAGGGCTGGAATTATTGTTTGTAGTTATTGAATTTATAAATTATTTTTCAAAAATTAAGTGCAAAAATAATATAATGGAAAATATAACGTTAACAGAAAATTGTTAAAATGTTACCCAAATTACCAAAATCTTAATAAAGGGGATTGCGGGTCAGGTCACCAATGTTTTTCTGATAATGATATTGACTGATAACTGAAAACTGATTTTCTACTACGGTTGTTTTGTAGAAAAAATAAAGTGACAATAAGGATATAAACTATTAAACTATTAAACTATAAACTATTATACCATAAACTATTAAACCATAAACTATTAAACCATAAACTATTTAACTACTTATTCATTCACTCATTTACTCATTTACTCATTTACTCATTCACTCATTCACTCATTCACTCGTTCACTTATTCACTCATTTACTCATTCACTCATTTACTCATTCACTCATTCACTCATTTACTTATAACAACTGAAAACTAACAACTAAAATGAGCACCAACTATCGAGAAATATTGAAACAATATTGGGGATACGATTCATTCCGGTCGTTGCAGGAAGATATTATAAAATCTGTTGGTGAAGGCAAAGATACACTTGGGTTGATGCCAACGGGAGGAGGAAAATCAATAACATTTCAGGTACCCGCAATGAGCAAAGAAGGTATTTGTCTGGTTGTTACGCCACTTATTGCATTAATGAGAGACCAAGTCGAAAATTTGAAACAAAAAGGAATAAAAGCATTAGCAATTCATTCGGGACTTACTAATAATGAAATACTTATAGCATTAGAGAATTCCATTCACGGCGGATTTAAATTTTTATATTTATCTCCCGAACGACTTGCGACCGACTTATTTTTAAAAAAATTACCCTACCTGAATGTCAATATTTTGGCTGTTGACGAGGCTCATTGTATATCACAGTGGGGGTACGATTTTCGCCCCTCATATCTGAAAATTGCCGATATACGCCAAAATATTCCTGACGTTCCTGTTTTAGCGTTGACTGCAACAGCCACTCCAATTGTAGTAAATGATATTCAAGAGAAACTCCTTTTCAAAGAAAAAAACCTATTTCAAAAAAGTTTTGAACGTAAAAATCTTGCCTACGTTGTTCGTAATTCAGAAGATAAGAATCAGCAGATGCTACATATTTTGCAGTCAATAAAAGGTACGTCAATAATTTATGTTAGGAATCGAAAAAAAACGCGAGATTATGCTCAATTTCTTCTGCAAAATGGAATTTCTGCGGACTATTTTCATGCGGGTTTAACCCAAAAGAGCAAAGATTTGCGACAAGAACAATGGAAAAAAAATCAGACTCGCGTTATGGTTTCTACCAATGCCTTTGGAATGGGCATCGACAAGCCAGACGTAAGAACCGTCATACATACCGATGCACCCGATTCGCTTGAAGCATATTTTCAGGAAGCAGGTCGTGCAGGCAGAGACGAAAACAAAGCATACGCAGTCCTTTTGTGGTCGCCAATGGATATTACGCAACTCAAAAAAAACATAGCAAACTCTTTTCCCGAAATCGAAATTGTTAAAAAAGTTTACGATTCTTTGGGAAATTTTTTCCAAATTCCCGTTGGAGACGGCTTGAACGAAACGTATGACTTCAACCTCGGCAGATTCTGCGCTGCATTTGGTTTTAACATTATTACAGTCGTCAGTAGCCTCAAAATATTGCAAGGCGCAGGATATGTTTCTTTTTCAGAAGACGTAAACATTCCCTCAAAACTAAAAATTTTGTACAACAATTTAGAACTTTATAAATTTCAAATTGCTTATGAAAAATATGATGCCTTAATAAAAATTCTTTTGCGTAGTTATACGGGTTTATTTACCGAATATGCCGCAATAGACGAAGAATTAGTTTCAAAACGACTCGATACTACCCGCACCGAAGTTTACGATTCGCTTCAATTTTTGGATAAATCTGGCGTTGTTCAATATATTCCGCAGCGTCAAACGCCTTTGGTTACGTTCACTGAAAGGCGTCAACAAACGCACCACCTACTTTTTCCTCCCGAAGTTTACAAAAAAAGAAAAGAACAACATAAAAACAGAGTTGATGCCGTTATTGATTATATCTCAAAATCACATATTTGCCGAAGCAAAATGTTGTTGCACTATTTCGGACAAAATAGTAGCGATAATTGCGGTCAATGTGACGTTTGCATAAATATGAAAAAAACCGAACTGACCGACAAAGAATTTGAAACTATAAAATTATGTGTTATCGAAAAACTGTCATATCAAAGACTAACAGCCGAACAATTAGTGAAATCCATAAAATTTAATCAGGATAAAGTTTGGAAAGTTATTGCGTGGTTGGAAGATGCAGGAATTTTATTGACGGATGAGGAGGGAAAGTTAGTGGTTAGTGGTTAGTGATTAGTGAGTAGTGAGTAGTGAGTAGTGAGTAGTGAGTAATGAGTAGTGAGTAGAGTGTAGTGATTAGAGTGTAGTGAGTAGTGAGTAGTGAGTAATGAGTAGTGGGTAATGAGTTAGTTTTCAGTTGATAGTTGTCAATTTAACTAGTCCCTTCAGGGACTTCTTTTTTATTAACTGCGGGCTTTAGCCTGCAGTTATTTTACGACAAATAATGCTTTTTAACCAACACTTTGACAGGATACCACGCCGCCACAAGTCCCATGGTTGATACTGTAATAAAAACAAGAATTATATCGGATAATTTAAGTAGAACAGGATATGAATCAACAACATAGTTTCCTTCGGCACCGAAACGAACTAATCCAAAAGTTTGCTGTAACCATATCAGAATTATTCCTAGAATTATTCCACAAATAGCACCCGCTAACGAAATAAACCATCCTTCAAAAATAAAAATACGGTTAATTAATTGTCTATCAGCACCCATGCTACGTAAAGTTTTAATGCTCTCACGTTTTTCGAAAATAAGCAAAGAAAGTGTACCGATTACGTTGAATACTGAAATCATTATTATAAATGAAAGTATCAGATATGCAACAAATTTTTCTATTTTCATCATTTTATAGAATGTATCGTGTTGCTCTTCTCTATTTTTAAGAATAAAATCGCTGCCAAGTAGTTCTGATATTGCGTTCTGAATTTTGTCACTTGATATTTCGTGGTCAATTTTAATACCTATTCGATTAATTTCATAAGGTTGATAATCAAACAGTCGTTGCGCTTGCTCAATATCAGTAATCACATAAATACCGTCATATTCGATTTGGTTAACCAAAAATAGTCCAACAGGTTGCAGATATTCACTTCGGAATGAACGGTCAATTCGTGCCATATTAACGTTTCCTGTCCGCTCGGGTGCAAAAATTGACAAAGGAGTAATAAAATTTAGTCTGATTCCTAATTGGTCTGCCAGCGCATAACCAACCACACCTTCATACATATCGTAAGATTTTGTTCTAAAAATGCCTTCAACAATAATTGAATCTATTGCAGAAACTTTATTAAACATCGAATCGACTCCCATCACTTGACCAACACTTTGTCGCGCGCCGAAACGAAAAAGCGCAAAATCTTCTACAATCAATGTATAACATTCAACGCCTTCAATTTGTGATAACTTATCTAATTCAATTTCAGTAAGATTAATTATTTTGCCTTTGGTTGGTTCCACTTTTAAATCGGGGTCGAAGGTGCTAAAAAGCGACCCCATAAGGCTATGCAATCCTCCGAATACTGAAAGGACAACCAACAATGCTAATGCACTCGTTGTTAAGCAAATGACTGATATCCAAGATATTATATTAATAATATTTTTGCTTTTTTTGGCAAATAAATATCTAATTGCAATGAGGATAGATAATTTCATTGTTATAATTGACAACTCACAAAAATTCCTGTTCCGCTTTTATGTTTGCAAACTGTGTCTAAACAATTTAAAATAAAAGAGATAGGATATGTGATAATATAATAAAATGGGAGTAAAAATAAAAATTTTGGGCTTTTATTTAGCAAAATAATAGGTATTTTCATGGACAAAATCCAAGCAATATTTCCAGGAATTCCATAAATATATTTCGCATTAATTTTCGTAAAACCGGCTCTTTTAAGTTTATCAACTAATTCTGTTTTATTGTATCCGTTTCTAACGTGTTCGTCAATGAAACCATCATCTAAATCTGTATGATTTTTTGCTGCCGAACCGCCTAAATCTGAGGGAGTTGTGAGTATCAGGCTGCCATTGGGACGCAAAGATTGATATAGGTTATTCAACACAAGTTGGTCATCTTCAATATGTTCCAAAACATCAATCAAAAGAACCAAATTATAAATCTCTTTTTCTTTGAGTTGAGTAATATCATTTTGTTTGAAAATCACAGTATCATGAAAACCTAATTTATGAAAGAATTTGTTGCAGTCGTCAATATTGTCTTGGTTAATATCATTACCAATAATGGTCATTTTTTTTCCCATTTTAGCAATTCTCCACGAATATTGTCCTAATCCAGAGCCTGCATCTAAAACTGCTGCGTTTTGAGGTGCGTTTTTCAACCATTTTCTTAACTCGCGACGTACATACCACGAGCGAAGCAGTAAAAGTTCGAGTAGTCTATAAAATAATAATCTTAACCAATTTTTTTTGTTAAAATATTTTGACAATAATTTCTTTATATTATTGTAATTCACGATATTATCTATTTAAAAGATTATCAATATTTTCGATGTAATCTAAACTATCGTCAATAAAAAAGTGCAATTCTGGGATAATACGGAGTTGTTTTCCTACTCTCATTCCAAATAGGTATCTAATTTTAGAACAATGATTTACGATTTTTTTAAAAACCTCATCTTTATGTTCAGTTGGAAAAATACTGATATAAATTTTTGCAATACTCATGTCGGCAGAAACCCTTGTGGCAGTAACGCTGACCATTGTTCCTAATAAAAGTTCGTTAATTTCGGAACGAAATATTTCTCCCATCTCTTTTTGTACCAATCGGCTAATTTTATTTTGTCTTCTTGTATCCATTTTTTAAAAAATTTTTGCGGCAAAATTATATGAAATTTTTATATTTTCAAAACTATGATATTATTCTCCTCTTAATTTACCTCTTTGATATGAAATCCGAATTCCCACGATACAAATAGCGGCAAACAATGCAAAAAGGAGTGATGACACTTTTACAAAAAGAGTTTTTGGGACATCTGAAATCAGTTCTTTTCCGAATGAAAGTGCAAAAAATAGTGTAACTAATGTCATGCTTGCCATTTGTCCTAAAACCCGCATCGTTCCAGCGATTCCTGATGCCATTCCATATTGATTTTTTGATACGGAACTCATTATTGTGTTCATATTTGGTGAAGAAAAGAGAGAAAAACCGAGTCCAACCAAAATAAGAACTGTAATAATAAGGAATATTGGTGTGAATTCGTTAATAAAAGCAAATATTGTTAGTCCGATAAAGCACAAAGACATTCCGGATGTCGCTAAAAATCTTGGCTCAATTTTATCTGAAAGCCGTCCCATCAAAGGGGAACAAACTGCCATCACAAGTGGCTGAATCAACAATATCGAACCTGCCTGCTGTGGCGAAAACTCTTTCACTTTTTGAAGATACAAACTCAATAAAAAAACTATCGCAAAAGTCGCAGTATAATTGATTAATGCGGCAATATTTGAAAAAGCAAATAATTTGTTTTGTGTAAAAAGTTTTACATCAATGATAGGTCGGGCGTGACGTGCCTCAATAATGAAAAATAAGACAAAAAGAACTATTCCTAAAGCAATCAAAATCCATCCAAAAAATTTCGGAATAGTTGATGATCCGCAAATAATAGCGATCAATGCTAATGCGTAAACAAAAAAACCACGTAAACCAATTTTTTCACGTTTGCCTGTAATAATATCTTTTTCTAAAAAAATAAAAGTGATTATTGTTGCAATAATACCGAGTGCGGATGAAATAAAAAAGATGGAGCGCCATCCAAAATTTTGGGTAATAATACCGCCAAAAAAGGGTCCCATTGCTAATCCAAGATATACCGCTGATACAGAAATACCAAGTACTCGACCTCTATGAGCTGGAGGAAATTTTGTTACCAAAATTGCTGCTCCCGTACTTGCAGTAATTGCGCCACCAATGCCCTGAATAAACCTGAAAATGATTAGAAAAAATCCTGTCGGAGCTAAACCGCAAAAAAGTGTTGTCAAAGTAAATATAACAATTCCCCACCGAAAAACATTCTTAACGCCGTTAATATCAGCCCATTTGCCCAAAGGCATAAGGAATATTGCTGACGCAAGCAGAAATGCCGTAAGAATCCAACTTAATGAAATGGCACTCATGTGTAATTCACCTTCAATTTGAGGTAAAGCAACATTGATGGAAGATACCAAAAAAGTACCCAAAAAAGAAGTTACCGTAACAATGCCAAGTACTAATTTTTGTGATCTATTCCACTTATTTACAACTATTTCAGACGTAGTAAAAATCTGATGTTTTTCGTTTTTTTTCAAAAATGCTAAATTAAAAATTTTTGCAAAAATAGAGATATTTTTGCAAATAAAACGATTTTTCCTTTTTTTTATATTATTTTTGTTGTCTTGAAATTTGTAATCTATGGAATATATCGTTAATAACGTTGATGACTTGCCAATGATAGCAAAAGAAGTTGTTAAAATGTTAAATAAAATTAAGATTGTAGCACTTTATGGATCATTGGGGGCCGGAAAAACTACTTTTATTAAAGCAATTTGCAAAGAATTAAAAACTGATGATAACGTTAATAGTCCTAGCTTTTCTATTGTAAATGAATATGTTACAGAAAACAGAACTATTTATCATTTTGATTTATACAGACTTAATAATATTAACGAACTTTTTGACATCGGCTTCGAAGAATATTTTGATAGCGGAAATGTTTGTTTTATTGAGTGGCCCCAAATTGTTGAAGATTATCTTCCCAAAGAGCATATAAACATTACGATTTCACTTTTAGAAAACGGCAAAAGATTGATATTAATAAAATAATAATATTTATGACAAAAATAGCATTAATAACCGGCGCCACTTCTGGCATAGGTAGAGCGACAGCAAAAAAAATGTTTTCCTCAGGCTATAAAGTAATTATCACAGGGCGTAGAAAAGAATTACTTGATTCTTTGATTTCGGAAATTTCAACGGGCAACGACCTTGTTATCCCCTTAAATTTTGATATACGTAATCACGATGAGTGCAAAAAAGCCTTTGAAAGCCTTCCGGATGATTGGAAAAAAATCGATGTTCTGATAAACAATGCAGGACTTGCTGCGGGCGCAGACCCAATTGACAAAGGAAACAGAGACGATTGGGAAAGAATGATTGATACCAATATCAAAGGATTACTATATATTACTCAAATAGTTATCCCGGGTATGATGGAACGAAAAAATGGGCATATTGTAAATATCGGCTCAATCGCAGGACACGAAGTTTACGCTAACGGAAATGTCTATTGCGCATCTAAATTTGCTGTGAACGCAATTACAAAGGGTATGCGAATCGATTTATTGCCTTATAACATTAAAGTTTCGGCGGTCTCGCCGGGAATGGTCGAAACTGAATTCTCCCTCGTTAGATACCACGGCGACAAGCAAAAAGCAGATAACGTTTATAAAGGAATTACTCCTTTAAATGCCGAAGACGTGGCAGAAGCCATCGAATTTTTGGTTACAAGACCCAAACACGTTAATGTAAATGATATTATTTTAGTACCCACAGCGCAAGCAAGTGCGGTATATAATTTTAGAGAATGAGTAAATGAGAGAATGAGGGAATGAGTGAATGAGTGTAGGGGCGCACCCTTGCGGTCGCCCGCCCTTAATAAATGAGGGAATGAGTGTAGGTGTCTTGTCCTAAAATAGGTTTACACAAAAAACATTAAAATGAGTAAATCAAAAGTAGGATTAAAGAAAGGTTATTTTCAATTAATAACCGTAAAAAAATTCAGTGAATCTGAAAAACGTACAATAATTGAGG
>WRMI01000084.1 GCA_009777175.1 Marinilabiliaceae bacterium
ATAAAATCTTTTTACATTTGTAAACATAAAATAGGATTAAAAATTAATTGTAAATTAATATCAGTATTTAAGTATAAATCTGTAAACTTTTTTTAGGACGAGACAGATAAACATTTGTAGGGGCAACCCTTGCGGTTGCCTAAATAAAAAAAGACGAGGGCAAGCCTCGCCCCTACAATAATATTCGGGATGGAAATTATGCGACAGCAAGGGTCGCACACACAATGATACCCAACATTTGTATGGGCAACCCTTGCAGTTGCCTAAATAAAAAAAGACGAGGGCAAGCCTCGCCCCTACAATAATATTCGAAATGGTAAACGTGCGACCGCAAGGGTCGCACGCACAATGATACCCAACATTGTAGGGGCAACCCTTGCGGTTGCCTAAATAAAAAAGGACGAGGGCAAGCCTCGCCCCTACAATATTATTCGGAATGGAAAACGTGCGACCGCAAGGGTCGCACGCACAATGATACCCAACATTGTAGGAGCGATACTTGCGGTTGTTTCAATTTTTATGAATAATACAGGTTAAAGATGTTTTATCTTTGCATTTTATTTCATAAAGAAAAAAATAATTCGTGTAATTAGTGGCAAAAAAAATAAAAAAACAAACCCATCTAAAAAAAAATGTTTTATCTTTGCATTTTTAATTTTTAAAATAAAGAAAAAATAATTCGTGTAATTAGTGGCTAACAATCCTTTGCGACCCTTTGCGTTCTCAACTTTGCGACTTTGCGTTAAAAAACTAACCACAAAGGTTTCACAAAAAAAAAAAAAATTCGTGAAAATTAGTGCATTTCAATAAATTCAATAACAAATTAGTGGCTAAAAAGAAATAATTAGTGAAATTTGTGGCTAAAAAAGAAAAAATTATGTTATCTTTGCATTTTATTTTATAACCAAAATTTATTGATATTAACTTAATACCTTTACAAAATGACACATCTCAACAATGTAAGTGCAAACCAAAGAGTTTGCCAAAAAGCAAGTGCAAACCTACCTGTTTGCAACATAGTCCTTAAAAAGCTCCGAAAAGCAGCAACCCTTTTCCTCACTGCCCTGCTGTTTAGTTTTACGCAACACGCAGCAGCACAAGAATTTTTCCAATTTGAAGTTACGATGTCTGCAGGTGCAACTTTTAGTATTCCCCTTAGCGGATACTTAAACGGAGTATGGAACAAACCATATAATTGGAACATAAATTGGGGCGATGGCACGCAACAAACCATTGCAAACACAAATAGCGGTGCGCCTCAAAACTCAACCTCAAGTATTGGCATCCCCCACACATACTCTGCAGTTGGTGTTTATACCATAACCATTACCCCAAACGCATCAACCGATGCTTGGTTTGCAGCTTTTGGGTTTTATAACGGCACTGATGGTGCTAATATCCAATCTAATAAAGATATGTTAACTAAAGTTTTATCTCCCATTACTCCGTTAATGACACGCACACAAGCGCAACTTAATGCAGGTACCGCCCCAACATCTTATGAATGGGCTTATACTTTTTGGGGTTGCAGATATATTACTATGGGGCAGTTTTTTAACTTTAACAACGATTGGAATAATATTACTACAATAGGAAACTATTTTGCATACTATATGTTTAGAGACTGTTCTGGCACTTCCTTCACAATGAACGAAATATTTAACTTACCAAGCGGAATTATTAATGTGGGAGCCAATTTTGCCTCCAATATGTTTAATAACTGTTCAGGCACTTCTTTTACAATGAATGAAATATTTAATCTACCAAGCGGAATTTCGACAGTGGGAAACGAATTTGCATACTATATGTTTAGAGACTGTTCAGGCTCTTCTTTTACAATGAACGAAATATTTAACGTACCAAGCGGAATTACTGCAGTAGGTAACTTTTTTGCCAGCAGTATGTTTTTTGATTGCTCTGGCTCTTCTTTTACAATGAACGAAGTATTTAACTTACCAAGTGGAATTACTACCGTAGGAGACAATTTTGCAAGCGGTATTTTTTCAGGCTGTTCTGGCACTTCTTTTACAATGAACGAAATATTTAACTTACCAAGTGGGATTACTTCAGCAGGAGACAATTTTGCACGAAGTATGTTCTGGTTATGTTCTGGCACATCATTTTCAATGAACGAAATATTTAACTTACCAAGTGGGATTACTGCTGTAGGTAACTATTTTGCATACTATATGTTTAATAACTGTTCTGGCTCTTCCTTTACAATGAACGAGATATTTAACTTACCGAGCGGAATTACGACAGTAGGTTACTATTTTGCAGGCCTTATGTTTTATCAATGTTATGGCTCTTCTTTTACAATGAACGAAATATTTAACTTACCAAGTGGGATTACTTCAGCAGGAGACAATTTTGCACGAAGTATGTTCTTTTTATGTAATGGCTCTTCTTTTACAATGAACGAAATATTTAACCTACCAAGCGGAATTACTACAGTAGGTGATATTTTTGCAGGTGAAATGTTTTATGGTTGTAGCGGTGCTGCCTTTAAAGTCAACAATATTTTTAAATTTCCTCTTTTGTCCCAAACAGAATTAGATAAAACTGATGTATTTTATCGAACTTTTTACAACTTAGGAAATGCTTCAGCTCAAACACGTTCTGCAACTTCAATAATCAATGGCAATTCCTTTCCTGCCACTAATCGTCAAACCTTTTCTAGTAGTGCTTATTTTTTAGATCTTAATTATATTCACTTTAACTGGGGCGGTGGTGGTCAAACACCTGTTCCTCCTGCTATAACAACTCCTTCTCAGTTGCCAAATGGTACTTTTGGTAATGTTTACAATCTCTCATTATCTGCGTCAGGAACTTTGCCAAATTTAATTACATGGTCTTTTACCGCCCACGGTATAAATAATTTCCCTCCGGGATTAACACTTTCCGCAAATGGTGAAATTAGTGGTGTGCCTACCGCGATTGGTAATTATAACTTTTCTGTAACAGCAGAAAATATTTTTGGTATAGACACAAAAGTTTTTTATATCACGATAGATGCCATGCCCATAACCATAACCGCAGCCGAAGGGCAAAGTAAAATTTATGGTGATGCAGATCCAATTTTAGAGTATAAATTCAACCCTCCTTTGTTAGGTTTCGATACATTTAGCGGCGATTTAAGTAGAGACCGCGGCGAAAATGTTAATAAATATGCAATAACTCTGGGTACTTTAACTGCGGGTGGTAATTATAATATAACTTTTATTAGTGCTATTTTTGAAATAACACAAAAACCAATTACTATTAGGGCAACTGCCAATCAGAGCAAAGTTTATGGAGAAGTTGACCCTGTTTTTTCTTATACTTTTTCGCCTGCATTAATTGGGTCGGATAGGTTTTCAGGCGCACTAAGTAGGGTAGCGGGTAATAATGTTGGATTTTATGCCATAACTCTGGGTACTTTATCGGCAGGTAATAATTATAACCTCAATTTAATAAGTTCTAATTTTCAAATTACAGCTATACCAATAAGCGTAACGGCAACTCCCAACCAGACAAAAGTTTACGGAGAAACCGACCCTGTTTTTGCTTATTCTTTTACACCCTCATTAATTGGTGCTGATGATTTTAGCGGTACTTTAAGTAGAGATTCAGGCGAGGATGTTGGTATTTATCTTATAAATCAGGGTACATTAACTGCAGGCAGCAATTATACTTTAACCTATTTAAGTGATGATTTTGAAATTACACAAAAACCAATTATTGTATCTGCCAATCCAAACCAAAGCAAAGTTTACGGAGAAAGTGACCCAATTTTTGAATATACTTTTGTGCCTGATTTAATTGGCACGGACGAATTTAGCGGTGCTTTAAGTAGAGATTCCGGCGAGGATGTTGGTATTTATCTTATAAATCAGGGTACATTAACTGCAGGTAGTAATTATGATATTACCTATTTAAGTGATGATTTTGAAATTACACAAAAACCAATTATTGTATCTGCCAATCCAAACCAAAGCAAAGTTTACGGAGAAAGTGACCCAATTTTTGAATTTACAGTTGTGCCTGATTTAATTGGTACGGATGAATTAAGCGGTGTTTTAAGTAGAGATGCAGGCGAGGATGTTGGTATTTATCTTATAAATCAGGGTACATTAACTGCAGGTAGTAATTATGATATTACCTATTTAAGTGATGATTTTGAAATTACACCAAAACCAATTATTGTATCTGCCAATCCAAACCAAAACAAAGTTTACGGAGAAAATGACCCGATTTTTGAATTTACAGTTGTGCCTGATTTAATTGGTACGGATGAATTTAGCGGTGCTTTAAGTAGAGATTCAGGCGAGGATGTTGGTATTTATCTTATAAATCAGGGTACATTAACTGCGAGTAGCAATTATAATTTAACCTATTTAAGTGATGATTTTGAAATTACACAAAAACCTATTATTGTATCTGCCAATCCAAACCAAATCAAAGTTTACGGAGAAAGTGACCCAATTTTTGAATTTACAGTTGTGCCTGATTTAATTGGCACGGATGAATTTAGCGGTGCTTTAAGTCGCGATTCAGGCGAGGATGTTGGTATTTATCTTATAAATCAGGGTACATTAACCGCAGGCAGCAATTATGATATTACCTATTTAAGTGATGATTTTGAAATCACACAAGCTTCGGGTGCAATAGTTGAAACACCAATAATAGAACAAATCGGCACAACTATCCTTGCTATTTATCCTGTTTCACCGCCCGAAAATGGTCAAACTGTCGAATATTCAATTAGCCTCACCAGCGATGTTTCTGAAAATAATTGGCAAATTGAAACATTATTTGAAGGTTTAACAGATAACACTACTTACTATATTTTTGCCCGTTCTGCAGAAAACCAAAACTATTCTGCGGGAGTACCATCGCTACCACTTGAGGTTAAAACAGACAAAGTTGGTATTGAAGTTCCTAATTTAACAAAATTGCAGGTATATCCAAATCCGACAAGTGGTCAGTTTTCAGTTTTCAGTTATCAGTTTTCAGATGTAGGGGCGAATAACATACACACTATTGAAATATTAGATATAACAGGTAGCATTGTTCACCGTGAACCGTGTACCGTGAACCGTGTACCGTCTCCCGTGAACCGTGTACCGTCTCCCGTAAACCGTGTACCGTCTACCGTGAATCCTGCAACTGTAGAAATAGATATTACACACTTGCCGACAGGAGTTTATTTTGTAAAAGTAGGCAATGAAATGGTAAAAATAGTGAAAAGGTAGAAATTAGTGGTTAGCGGTTAGTGGTTAGTGGTTAGTGGTTAGTGATTAGCGGTTAGTGGTTAGTGGTTAGTGATTAGTGGTTAGTGATTAGTGGTTAGTGGTTAGTGATTAGCGGTTAGTGGTTAGTGATTAGTGATTAGCGGTTAGTGATTAGTGGTTAGTGGTTAGCAGGTATTGCTCTTGCATTACATAGATGTTTAGATATTCAGAATTCTGTTATTCTTGGAATTTATCTGATATCAATTTTATAATTTCAGAACTCCTGACTTGGCGCAAACTCGATTGTCGCATTTTTGTATTCACACATTTCCTCATTCACACATTCCCTCATTCCCTCATTTACTCATTTACTCATTCACACATTCACTCATTCACACATTCCCTCATTCACACATTTCCTCATTCACACATTCCCTCATTCCCTCATTTACTCATTTACTCATTTTCTCATTCACACATTCACTCATTCACACATTCCCTCATTCCCTCATTCACACATTCCCTCATTCCCTCATTCACACATTCCCTCATTCCCTCATTCACACATTCCCTCATTCCCTCATTTACTCATTTACTCATTTTCTCATTCACACATTCACTCATTCACACATTCCCTCATTTACTCATTTTCTCATTCCCTCATTCCCTCATTCCCTCATTCCCTCATTCCCTCATTCCCTCATTCACTCATTACCTCATTCCCTCATTCACACATTCTCTCATTCCCTCATTTACTCATTCACTCATTTACTCATTCACTCATTCACTATTCAGAGTTCATAGAAATTAAAAACTCTTCGTTAGATTCAGTTTTTTCCATTCTCTCTTTAGTAAATTCCATTGCTTCCACTGATGACATATCAGACAAATAGTTACGTAGTATCCACACTTTGTTCATCACTTCTTTTTCGAGAAGTAGGTCTTCTCTTCGTGTAGATGATGCTGTAATGTCCACAGATGGGAATACTCTTTTGTTTGACAATTTTCTATCTAATTGAAGTTCCATGTTTCCAGTACCTTTGAATTCTTCGAAAATCACGTCGTCCATTTTTGAGCCTGTTTCAGTGAGTGCTGTTGCTAAAATAGTCAGTGAGCCACCGTTTTCGATATTTCGTGCTGCTCCAAAGAATCTTTTAGGTTTGTGTAATGCATTAGCGTCAACGCCGCCAGATAAAATTTTTCCTGATGCTGGTGAAACGGTATTGTATGCTCTTGCTAATCTTGTAATTGAATCGAGAAGAATAACAACGTCGTGACCGCATTCTACCATTCTTTTTGCTTTTTCGAGTACGATGTTAGCAACTTTAACGTGCTTATCGGCGGGCTCGTCAAAAGTGGATGAAATAACTTCTGCGTTCACGCTGCGAGCCATATCAGTAACTTCTTCGGGACGCTCGTCAATTAAAAGTATCATCATGTAAACTTCGGGATGATTATATGCAATTGCATTTGCTATATCTTTCAATAATACTGTTTTTCCTGTTTTAGGCTGTGCTACGATCAACCCGCGCTGCCCTTTGCCGATGGGCGAAAACAAATCTACTACTCTTGTTGAAATATTTGACCGCGCACCCGTAAGATGAAATTTTTGGTTAGGAAAAATTGGTGTCAAATGGTCAAAAGGGACTCGGTCTCGAACAAAATCAGGTGAACGACCGTTGATAAGTCCTACTTTTACAAGAGGAAAATATTTTTCGCCATCTTTTGGGGGGCGCACTGTTCCTTCAACTAAATCTCCTGTTTTAATACCAAAAAGTTTTATTTGAGATTGAGAAACATATATGTCGTCAGGTGAATTAAGGTAGTTATAGTCAGATGACCTCAAGAAGCCATAGCCGTCAGCAACCGTTTCGAGTACACCTGATGCCGTAATCTGTCCGTCAAAATCAAAGGTTCGTTCTTCTCGAGGTCTATCAAATTGTTTTTTTTGATGACGGTTTTCGTTTTTATTTCCGTCAATATTTTTTTCGTTATTATTGCGGTCGTTGTTATTTCTATCGCCGTTGTTGCGGTTATTATTATTTCTGTCGCCGTTGTTGCGGTTGTTATTATTTCTGTCGCCGTTGTTGCGGTTGTTATTTGCGTTTTTCCATTTCTTATTTTCTTCGAACTTTTTGTGATGTTTCTCTTTTTTGTTTTCGTTGGGTTGTTTTGGTTCGAGTTGCTGATTTTTGCGTACTTCCTCTGTTTTGTTGTTTTCAGGTATTTCGATAATTTGCGTCTCGGCGGGAGTGCTCTGCAAAATATCTTCTTTTTTCTGATTTACAGGTTTTTTCTGTTTTCTTCTGCTTTTGGGAACTGTTTCCTGAACTTTATCCGCTTTTGAGGATACAGTTTCATTTGCAACTAAATCGGTTGGTTTTTTTTCTTTGGACTTGTTCTTTTCCAAAACTTTTACCGCCTGTGCATCTAATACTGCATAGATCAGGTCTTGTTTCTTAAGGGACTCAACTTTTTTGATGTCAAGTTCTTTTGCGATGTTACGCAAATCTGATAGGAGTTTTTTGCTCAACTCAATGATGTCATACATAAAATAATATGATTTTATTTAATAATTTGGGTGATTTTAGCCTCTGAATATCAGAGAAATAAAGGAAATAAATAGAATTTTTC
Source organism: Marinilabiliaceae bacterium (assembly GCA_009777175.1). Classification (GTDB taxonomy): domain Bacteria; phylum Bacteroidota; class Bacteroidia; order Bacteroidales; family Marinilabiliaceae; genus WRMI01. Next base: position 7,848 of record WRMI01000084.1, read on the forward strand.
GTATAGATTTCGGCGGCAAAGAAAAGCATTCTTTTTTTATTAAACAAATTTTTCGTAAAAAAATGTTAATAATTAATATTTTTTTTCGTTTTTAGTGTAAAGTTGAATAAGAGAATAAGGGATGACTGGCAGGTGTCCGATTTTCTATTAAGGGTGCTGTTTGAAAAAAAGAGTTTTGCGCAATATTAGGGGATTGCCTTTGTTGTTTAAAAGCTCTTAATACAAACAATAAAACAGAGATTTCAATTTTTCATAAGTTTAATGCATTATATACATAATATCAAATAATTACCGAAATAAATAAGAGAAATCTGGACGGATGAGAATAATTACAATTTTTTTTAAAACGCTTGTAATTTAAAAATTTCAATTACTTTTGCATTTTTAAAGTAAACCAAAAATATATAATTATGTCAAAAATATGGCAAGCACCCCCGAGAGCTTTTGTGCATTATTTTTGCAAAAATTTCAACAAATTTAGATGCAGACTTTTTATGAAACCGGACTTAAGTCCGAATTGTTAGAATCCGTTTCAAAAATCGGATTTTTAACACCTACTCTAATTCAAGCAAAAGTTATTCCTTTTATTCTTGATAACGACAAAGATTTAATTGCGATGGCGCAAACAGGAACAGGCAAAACTGCTGCCTTTGGATTGCCTATTCTTAACAAAATTGACACTTTTTCGGATGTCGTTCAAACAATTGTTTTAAGCCCTACTCGCGAATTGTGCCTTCAAATTACTGACGATTTAAGAACTTTTGCAACAAATCTTCCGATAAAAATAGTCTCAATATACGGCGGCGCATCTATTATGCAACAAATTAAAGAGTTAAAACATGGCTGCCAAATTGTTGTCGGAACTCCCGGTCGCGTTAATGATATGATTAAGCGTAAAAAATTAGACCTTTCAGAAATACAATTTTTAGTTTTAGACGAAGCCGACGAAATGCTCAAAATGGGATTTAAAGAGGAAATTGACACTATACTTTCTGAGATGCCCAATTCAAAACAGACCTTCTTGTTCTCGGCAACTATTCCGAATGATATTTTGCGGATAGCAGGACAATACATGAAAAATCCTGAAAGAATTAGCGTTGGACCCGAAAATAAGGCACATAAAAATATTTCTCACGAATTTTATGAAACCAAACCTCAAAATTGTTATCAGGCACTACGCCGTATTGCTGATATGAACCCCGATATTTATAGCCTTATTTTTTGTCGTACACGCATTGAAACGCAGGAAATTGCTGATAAATTAATTTCAGACGGTTATAATGCTGATTCGCTTCATGGCGACTTGTCACAGGCACAAAGAGACCTAGTGATGAGCCGTTTCCGCAACCGAAATTTACAACTATTAGTTGCTACTGATGTCGCAGCACGAGGACTCGATGTCGACGATTTAACTCACGTAATACATTTTCACCTTCCCGACGACCCCGAAAATTATATCCACCGAAGCGGAAGAACCGCAAGAGCCGGAAAATTAGGCATCTCAGCCGCTATCATTTCCACAGCCGAAACAAGAAGAATTCCTTTTTTTGAAAGATTTGCAGGAGTTATTTTTTCTAAATGTAAAATACCATCTGGTAAAGAAGTGTTCGAAAAAAGACTTTTTAATTTCGTAGATATTGTAACAAACGCTACTCCAAAAGGTTATGAACTTGATAGTTATATGATCGAAATGACCATAAGACTCGGAAATCTTTCCAAAGAAGAAATTATTAAGAAATTTATGGCGCTGCAGTTCAATAAATATTATGCAGATTATCAGAAAGCACCCGACCTCAACATTGTCCACGAAGAGAAAAAACTATTTAATAAGGACAAAGCGAAAAATATTAAACTTTCAGACTTTGGAAAATATACCCGATATACAATCAACATTGGGAGTAATAACAAACTGAATCCTAATACTTTAATAAATATTATTAATCGTCAGACCCCCGAAATAAAAATTTCAATAGGAAAAATTGATATTCAAAAGAAGTATTCAATTTTTGAGTCAGAATCAAAACATGACGTACATCTTATGAAAGCCTTTAATCGTGCAAAATACAAAGGACAACCATTGATGATACAACCATTTGTAAAAGAGGCATTCAAAAGAAAGAAAAAACGAGAAAAAAGGAAAAAATAGTTTTCCTACAACATTTTAAGAGCAAGTTTTATTGCAGTTTCTACTTTGCAGTCTGGCTGTGCAGAAATAATCTTTTCTACTGCTTTTAGTGATGCCGTCCTTGAAAAACCAAGCATGACTAATGCTGACAATGCCTCTTCTTTAACAGTATTGGTTATATCAGTAAAGATTTTACTATCAGCAGGTTCTTTGCCAAGTTTATCTTTCAGTTCTACTATTATTCGCTGTGCAGTTTTCAATCCAATGCCTTTTAAGGTTTTTAGAAGGTCAACGTTACCGGACAAAATCGCAGCCCGTAATTCGTTTGACAACATAGATGACATCATCATCCGTGCCGTATTTGGTCCGATACCCGAAACTGAAATTAATTGCCTAAATAACTCCCTGTCGTCAATATCATTAAACCCATAAAGGTTGTATGCATCTTCACGAATATTTTCGTGTACAAATAGTTTTATTTCGCTCTGATTTTTCAAATTTGAATAGGTATTTAGCGAAATATTTATAAAAAAACCTAATCCGTTATTCTCAAGAACAACATGCGCTGGTCCACTCTGAACCACTTTCCCTGATATGAAGTCGTACATTTTATTTAAATTAAATTTGCGGCAAAAATAGATGAAATTTTTTATTTTTATATTATTTTCGTTTCAATAAAACAACATTTTCTACATGATGCGTATGTGGAAACATATCAACAGGCTGAATTTTAATCACTTTATATTTTGAGTCCAACAAATTGATATCGCGTGCTTGAGTTGCAGAATTACAACTAACATAGACAATTTTTTCGGGTGCGGAATTTAATATAGTATCAGTAACATCTTTGTGCATTCCTGCTCGGGGCGGGTCGGTTATTAAAACATTTGGAAAGCCCTCTTTTTCAAATAGTTGGTTGTTTAAAATATTTTTTATATCACCGTTCAAAAAAAGAGTATTTGAAATGTTGTTAATTCTTGAATTTTCATTGGCATCGATAATTGCTTCGGAAATATACTCAATTCCGACTACTTTTTTTGATTTAAATGCAACAAAATTTGCAATGCTGCCCGTTCCTGTATAAAGGTCATAAACGGTCTCTATGCCCGATAAATCCGCAAAATCTCTGATTATTCGATAAAGGTTCAATGTTTGTAAACTATTGGTCTGAAAAAAACTCTTTGGACCTATTTTAAAGTGCAAATTTTCAAGCGTTTCTACAATATAATCGCGCCCGTGAAACAATTTGACAGTTTGGTCTGATAGAGAATCGTTTGATTTACTGTTAATAACATACATCCAAGAGGTAACTTGTGGAAATAATTTTATTAAATGATTAAATATTTCAATTCGTGCCTTTTCGTCTTCGTGGAAAAAGACAATGATAACCATTACTTCACCAATGGATGTCGTTCGAATTATAAGGTTTCTTAAAAAGCCTTTTTGGATGCGAAAATCAAAAAAAGATAAAGAATTTTGTATTGCAAATTCTTTGATTGCCAACCTAATAGCATTTGATGGCTCATCTTGTAACCAACATTTTTTTATATCAACAACTTTATTAAACATACCGGGAATATGAAATCCAAGCCCGTTTGTATCAATGTTTTCTTGGTCAATTTCTGCGGAAGTAAGCCATCGGCGATTCGAGAAGGTGAACTCAAGTTTGTTGCGGTAAAATTGTGTCAAAGGTGATGCTAAAATTGGCAAAATATCAGGTAATTCTATTTTTCCGATTCGTTTTAGATTATTATATACCTCATTTTCTTTGAATTGAATCTGTTTTTCGTAGATAATATTTTGTCGGCTACATCCACCGCAAACTCCAAAATGTTCACAAAAAGGCTCGACCCTGATATCAGAATATTGATGAAATTTTATTGGATATCCTTCATAATAGTTACTTCTCTTTTTAGAAACCTGAATATCAACTATATCACCGGGTACATTCTGTTTTACAAAAACAACTTTATCATCAGCCTTCCCGACACCTTTTCCTTCGGTCGCTACATCGGTTATCAAAACTTTTTCAAGAATTGGTTTTTCTTTGTTTTTACGTCTCATTTGTATAAATTTTTTTGCAAAAATAATAAAATAAAATAAATAATTTTTTTTTGTTGTTTCAAAAAAAATTTCATCTATCTTTGCACCCTAAAATTTAACAAAAAAAAATTTTTTAATGATATAAAAGTGCTGAATGGCATGAAATAATAATATTTAGGCATATTAATTAGTGACGAGATTATCTTTCTCTCTGAAAGTTTGACGATTTGAAGTACTGAAAGATAAGTTTGGAGTTCACGTTGTTTAGGCGTGGCTTTGAACTATTCGCAGTGCAAGGTTTCGTCAAACACCTCAGAGAGCGGATAT
>WRMI01000085.1 GCA_009777175.1 Marinilabiliaceae bacterium
AAAAAAGCGTGAAACTATTCGCGTATTATGCTTATACATTTCTCGTGGCTCTAGTAAACCCTTTCATCCGATATAAGCACGAACAGTTCACACTCTATGAGTGTAAACTTTCGTACCCTTATTCATCGGATGAAATTTACTAGATTTCGAGAATTTAGAATAAGAGTAAAAAGCTCAATTATCTGTTATATAAAATTTTACGTTTCTAACTTCATAAATTATTTAATTGTAGAACGATTTTTAAATAAAGTGCAAAGATAATAAAAAAGGGAGGAAAAAAGAAAAATGGAGAAAAAAGTTTGTTTAATTAAATTAATGGATGATGTGCTTGTGTCCAATCCGCCTAAACCGTATATTACACAATAGATATATTAACGAACCTGAATAGCTTCAGGAATTAAGGAAAAATTAAAAAATTCAATTCAACCCCTTTAAAAGAGTATTTCTTTCATTTATTAAGTGCAAAAGTGAATTTGCGATTGAAAAAATAGTATCTCCTGACTTCGACACTTTTAAAAAATATTTTTGTAACACACTGAAAATCAATAGAATAAGATTTCGGGCGGGTGTCGCAAAAAGTCCTAAAAGTGGCTTAAAATGCCAATTTTATACTATTTGGGTGTCGCATTGTCGAAGTCAGGAATAAAGGAACAACAGACAGAACCGCTTTACGAGATTTAGATTCTTTGACTGAAAAAGGAGTTTTTCAGCGTATTGGAGAAAAAAAATCTGCATATTATGAATTAGCAAATGTCGGATATGTCGGATAAATGTCGGATAAATGTCGGATATGTCGGATAAAACAAGGTAAGTAAATATGAGTCATATTTTTCAGAACTCCTGACTTAGCGCAAACTCGATTGTCGAATATTTTTCACAAATATTTCAGACTTTTAGACCTCACTCACCCACATCCCGTACGTGCATGCCCCGAGCTGCAATTAATTTATGATTATATCCTTTCCTAACTACCTAATTTATAACGAAAAAAGAAACAAAATTTCATTTTTATTGTCGCTACCAATTGCATCATTTATTGTATTTTATTGGTTTAATTTCCAAGTTCAAGTTGGTTTTTGACTAATTCAAAATATTTTCCTTTTAATGCTGTAAGTTCGGCGTGGTTGCCTTGTTCTACGATTATTCCTTTGTCTAATACGACAATTTTGTTTGCATTTTTGACTGTACTTAGGCGATGTGCAATTATTAAAACGGTTTTACCTTCAAAAAAATTGTCTAAATTGTTCATTATTTCCTTTTCGTTGTTGGCATCTAATGAGTTTGTTGCTTCATCGAAAAAGATGTAGTCGGGGTTTTTGTAAACGGCACGAGCGATTAAAATTCTCTGTTTTTGACCGCCGCTTATAGGAAGTCCCGTTTCACCGATTTTTGTGTAAAACCCCATGGGCATTTCTTTGACAAAATCTTCTAAACAGGCAAGTTTTACGGCTTTTTGCAATTTTTCAAAATCGGGTTTCTCTTCTGAAATTGCGATGTTTTCGGCAATGGTTCCACTGAAAATATAACCGTCTTGCATCACAACGCCACATCGTTTTCGCCATTCGTTGCAGTTTATTTTTGAAATATCGTTGTTGCCTAACAAAACTGCGCCTTCAACAGGATAATAAAATCCTAAAAGTAATTTTAAAAGCGTTGTTTTTCCGCTACCGCTGACACCAACTACTGCCGTGATTTTTTTATGTTCAATTTTTAGAATGATGTTGTTTAAAATTATTGGACTTAGGGTGCCACTATATTTAAAATTGACATTATTAAACATTATACCTTTGTTTAAAGTTGTGTTATCTAATAATGGCTTTTTGTCGTTTTCTTCTTTGGGGCGTTCTAAAATTTCAGATACTCTGCCGTGTGATAATTTGCTGAGTTGCAACTCGATAGAAAAATTCAACAATCTGTTTATCGGACTACCAAGTTGACCAAGTAAAAAACTTGTTGTCATCATTGTACCTATGGTCATTTGTTCCTGAATAACCAAAAATGCGCATAAACCTGTTACAAAAAGATTTTTTAAACTACCTATAAAACCCACGCCCTCAGAAAAGAAAGTTTCTAAATAGATTGATTTTAAATGAAGTTTATTGATTTTCAACTGAAAATTATTCCAATTTAAAATTCTGATATTTTGCGAGTTATTTATTTTAATATCGGGCATACCCATAATGGTTTCATAAATTGAATTGCGTCTCTCCGATTCTAATGAAAACAAAGAATAATCGATATGTTTTCTTTTTCGTTTAAAAAATATAGTGTAAAAAAACGATAAAATTGTAGAAATTAAAAATATTGCAAAAACAAAAGGATTAAAATAAAACAATATAGAACTGAATACCAGCAAGTTTACTATTGATAGAATCATAGTCCCGAGTGTATTTGTAACAAAGCTGTTAACTCTATCTTGATCATTTAATCGTTGTATTAAATCAGAATTAAAACGTGTATCAAAATAACTAATTGGTAAATCAACTACTTTGAGCAGGTACTTAGCAACTAATTCAATTCCTATTCTGAATCCCGTTTTTGACAACAAAAAAGTTGATATACTGTTTGTTACCGTGAAACCAATATAAAAAAGAAGTTGTGAAATAAGCAAAATCCACACTAAATTAATATCTTTAAGAGCAATTCCTTCGTCAACCGTTTTTCTGAAGATCATTGGCAAAACCCATGTTATTGCCATTGAAAAAAGCGTTAAAATAGTTATAAGCGTAAATTTTCCTTTGTGCAGACTAAACATTTCACGTGCAGATTTCCATATATTGTCTGAATCATCTTCTTTTAACTCACTGTTTATTTCATTGAAATTGTTGTTTGGAGCCAAAACTATTGCAATACACTGTTCGTTTATAAATATTTTTTCGTAAAACTCTTCATAACTGATTCTTACGCGTCCTTCATCGGGGTCGATAATATAAAAATAATCTTCTTTTTTCCGCTTAATCTTCTCCAACACAACAAAGTGTCCTCTTTTAAAATAGAGAATTGCGGGCAGAGGCATTCTCAAAATTTCTTTAAGATTAATTGTTACGGCATAGCCTTTTATTCCAATTTTTTCGCAAGTGTTGATAACATCTTTCACAGAGAAACCAAGACGAGAAGTTTCGCAAAAACTTTTAAGCGTTTTTAAAGAATATTTACGTCCGTAAAAATGGGATAGCATCTGTATGCAAGCAGGCCCGCAATCATTACTCTCTAACTGTCTGTAAATCGGTACTTTTCTCATGTTTTTTTACAAAATAGTTATAAAATCGGTTTAAAACAATCTCTTTTTTTGCATTTTCATCATAACCATACGTGCAATCATCTCCATAACAACCTTCTACGCATTTTTGACTGCACCCACCCCCGCACAAAGGTAATATAGAACAGGTTTTGCACACCTCTTTTTGCATTTTTGTTTCGATCCTTTCTTCGGGAGTCATTATGGTCCAAACAATATCGCCAGTTTCGGAAAGATAACCAAAACGGTTTTCGATAGAAAAATCTCTTGCAGTGCACTTGTAAACATCTCCGTTATAGTTAATAAGAACTTGGTTTAACTTATCGGCATAACAAGAAAATTTTAAATTATCAACATTATGAAAAGGAGAAGACACCATAAAGCCTGCATCTGCAAAATTATCCAGAATAGGGTCGATGTCCAACTCGCTCATACCGTCTTGCCAAACACGTTGAAAATCAATTTTTAAATAGCTTTTACATTCTTCTTTCCATTCTTTTAAGTCTGTTAAAATAGAGGGAATAGAGTATAAATTCTCGGTAGTATAGTTAATTCTTAAAATAACTGATATTCTGTTTAGAGCCAAAAGTTGAATATTTTGTAAAATTTTTCTATATGTTCCTTTTTTTGATGGAAAAAATCTTACTTTGTTGTGTTCAATTTCACCGCCATCCAATGAAATTTGAAAACTGACTCTATCACTTTGCCCAATTAAGAAATCAACCATTTTTTTGTTTATTAAAACTCCATTTGAGGTAAACGAAATGTTTAAACTTACATTATATTTTTTACAATTATCTGCAATAAAATTAATTAATTCTTTCGTTTTAGAAAAACCAATCAGCGGCTCTCCTCCAAAAAAACTAAGACTAAAGGCTAATAGAGTTTTATTTTGTTCAAAAGTTTTATTAACAAATTTTTTTATATTCTCGGCAGTATTGTGCGTTATTTTAGATCCTTTAATATGCTTTTCGTAACAGTACCAACATTTTAGATTGCAATCCAATGTTGGATTAAGCATTAGTTTAAATTCACTTGGACTTTTATCTATTTCAATACTTTGTAGTCTTATAATTTGATATTCGTTATAATTATCTTCTACAATTGCACTTGCTTGAAGTAATTCTCCATATAGTTTGCTATTTTTTTGCAATAAAAGAGCAGTAGGAAGATTAATATCTTCAACTATTTCGTTTTTGATAACTACAAACTTATCTGAAAGTGCGTTGTATATTGCACTTACTTTTTCAGTAAGCGAAACTAACGTGTTATATTCGCTATATTTCATATTATGAGTTTTTTAATAGAAAATAATAAAAAATGGGGGAACCCACTCTTCATGTGTGAATTTCACCCCATTTCATCAATTGAATTTGTTGCCTACTTAATCAGCGGTAGCAGCAACAGGTTGGTCCAATTTTACAGGACCACAACTTCCTACGTTGTGAGAATCAGTGCATTTTTTTTGGTTTACACAGTCGCCCCCATTTGTACTACCATTGCATTTTCTAGGATTTGTGCAATCTTTTCCATTGTAGGTAGCTCCTCCCATTACATCATCGGGATTAACCGCTAATGTAAATTGTTGCTGATCTGATAGTTGTTCACTTTCAAGGGTTGCAACAAAATTTTCGATTTTTGCAATTTTATTTAACATAATTAATAAAATTTTAAATGCCTACTCTTTGAATAAAGGATTTTCGGCTACTCCTTATATTTATATTATTTTTATTATTTTTATTTATTCTTGTATTCTATTTTGAATTCTATTACTTTCTCGGTTCTGCGTGCCGCGTGATTTGCTATTTCCAAATCTGATATTATAAGATAAGAAATACGTTCTACCAAAATTGTTAAATTCTTGTATAAATGAATAATTTTCACTATTTAAATATATTCTCATAGGAGTGTAAATAATATTTCTAACCCCAAAAGATAAATTTCCATTTTTTAATTTTTTTGAAAAATTAGCAGATAAAAGATAGAGAGCTTTTAAATTTGAAGCAACGCTTTCAGCTTTTGGTGTGAAATGGAATTGAGTTTCAAACCTCCAATCTTGTTTCCTATTTAAAGCAGTATTTATATTTAGGTTAGTTTTAAAAGAATGCCCAGATTCGTTAAATGCTATTATTTCGTTTGGAATGTCATTTGCATAAAAAAATCTTATACTCTGATTGAAAGAAAGAAAAAGATAATTCTTAAATAATTTCTTATTTATAAAAAAACCTATATAATATTCGTGATCTTTTCCATAATTCATAGGTTTAATTTTTGTTATCCCATTCCCCAATGGAATTCTAAAATCTGACCATGTATTTTTTGTATAACAATATTCAAAAATCAACATATAGTCTGAAAAAAAGGTATAATCCAATGCAAACTCATATTCTTGGTATGGTTGTAAGTCAGGATTACTCTCTTTGTAGAGGGTTGGAGAATAATAAGTTTTAAAAGGATTTATATAATAATAGCCTGGTGGCTCATAACTTGTTGTAAAGTCAAAACCCAATTCGTGGTCGTCGTGCAATTCATAATATAGTGAAATAGAGGGCGATAAATTGAAGTGTTGATTAGAAACTATTTGGTTGTAAGTTTTTTGGTTACCTTCATATGTATAATATTCACCTCGCAAACCTGCCGACAAAGATAATTCATCTGTTATTTCCCAATCAAAATCTATATACGCTGCACTTGTTATATCTTTAAAAATAAAGCGGTTAGTTTGTAATGTGTCGCTTATATAAATGGAATTTATTTTATTTCCTAAAAAATAATCATTATCTCTTTGTGCTCCGTAACATTCCATTCCTGCCTTAAGTTGCATTTCAGAATTAAATTGATGTTGAAATCGTGTTGCAAAATTATAACCATTTGTTATTGCAGAAGCTTCTGTACGAAATTCTGAAAATTCAACAATTTGGTTTTTGGTTTTTTCTATCTTATAATAATATGGCAGATCCGATTGTGAATGATAATAATCAAGGTCAAAAGTTATTGTTTGCTTGTCATTAAACTTGATATTATAATTCAAATTGCCTGAAACTGAATAATTTGGATTTGTCATTTTAAGTTTTGTGTTTGTAACGTCCGATGAATCAATAATATTAGAATTCAAAGCACGAAAATTTGTTTCGGCTATATTATTTTCTTTTTGATTAATAACTCCCGATGATACCCGAAATCCAAATGTATGTTTTTTATTTATATGGTAATCCAAATTTAGATAAGTGCCTAATCCATAATACGAAGAATTGTGATTAATTTTATTGTTCATATCCAAATCCTCTGAGTAGTAATTATATATACCCGTTTCTTCGGAATAAGATGGTCTGTAATAGGTTGAAAATCCAGTTGTAATATTAATTTTTTTCTTTTGAATATTGAAAAATATACTTAAAGATGGAGAATTTAATTCCCATTTTTCTTTTTGCATATCGCTTATACTTACGCTTGCCATTATACCGTCTTCAGGTGGTTTGCGCAAAATGATATTGATGATTCCTCGACTCTTATCAGTTGTTCTGTATTCGCTGCCAGGATAAGGTATAATTTCCACCTTTTCAATATTTTCAGCTGGCAAACTTTTTAAGTCAATGGAACTTCGCCTGCCATTTACATATATTATGGCAGCTCCCTTATTTAAAATTGATAGGACATCGTCTTGACTTACATTTATAAGCGGAGCAAATTTTAAAAAATCTACAATGCTTTTTCCTTGCGCCAATGGTGATTGGTAAATTTGCGGTACAACAAATTTATCCATTTCTCGCTTTATTGCGGGTCGGTTCGCAGCCACTATTACTTCATCTAACTCATGCACAATGTTTTCTAACGCAAATGATTTTTGGTTTTGTGCTTCTTTTAATGTAAACTTTTGCGGTCCGTAACCAAAACAACTGATATAAAATTTGTACTTTTCCAACTCTGCTGTAGGCATTGTCAAAGAAAAAACTCCTGTCGAGTCGGTAAATTCGGAGGCAAATACTCTTTCTGTTTCATCTAAAATCATAACCAAAGCTCCTGCTACAGATTGTTTTTCATTGTCTGTTATTTGTCCCGTTAATAATGTCTGCCCGTTTGCTGTTAAAAAGCAAAAATTTAAGGCAACGCTTATAATAAGGACTAAAAAATTACGGTCAAATGTTTTAGAAATCCTAAACAATAAAAATGAGTCCATTGATGGTTTTTTTAGCAATTTGTAAATATTTCTTCGTTCATACCCTAATGTTTCAGCCAACCATACCTTAGTTTGTCCATTTTTTTTTAACTGTTTATCAATAAGTTCTCCCATATGTATCATTTCAGCCATAATTATTGCAAAATTAATTAATTACTCGTTGCCGCGCTATTTGCGACTGCTATTACATTTGTTATTGATGCCATAATATAAGTTATTAGTTTATAAGCATTTACCCTATTTTTGTGTCTGGCGCAACTTCTACTTAAAAATATTTTGCAAAAGTATTATAAATTATTTAATAATCAACATTTCTAACGTGCAAAATTTGCCTAATAATCGGGCAAAATTTGCCTGTTTTTTATTCATTCTATTTTTTCTGATAACTTTTTAGAAAAGAAAGCAAAAAAATCTATTTCAAGAAATTCAGAAATACGAAAAAGTAAGTCGGTGGATATATAGTATTTTTTGAGGGATTTTCGCAAAGCGCTTGCATCACATCCTAACAAAGCGGCTAACCATTCCACTGAACGTTTTTGTTCGGTTAGATGGTTTTTAATTATTTCTCCTATATAGATTGGCGTGTTCATAAAAAAAGCGTGAAACTGTTTTTAAGCATATCCTCCTGTTTTGGCTCTGGTAAACACCTTTGTATGTAATAAGCCTAAACAATCCACGCCAAAGACGTGAACTTTCGAAACTTATCCTACCATACTGAAATTTACCAGATTTCAAACAGAAGAGAATAAGAAAAAAACTCAAATATCTGTAATATAAAATTTTACGTTTCTAACTTCATAAGTTGTATAATTTTAAATAAAGTGCAAAGATAATAAAAAAGAGAGGAAAAAAGAAAAATGGAGAAAAAATACAAAACAAGATAGATTCCTCATTTCATTTCGAAAACTGAAAACTTTTTATTCATTTTTTTCTGAAATTTGGAAAATTGAATTTTTTCAACTACTTTTGTCGCTGAAATTCACTTTAATTTTCACTTGATTTTTAAATCATAAAAATAAACACAATATACTGATAATATGGTATCGAAAGAAGAATGGAACAGCATAAAAAATCCTGTAATCAGGATTAACAAGGATTTGGACAAGTACAATGAGAAACCTGTTTTTCAGAAAAAACTTAAATTGGCTATGGAAATGTTGGCTAAATATCCACTTCCTAAAGAAATTTATGATTTTGAAATGATAACAAAATGAATTTGCCCATATATGAATTGGATGTGGGTGAATGTTTTACAACTTTCGAGTTCATCAGTCATGGACAGAAGGGCAAAATTCCCAAAATTATAACTTTTACTGAGATGATGCCATTTGTTTATAATCTCGGATTTGGAGACAAAAATTCTGAAACTGGGGAAATGGACGACCTAGCTATTTCAAATAACGGAGATACAGAAAAAGTGTTGGCTACGGTTGTTTCTGCTGTCTATGCATTTACTAAAGACAATCCTGAAAATAGGGTATATGCAATTGGAAGTACAAACGCAAGAAACAGACTTTACAGAATTGGAATTTCGAAACATTACGATGATGCAATAAAAGACTTTGACATTTTTGGTCTTCGCAATGGTGTATGGGTAAACTTTGAAAAAAATGTTGATTATTCAGCGTTTATTGTGAAAAGAAAATTGTAGTCAGCCCTTAGCAACTTGCGAAGTTTCATTTAATTACGCACCTCCCTTCTGGTAAATTTAAAATCTTAATGTTTTGTTGGTCAATTTAGAAAGTTACCTGTAATTTTTGGGGAAAGTTATTTGTTGATGTCTTTAAGTAAGTAGGTTTCGCTGTAAAAATTGGATTCGAACATTGCATATTTTATATTGTTAAGAACAACAAGCTCAAATTTCTGTTATATAAAATTTTACGTTTCTAACTTCATAAATTATTTAATTGTAGAACGATTTTTAAATAAAGTGCAAAGATAATAAAAAAGGGAGGAAAAAAGAAAAAAGAGCACTTTTTAGCTAACTTCAGATTTTCTGACCATTAGAAAACTCTACCTTCTTTTTGGTTTCTTAGACGCTAATTCTTTCTATCAAAATTTTTAGTATAGAAGAAGCATCTTTAATGTATAATATTTCAGATAGTTAGGTTGTCAGATAGTTAGGTATTTCATCAGTTCTATGAAATTCTCTTCGATAACTTTTTCATCAGGAATTGTTGTAAATGCCAACATCGGAAGTACCGACAAATATGTTTCTCTTAACGTACTCCATAAGTCGTGAAAATCTGAAATCAAAGGTGAATCTTTTATTGTCTTTGTCTGCCAACCTGTCGGTTCGTCAAATTCTTGTTGGTCGTGAATGAAAAGTTCTTGTATATCTTTCTGAAAATCAAGAGATTGAAAATATTTTGCACATTCGTCATCATTTGCCAAATAGTACAAATCGTAGAAATGTCGAATTTTACTTGTTAATTCTTTTTTAGGATTTTCTGAAAATGAAAAACGTAAAAGCGAAACGATTTTTTCAATCATTGTACGACTTTTGTCAAGTACATTTACTGAAAAAGTACCAAGATTGTACTTTTCGAGTAAGTCGGTACGGTTTAATGTCGTAAGATAATCCGATACAAAAGAGGTAATTTGTTGTTTTTGATATGGGTATGGATTTGCAAAAGTGTTAATCTCAATCAATAGTTGTCCTGATTTTACGGCGGTTTTCGTTTCCTCGCCGAGAATATTCGGATACAAATAAATAGCTTTGTAAAAGCGTGAACCTTTGCTTGTTACTCCCATAACAACTCGTTCTTCCAAATCTGTAGCCATATCTTTGGCAAGTCGTTTTATTAGCATTTTTAATTGATTGCCCGAAAAAGAATCTGCCTCAATCACTGCAATGTCAATATCTTCCGAAAAACGGTTTGTAAGTTGGATTTTCGATAATGCCGTTCCGCCTTTGAAAACGACTTTTTCGGCGTTTGGGTTTTGGGACAAACGTTGCAGCGAGCGTGTGAGCCAATAATCTTTTTCGATATAAACCTCTGAAATCGAAGTTTTTTGGGCCATATCGCGGATTATCGCAATGAACAAATCTTTATTTTCGTGCAAGTTCATACTATTCGCCATTTTGTTTTTGTTGGTAAAATATTGTTTGAAATATCTAATTTATAAGTCGTTACTCCATTTAATGATTTGTCAAGCAAAACAAGTAACGATTTATCAGCATTGTTCATTTCCAAAATAGCACCGCACAAAGCACGAACATAATCAGTATAATTTAAGGCTAAATTAGTGATTTTTGTTTGTTCTTCGGTAGTCAATCCTTTGAAAATTTGTATTAAACGTTTGCAGGCTTCGTTTGTTGTTGTAGCAGGAATGGAACGAACAAAACGAACTGCATCTAAAATTTGTAAAAAACGAAAATTTGTTTTTGTAATTTTGTTAGGTTGCAATATAAATAAACTGATGTAATTACCTCGTTTTAACGGTCGTCGGTATTTGTTTGTACCAATTTGTATACTATTGGCAATTTGCGTTGTCAACAGTAATTCGTTATAAACTGAATAACCTGTAAGATAACCGATTATTTTTCCGTCTTTTTCGATAAAATCTTTCACAATTTGATATGAAGACGGCAACAATGTACCGAACTCAGTAACTTGTGGCTTGTAAAATTTCCCTTTTGAAAGCTTGGCAATTTTGCCTTTTGCTACAAAGTTATTCAAAGTTTTCACAATGGTGTCTTGTCTTTCTACATCAATATCGAAATCGGTATAGGTAAAGACTTGTCCTTGCGGGATTTTTTTTATTTTAGATTCTATTTTATCAACGATTTTCACTTGATTTTAATTTAATTTTTCATGTTTTTTGCGTCAAAAACATGAATTTTGAATTTTCTAACATAAAATATATTTTATCACTGCAAAGATACATTATTTTCTTGTTTTCTACGCAAAAAACTTGAAGTTTTTTTGCGTTCGCGGAATAAACACGGCAAAAGCCAACTTTCTATAAAAAATATTTGCACCATTCTTCTACTTTTAAGTCATTTTTTCTTTTTATACACTTTTTCCTACAATTCTTAACTTTCAATATATCATTTAGTGGTCAGCAACTCTCCTCTTTTTTCGCTTCAAATGCACCAACGTTGTCCCAAAATGACAAATAACGCTTGTTTTTGCTCCTCTAACGATAAATCTGTCCTATTATTTTCTTTAAACCAATCATCTTTTTTACATTTTGTTCATAATTTCAATTTTCTCCCATAAATAAAATCCTTATTTTCTTTTAAAACCTTCTGCAATAATACGTTTGGCATTATTGACCACTTGTTTTATGAAGTATTTTTCACAAAAGGTTACAAAATTGGTTGAACGTGTTTTCAGAAGCATAGCATTATCCTATTTTATTGAAAAATATTTTGCAAAAGTATTATCAATTATTCAGTAATCAACATTTCTATCGGGCATAATTTGCCTGTTATTTTATTTTTTCTGATAACTTTTTAGAAAAGAAAGCAAAAAAATCTTTTTCAAGAAATTCAGAAATACGAAAAAGTAAATCGGTGGATATATAGTATTTTTTGAGGGATTTTCGCAAAGCGCTCGCATCATATCCTAACAGAGTGGCTAACCATTCTACTGAACGTTTTTGTTCGGTTAGATGATTTTTTATTATTTCTCCTATATGGATTGGCGTGTTCATAAAAAAAGCGTGAAACTATTCGCGTATTATGCTTATACATTTCTCGTGGCTCTAGTAAACCCTTTCATCCGATATAAGCACGAACAGTTCACACTCTATGAGTGTAAACTTTCGTACCCTTATTCATC
>WRMI01000086.1 GCA_009777175.1 Marinilabiliaceae bacterium
CAAAATTTAATGCCTTCAATTGTTATACCATTGTTGCAAAGGTAATACAAATTTGGGGGTAGATACTCTTTTATAGATTTCGCCTCGTGTAAACAGTCGTCATGGTTGCCTGCAACAAAAATTTTATGCTTATAGTTCAACTTGCTTAACCATACCAAAAAATTGGTAACTTCTTTAGAATGACCCGCCACTGCCGCATCGCCCGAATGGATAATTAGATCGGCAGCGGGAAGGTACTGCAGCAGTTCGTGGCAGTTGTGTGTGTCGGAAATATGTAATATACGCATTAAATCTCAAAATTTTCGCCATTTTGCAATATTGGCATGACTTTTTTATTCCTCCCGCAAATGCGGCATCTAATAATTCTAAATTTTTTAATTCATTATTCATTTTTTTTCTTTTTTTTTCTTTTTTTTTAATAAATTTAACTTCAAACATTCTTCATTTTCTAACGGCAACTATTCAACAAAATCTAAAAATTTTCAATAATATTTTCCGCAAAAATAATTATTTTTTTTCGAACTCCAAAACGAAATTTTATTTTTCCATTGTCACATTTGAAAATTTATATCTATTTCTTGTATGATAACATTTGCATTAGGTATGTTTGAGCACATTTTTTATGCAACTCGGCGCTTACCGAAAACCGTAGCGGGAACAATTGTATTCCATGCGGATGGTCGTGTGTGTCGTTATCTTTGGTGTCGTCGGGTTCGATTGTGCGGTATGCGTCATCTGAGGCATCAAGTAGAAGATGAACGCCCGAACTGTGATTTTTTTTGCTTCGCTGGTGCATTTCGCTCACTTCTTCGGGCGAACTGGGCATGTGAGTAACTATGCTTAATGTAACCGTATCTCCACGAAGCAGTTCGACTAAATCTCCCGATGCGAAACGCACTTTTTCGGGCGGACGACCTAAAAATTCCTCAAAATCGCCATTTTTGTCAGGCAAATCCGAAACTAATGTCTCATCTAAAAAAGAGCCATCAGGCAAAAAACTTCGCTTGCTTTTTGTATGCCAATACGAAGGCTCGTCAAGCGCATACTCTTCAATTATATACCCAAACACCTCATTTTCACTACTATAATCGTTTCCCTTGATGTTGTTTTTCATTGCCTGTTCTGCATTTGCGAGGCTCGAAAAATAACCTATCTGTATGCGACTCACCTCGAATTCAGGATATTGAGGTTTTTCATCGCAATAATCTATTTCTATTAACTTAAAAATACTATTGTTGGTTGTCATATTTTATTATTTTTTGGGTACAAAGATAATTGATAAATATGCGAAAGAGGTGCACGATTGAAATTTTTTTTGTAATTGATGAAATAAATTCATACTTCAAACAGAAAAGGTTTGTTTGTTAATTCATGTTTTTCAGTTAATAATGAGGCGTTTACAAAAGTTGTGGTTTTTGATTTTTGGATACCATAAGCGCCATGTACGTGTCCAAAAAGATGATAGCGTGGTTGAACTTTTTGAACAGCCTTCAATAAATGTGTACAGCCGTAGGAATTGTCGGTTTTGTCTAAAATGCCAAAGGGCGGACGGTGCGTTATCAAAATATCGGTATCAGTAGGTATTTGCGACATAAAATGTGGACAAAGTCCGTTTACATCATCCATAGTGAAATAAGGTATGCCCCAAAATTTAATGCCTTCAATTGTTATACCATTGTTGCAAAGGTAATACAAATTTGGGGGTAGATACTCTTTTATAGATTTCGCCTCGTGTAAACAGTCGTCATGGTTGCCTGCAACAAAAATTTTATACCTGTAGTTCAACTTGCTAAACCATACCAAAAAATTGGTAACTTCTTTAGAATGACCTGCCACCGCCGCATCGCCCGAATGGATGATTAAATCGGCATCGGGAAGGTAACATAGCAGTTCGTGGCAGTTGTGTGTGTCGGAAAGATGTAATATACGCATTAAATCTCAAAATTTTCACCATTTTGCAAAATTTTCACTTCGCCGCTCAAGCCCAATTTTTCTAACTCTCGCGGCGCTTTTCCGTGAATTGGGATAATCGTTTTAGGGTTTACCGTCTCGCAAACTTTCCTGATAGCATCGCGAGTTGCATGACCGCTGGTGTGTAAATAGACAAAATTTGGAGGAACCATTTCGGCAATGCTTTCTATTTTTGCCTCGCCAGAAAGATAGCCATCCCACATGGAATAAATAAATAAATGGTTAGGAAATTTTTCTATTATCGACTTGAAAGACGAATGGCTTCTAATCATCATACAAAAACCTTGTTTGCGCATCTTTTCGAGCAAATTTTCACCATAAGAATGTACTTTTTTGAACTTGTATTTTGGTGAAGTCGGATGTTCGGCAATAAATTTCAAAAGGTTATATTGATATTCATCGCAAAGGAAATATTTGCCGCGAGGAGTTGCATTGTAAAACGCTGCCATACGGTCAATATTGGTGGAACTGCACATCGCAAAAACATATTTGTTGTCGGTTAATAGTTTGTGGGCTTGCTGCTGCAATTCTTGTTCGGTTATCATCGTATCATCTGGTCGAGAAAGCGTTGTACCTTCGGTTATCAGTACATCAACTTTGCCGACCCATTTTGTAAGTGTGGGTATTACCAAATTACCGCCAAACCCATGCGTGCGAAAATCGCCTGTATGCAATATCTTTTTACCATCACATTCAATAAGAAACATATAGGCATCAAAAGCGGAATGGTCTACCCGTAACGGTCTGATTGTAATATCTTTTTTCTTTATCGGATATGTCACACGGAATGTCTTAAAACGCTCAATAACAGCAATATTTGGGTCTTTGCGTCGGGTTTGCAACTTCAGATATAGTTGTTTTGCAATTTTGCCCATATACACAGGTATTTCGGGCAATATCTTACTGTAAAGACCTACATGGTCGCCATGATAATGCGTGATAAAAACGGCATTACAATTAGGCTCGCCAGTGGTAACGCCTTCAATTTCGATATCGGTCTTTTGTGCTTCAGACGGCAACTCCTCACCCATATCAATAATAATTCGCGCACGACTGCTCGAAATTTCGGTAATGCAACCACCGATTTGGTTGGTGCCGCGATGGATGGTGAGCGTCATGGGGTATGAGGTATCATCTACCAAAGAACCTGAAAATTCCTTAACACTACCGTCTTCATTCAGTTGATAGTATAATGAATACAACTTCAAGAAAGTGTTTTCGGCAACATTAATTTCTTCAAAATTCTCAAAATTTTCGTTTCTTTCGTTGCAAAAAGGCATAACCACTACTGTACCAATTTCAAGTTCTTTGGGAACATCATTTCCAAAACCAAATAAATTAAACCATTGATTTCCAGATTTACTTCGCAGCAAACGAGCAATAAAAGTTGCGTATGCAATCGCTTGGTTCATTACTATATCTGGCGGTTCTTTGTCTGTATTTTCATCTTTTAGTTCCATCACGCACAGTAAACTCTGCTTGTCTACAGGTTTGTTTTTTCGCTTCATCCGTGCTAAAATGTCTATTCCACCGCCCATTTTTGCATAATCTATTGGCTCATTACTTGCTTTAAGCGGAGTTGGCATTTGAAAAAAATGGTCATAGAGTTCGACTGGCTTAATATTACAAAGTTTTTTATTTATGCTTTCTTTCTTTGCAAATTCTACCAATAAAGTATTTTCATCGCACCGCTCAGGGCTTTTCACTTTCACACCATCTTTTAAATTCTTAAAGGCTGCCCTAAATTCAGATGACTTTGGGTCGTTCCAATCTGCATTATCTAATTGAATATCAACCCCAAAATACTTTTTATTATTATCGTATTTTGCGGTTATTTTTACGTCTTCATTTTCGACGTGTACAGTTGCAACACTTTGACCGCAAAAACGAATATCAAATGTCGCATTTTTGCCACTAACCTTACTTACGCTCGTATAGCGATATAAAGGCGGGTTTACTCGAAACTTTTTTGCGCCTTCAATGTAAGCAGTTTTATTCTTGGTTATCTGGGCTGCATAATCGGCAAATCGCTCTTCCCACTCATTGTTCTTTGTCAATAACTCATTGACTTTCTCAACTATTTCACTATGATTCATATATATCAAATTAAATAATTAAATAATATTTTCCGCAAAAGTAATAAATTTTTTCATACAAGCCTTTTTTTAATTTTTTTCATTCGGTTTTCTTACTAATAGATCTAACCTGTATTATTCAAAAACTATTCATAGTCTCGCTGCATGTCACTTATATCTGGGTATCGTTGTGTGTGCGACCCTTGCGGTCGCACAATTATCATCCCGTAGTATTGTAGGGGCGAGGCTTGCCCTCGCCTTTTTTATTTTTGGCAACCGCAAGGGTTGCCCCTACAATCTCTATCTCTATATCATTCAAGGCGACCGCAAGGGTCGCCTATACAGAAACCGTTATACGAAATTACAGGTTTTCTTTATGAATAATGCAGGCTAATAGATAAATTAATATTTGGGGAAATGAAAACCATTTCCCCAAATATTCTTTAAAAGTACTGATAACTTGTTAGACTTGAAAACTTTACTAATTTTCCATTTTCAAGTGTTATCAAAACTCCATCCCCCGACCAACGCGCGTCAATTGGCTTTCCAGGGGGACTAATTGAAATGTATGAAGTTAAATCTTTATAGATTTTTACCATACTTCCATCTACTTTGGCAACTCCACAATTTAGATACGCTTTGTCCCAACTCATAAAAAATTTTTTTTGTTTTGCCTACTCTATTTGGTTTTCGGTCTTCCCCATTTTCTATATGAAATATCCACTTCATTTTAGCAATCTTAACATTTTGAACATCGCTCAATACATCAATTTCGGAACTTTCCATGAAGTATGATTACTTTTTTCTTTACCTCTACTTATACACCAGTCATGCCATTTATCTATATCCTCAATTGAATCAGGTTCCCTTGAAAAATAATCAATTGTCCAACCTTCAGGCAACCAACTACTATCTGTAATCTTCTTATTTTTATTTTTCATTTTATATATTTTTCAAATTCTTAAATATAATTAAAAAAAACTTCTTTTTGAATACCTTTATAGACTTTTTCTAATTTTTTTCGCAACTTTTGGTTAATACGAAAACGTGGAGGAAACAAATCAACTGGTACTAAATGATAATGAGTGCAACCATCATTTCCCCATGTGGCATCGTGAGGTGTTACATAGTAGTGGTCATCAGTACGATGCTTTGCCTCTTCAATTGTAGGAGGAGTACAATGCACTATTCCGAGAGAAATATCTTTGTGGTATTCAGATACCATTTCGACTATATCGCCCGGTTTAAAACGTATTTTATCTTCGGAACGCCCCTCAAAATTTGTCCAACCCTTGTTGTCGATGTCTAATTGCGACATATTAGTTTCATCCCAAAAGGAGCCGTCAGATAAATAACTTCGTTCGCTTTTCGTCGATGTACCTTCCAAAAGGTCAAGAACATGCTCTTTTATCAAATAGCCAAAAGTATAACTGCTCTTATATCTCTTAATCTTTTTTCTTATAGCCTTCTCAGCGCTTAATACGCTTGAAAAATAGCCCAACGTTTCAAAGGATATCTTAAATTCAGGATATTTTGGCTTATCATCCTCGTATTTTATTTCTATTAACTTGAAAATTGAATTTTCTTTAGATGCTTTTTCTTTCTTCATCTGTATTAACTTTTATATCAGTATTTTATAAAATAAAATTATTAAAATAAGAGTGCAAAGATATTTGTAGATTATGCGGAAGTAGCGCACTATGTAAAAATTTTTTTTATTTCTTGTTTGCGCCCACTCCGAAAACTGTTTTCTACCACAAAGTAACACAAAAAATAACTGAAAACTGAAAACTGAAAACTGAAAACTTTCTTTACGTTCTCAACTTTGCGACTTTGCGTTAAAATAAAAGGGCTTTTAACAAATATGCTTATAGCAAATTCAATTTTGATGAAATTCCATTCCCACAAGGTATGTTTCCATTAATTTTTTTCGCAACATATCGCTTACGTGAAATCGTAATGGAAATAAACGGTCGCCCGTTTTGTTTGTATTGTCGTCATAATTTTTGTCGATTGTCCGATAGCAGTTATCGGTATAATGAATTGGGAATCGAGCACCGATTTTTAGTTCTCCGTGTGTAGGTGGTGTTGAATTTACAACTTCAAGTGTAACAATGTCATTATTAAGCACTTCAATTATATCGCCCATATTAAAACGTATTTTTTCAGCATCTCGTCCGATGGTTTCATATAACTCATCAAAGTTGTTTATATCATAATATACAATTGTTTCGTCCCATGGCGTACCATCAGACAAATAATTTTTCATAACCGAAGTGCTAAAAGTCTCATTTTCAACTGCATACTGTTCAATTAAAAAACCAAAAATATTTACGTTTCCTGTCTCAATCTCTTTTTTCATTTCCTGCTCTGCATTAACAAGGTTTGAATAATTACCTATCTCTCTGCGTCTTACCTCAAATTCTGGATATTGAGGGATTTCTTCGCAATATTCTATTACAATTAATTTGAAAAGTATGTTTTTTGCAGTCATATTTTTTATTTTTTTTGCAAAGTTAGTTAATGTTGTGCGAAAACGCCGCACCGAGTTTGAAAAAATATCAAAAATTAAAAAAAAATTTGCATAGTTCAAATAATTACCTTATTTTTGCGCGATTTCTTAAAAGAGGTAATTATGCAAAAAGAAGGTAACTGTATGTTGAACGAATATGTAAGCAAGACTATTGGGCTTACATTCATTGAAAAAAATTTTGATGGAGATTTGGCAAAACGTTTGCCTCAATATCTCAAAGGAGCATTCGATTTTTCATTAGTAGAAATTGACGGTCAAGAGTTTTTATTGCTGATTCCATCGGCAGAGGCGGATTTATCTACCTCTCAAACAATTAAGTTTACCAATCAAATCAGCAAGCAAACAGGTCTTCAAACGCTTATAAAGTTCAATACAATTGATAATATCCAACGACGAACTTTAATTTGTAATCGTGAAAACTTTGTTGTGCCTCATAAACAGATATATATCCCTTCACTGCGAATGTATCTCAACGAAGGCGGTAGTATACAACAATTTGCCGTAAAAGAACATCTTTCGCCTTCTGCACAATTACTGTTGCTGTATCACTTGCAAAAATCGTCGTTAGAAGGTTTGCCGTTCAAAGATGTAGCAAAAGCATTAAACTACTCAAGGAAAACCATATCAATTGTGGCGTTTGAACTGCAAAAATTGTCGGTTTGCGAAATAAAACATACAAATCAACGTAGTAAAGTTTTGAGTTTCAATAAAACAGGTCGTGCTTTGTGGGATGATGTGCAGCAATTGATGACTACACCGATTATTAAGGTATGGTATGTAGAAAACAAACATATTCCTGCAAACTTGCCGCTATATGCCTCCTATGACACGGCATTGCCGCACTATACCTTTATTGCAGAAGATTTGTCGTCTTCGTTTGCTATCGACAAAAATGTTTTTTCCGAACAATTAGATAAATTGCAATCGTTTCTACACCACAATGAAGGAAATGTTCGCATGGAAATATGGAAATATAATCCTGCATTATTAGCCGATGGTCAATTTGTAGATAGACTTTCGCTTGCGCTTTGTTTTAAAGACACTGACGATGAACGAATTATAAAAGAAATTACAGAAATGATAAATAATAAAATTTTATGGTAGGAGTTGAAAAAATCAGAGAATATTTGGGCGATTTTAACGCCAACTATATAATCATCGGCGGAACTGCCTGCAATCTAAATTTAGAAGATGCCGACTTGCAAGGGCGCGCTACAAAGGACATTGATATGATTGTGGTTTGCGAAGCCATTAACACTGAATATATTCGTCAATTTCGGACGTTTATCCATGCAGGCGGATATAAGGCTTGTCAAATAAATTCAAAAGATGAAACAAAACGTGGCTACTATCGTTTCATTGAGCCTGCTGATAATACTTTTCCGGCATATATTGAATTATTTTCGAGAACGCCCGACGAACTTCAAATGCCAAAAAACGTTCGTCTTGTGCATATTAATTCTGACGAGGAGTACTTATCGGGTTTTTCTGCAATTTTAATGGACGATGATTTTTATTATTACGCCATTGCAAATTCACGAGAAATAAAAGGAGTGCAAGTCCTTGATAAAAACGCTTTAGTGGTTCTCAAAGCAAGGGCATATTTAAATAACAAAAAACGCAAAGAAGAAGGTCAGCAAGTACACCAAAGCGATATAGATAAACACAAAAAAGACATATACCGACTATCTTTTCTGTTTTCGGGGGAAGAACGTTATGCTGTTACCGATGCAATCAGAGCGACTTTGGAGGAATTTCTTGAAAAAATTCAAACGGATTTTATTAACACAAAAGCCATTGCTAAATCAATGGGAACCGCGGAAGTTACATTGCAGGACTTTGTCCAAAAAATAAAAAATATGTTTCAAATAAACTAGATATCCAACACAACATGTTTGTTTGTTAATTCATCTTTTTCGTTTACTAATGAAGCGTTTACAAATGTTGTTTCGTTGACTTTCTCAATTCCATAAGCCTCGTGAACATGTCCAAAAAGATGATAACGGGGTGATGATTTAAGAACAGCCTGTCGCAAATATATGCAACCTAAAGATTTGTACGATTTATCCAAAATACCATAAGGAGGGCGATGTGTAATTAAAATATCAATATCTGATGGAATTTTGGCAAACATTTTCGGAAAACATTCTTTTTTTTCATTTTTTGAGAAATATGAATTTGATAAACCCCAAAATTTCACTCCGTTAATTGTAACCCCACTATTGTAAAGGAAAAAAAAGTTTGAGGGAAAATAACTCTGAATAAAATTATTCGTTTGCAAACGACTATCATGATTGCCTTTAACGAAAATTTTGTATTTGTAATGCAACGCGCAAAACCATACAAAGAAATCAGAAATATCTTTATTTCCAAGCCCTGCGGCATCTCCCGAATGAACGATAACATCGGCTTCAGGTAGGTCGTGCAGTTGCCGATGTTGGTTGTGAGTATCTGAAAGATGAACTATTCGCATATCATTATATGTTTTTTCGTTTTCTGAATGAAATCTTTTTATTATCCTCTTTTTCAAATAATTCTCTATTTTTTATGAAAAAGTCATAAAAAACTCTCACATTTTCTAATTCAAACCAATTACAAATAGTTGTAGGGCAACGGTCTAAATTATAGACAGTTGCATTGCTAATGGAAAGTAAAAGCGGAGAATGAGTGGCAATTATAAACTGACAACCAAATAAATAAACTTTCTTTTCGATCAATTCTTTTAAGGCTATTTGCAGTTGTGGGGAGAGCGAGTTTTCAGGCTCGTCTAATAAATATAATGTATCGGGTTCAAAAATATTCTCAAAAAAATGCATGGCAGATTCTCCATTGGATGATTGTTCGGAAATTTTGTTTAAATTTTCCATTGCAGGTTTCATCTCTTTCTCGCCCATTAATTTATATTTAACTCCATCCTCAGAGTCGGTAGCAATCAAATTTTGCAAATTAACAATTTTGTTTTCTGCCTTAACTGTTTCTTTACGCAAATTTACAATAGATTCCATAATATCTTCGCTTCTAATAAGACGACTGTTAAAGGGTATTTTCAATGGTTTTTCATTTCTTGTTGCAGTTTCAAATGTGCATTTTTCAACAAATTCGTTAAAATAGAGGCTGCTATTGCGTATTGTTTTGTACCGAAGTTCAATTTTTTCGGCAATTACATTCAACAATGTTGATTTGCCCGAACCATTTGAGCCGTAAAAAATAGTAACAGGCGCAAAAGATACGATTTCCAACATTTTAGAGTATAAAATCCGAAAAGGATATACCCGTCTGTTTTCAGACGGCAAAAGAAATTTTTCGAGAAATATCATATCAGTAAAAAAATTAGGATGCAAAAATAATTGATAGTTATGCAAAATAACCGCAGAGGGTAAAATTTTTTAAAATTATATCATAACCTGCAAAAGTACATTTGCGTCAAAAGAAAGCGAAAAAGTAAAAAATAAATTATATTTTGTTAAAAATATAAAAATTATTCCTAATTTTGCAGCAAATTTTTAATCATTGAGTCCACTTCGAAAAGTGATTTTCTACCACAAAGTTCACAAAGAATGCGCAAAGAATACAATTTGACATATAATTATGTGAAATCATTTTATGATCCTTGTGGTAAAATAAAACAACATGACTTTTCGGAGGGAACTCAACAATAAAAATAATATATTTTCGTTTTAGCATTTATGGAAAAAGAAACCTTATTAAATATTATTATCCAAGATATTAAAGAGTTAGATACTTTAATTAATACTTTTATTGGAAAACCAGAAATTCCAAAAGCTTTTATTAAACTTGCACAAAATAAAGCAAAAGGAGTGCTTGAAGAGATTGATTTGCTTGAGTTTTTCGTTGACGAGGATTCTAACATAGATTTTAAAAAAGAAACTCCAATACAAAAGAAAATCCAACCAATCAAAGAGGAACTTAAACCCAAACAAAAAGATGAATTTGCAATAGAACCAAAATTCACAATAGAACCAAAATCTACATTAGAAGTCGAAAAAGTTGCAGAAATTTTTCCCGAGAAAGAGATAACATTAGGAGAAAAATATATGCAGGATAATCAATCTGTTAACGATACATTAGCAATAAAAAATGATACCGAAAAACTTCCACGCTTTATGAACAGACCAATTAAAAATCTGAGTAAAGCAATAGGCATCAACGACAGATTCTTATTTATTCGGGAACTATTCGATAATAGTGACGATTTATACAATACAGTGTTAGAACAGTTAGAAACAATGCCCGATATGAAATCAGCAGAACAATTTCTTGCAACTAATTTTCAGTGGGACGACAACAATGAAGCAGTTAAAGTGTTTAAAGATTTTGTTAGAAGGAAGTATATTTTGTAGTTATCAGTTATCAGTTTTCAGTTATCAGTTTTCAGTGAATAAGTGAATAAGTGAATGAGTAAATGAGTAAATGAGTAAATGAGATAAAACCTTATTTTTACCTTATTTTTTCAACAAAACAACCTTAGTAGAAAAATGAGTAAATGAGTAAATGAGTGAATGAGTAAATGAGTGAATGAGCGAATGAGTAAATGAGTGAATGAGCGAATGAGTAAATGAGATAAAACCTTATTTTTACCTTATTTTTTCAACAAAACAACCTTAGTAGAAAAATGAGTAAATGAGTAAATTAGTAAATGAGTGAAAGAGTAAATGAGTGAATGAGCGAATGAGTAAATGAGATAAAACCTTATTTTTACCTTATTTTTTCAACAAAACAACCTTAGTAGAAAAATGAGTAAATGAGTGAATGAGTAAATGAGCGAATGTGTTAATTAGTAAATTAGTAAATGAATGAATGTGTAAATGAATGTGTGAATGTGTTAATTAGTAAATGAGTAAATGAATGAATGTAAATGAATTATTAATCACTAACCGCTAACCTCTAATCACTAACCGCTAACCGCTAACCACTAATCACTAACCGCTAACCGCTAACCACTAACCACTAACCACTAACCGCTAACCACTAATCACTAACCGCTAACCACTAACCACTAACCACTAACCACTAACC
>WRMI01000087.1 GCA_009777175.1 Marinilabiliaceae bacterium
CAATTACGAGAGTGGCAAGTTCGAGTACGACAGCCAAAACCGCCTCACGAAATATTCAAGGTACAATAGCAGTGGTGAACTATTAGAAACGAGGACGCTTACCTATAGCGGTAACGATTTGGTGAAAACAGTGTTTAATTCGGCTCAATTACATGAATATACAAAAAGCGGGAACAAAATCACTGCAATATTATCCAGTGATGTGACACAAACGTGGGATTTGAACAACGACGGACAACTCATTAAATATGTAGGTGAAATAGTTGGTAATTCTCAAGTTCTTAATTACCAGTATCAGAACGGAAACATTGTGAAATATACTTACGCGTATACTTATGCGGAAGGAGGAACGTTTGCAACCATCAATGAATATAAATACGATAATAAAAAGTCGCCGATGTACAACTGCACAACCCCGCAATGGTATTTGATTTATTCGTTCAAGGACATAAGCACGACGAACAATATGATAGAGGAGAAATGGAATATCTATCCGAATACAGAGGTAGAACCATACGAAGATGTATATGAATACATATACGAATACGATAGCGACGGTTATCCGACGAAACGTACAAGCAACGAAAGTAAAGATGTAATCGAATACGCCTATAAAGAATTGTAGTCATTTGAGAATTACAAACGGTGCAGTCCGAAAATGTATAGCGTTCCGAAAATTTTGTGCAACCAGACAACGAGGTGTAACGAAGCCCTAAAATGCACTTCAGCCAACTGGCGGTTTGGCGCAACGGCGGCAGTAGCCCCGCAGAAAAGGCAGTGCAAAATTGAAATGTAGTCGCCCGCAGAAATGTTAGTGTAAGCCGCCGCTGCGCCAAGCCGCTCGGACGTTGTAGGCAAGCCGCGAGAGCGCGTCGAAAAAGACGTGAAAACGATAGAAAAAAGAGAACGAAAAAAAATATTTTATTGTTTTTCGAAAAAAAACAATTATTTTTGCAACTTGTTTTCAATGTATATTTTTAATATAAGACAAAATGGCAATTATAAGAATGACAGCGCAAGAAGCGCGTGACTATGTAAAAAAAAATGATGCAAAATTGCAGGTAATGTATGATGTTGCTCCGTTCGCAGAGGAAGATCCAAGTCCTAATGCAGAACCAATTGCCCGTGGTTATTCCGCGTTCAAAGATTATATCGGCAGTAGGGAAGAAATACTAAAAGAGTGTATTTTACAAGTATGACCGATAATTTAATCTTCGAGTGGGACGATAAAAAGCGAGAACGTAACATTCTTGAGCATGGAATTGACTTTGTTGAAGCGGCTACGGTATTTGACGACCCAAAAGTTGCGATTGTTCCTGATAATTAAGAGAATTATGAATTATGAATTAAAAGAATTATGAATTATGAATATTATAAATAATATGAATTAAAAATCCATAACATTATAAACTTTATGAGATTGACAAACAGAAAATTGACACTCTTCATTATGTGGTTGATATTTAACGTATCACTTTCAGCGCAAACATTCAGGCTTGATAGTCTGAATGCACTTTTAGATAACTACAAGGGCAACAATCATGATAAAGTTTTATTGATGTTAAGCATTTCGAGTGAATACAGGGGAGTTGATACCGCAAAGAGCAAACAGTACGCATTAGATGCCATCAAATTAGCCCAAAAAGCTGGGTTGAAAGAAGCAGAAGCCGCAGCATGCCGTTCTCTTGCAGTTTTTTACAGACAAACAGATACCGTCAAATACAGAACTTATGCATTGGAAGCGCTTCGTTTGGCTCAAAGCGGAAAAGGTATGGAAATGGAAGAAGCGTTAGCGCATGGAACTCTGGGCAATTATTACCTGCACTCAAAACAATATTATTTATCTTATAGCCATTTCAAAAAAGCCGAAAAACTGTTCCTTAAACTTAATAATGAAACTCATTTGTATAATGTTTTTTTTAACATGCAAATTTTATTCAATCAAATTAACGACATTGACAACCAATTGTATTACGCTAACAAATTATTAGAAATGGCTATCAAGCAAAATAATACAGAAATGGAAATTTTCGCACGATTCTCACTTGGACGAATTCGTTTTGAAGATATGGAAGAACAGGAAACATTAGATTATTTTCTGGACTTACATCAACAAGCCATAGTTTTGAACTCCCGATATACCAGTGTGATAGCCCCAATGTGTGCAATTATATATTTGAATCAGAAGCAGCCACGCAAAGCATTATACTACTTAAATCAGGTAATGGAAGATTATAACAAAGGCGGGCAGGCGGTTGTTATGTCTTCGATATACATTTATCTTGCCGAGGCATACATTTTGTTACAGCAGGTAGATTCTGCCGAATATTTTTTGCAGAAAATGCGTGAATCTATTATGGTTAGAGATGCCGCAATAGTGAATGTCTATCTCCTCAACTCTAAGCTGGACTCCATCAAGGGAGACCATCGAAGCGCCTTTGAAAATTACAAAAATTTTCATTTTATATCTGATAGTTTATCTCAAACACATAAAACTTCCGAAATATCGCAAATTAGAAATTGGTACGAATTAGAACAAAAAGACAACGAAAACGAATTATTACAACAAGAAAAACAAAAGCAACAAAAGTTAATCATTATTTTAACAGGTTCATTATCAATAATTTTTGTGCTACTTTCACTACTTATATTCTTATACCGAAAAACCACCGAAAAGAATAGCGAACTCAAAAAAATGCATTCAGTAAAAGACAAATTATTCTCCGTAATATCGCACGACCTTCGCAGTCCAATGGCAGCATTGACATCTATGCTGAAATTTGCAAACAAAAAAACTTTAAACACTGAAACGAGAGCACAGTTTTTTAGCGATATTTCTACACGTGTTGACAACACTTACAGTCTACTTGATAACCTACTCTGCTGGTCCAAAAATCAAATGCAGAAAATTGTACCATCACCCACATCTTTCAACATCAGAGCAGAAATTCAAGAAATAATTGACAATTCGCAAAATATTGCTCAAGCAAAAAATATTTCTTTGACCAACCTTTGCGAAGATCATTACGTGTTTGCCGACCGAGATATGTTTGCAGTTATTATGCGAAATCTACTTACAAACGCAATTAAATACTCTTTTCCAAAAGGTGAAGTTAAAATAAGCGCAAAATCGGCTAACGACCTCAAAATGATTAATATTTCTGTTAATGATAACGGAATAGGCATGTCTCAAGAAGTACAGGATAATTTGTTCAAACTATCTAAAACTAAAAGCGTTAAAGGAACAAACAACGAAAGCGGAACAGGTTTAGGATTAACTCTTTGCGCCGATTTTGTGAAAATAAACGGCGGCGATATTTGGTTTGATTCAAAAGAAGGAGAAGGCTCAACGTTTTTCTTTAGTATGCCAATGAAAATTGATATTAATTGATTATTGAAAATTGAAACATTATTTTGATATTTTTATTCTTATTTCTATTTTTGTGAAAAATTTGTTCGATAGATTTATAATTCTTGATTAATTAAATTGTATGATTTTTCGTAAAAGAACACCATTGATTTTGTGTTTGTGTCTGTGTACGTTACTTTCGGCTCAGACCTCCAGAATCGATCGACCCGACAGGTTCAATAGCCTCGATAGTCTCGAACAGGTTTTGGTTTCAGGTAAGTTGAGTAGTTTAGAACGGGCAGATTTACTTTTAGAACTTTCTCGTATATACAGGATGAGTGACGATTCCGCCAAAAGTAGATCCTATGCCGTAGAAGCACTCAAATTGGCTATTAAAAATGGATTAAAAAATATGGAAGCCGCCGCATATACTACTCTGGGTGGACATTATTTAGTCAACGACAAGCATTATATAGCTTATGTAAATTTCAAAAAAGCAGAAAAACTATTTCTTCAAACCAATGACAAAAAATGGCTATCGGTTGTTTATCAAAGTCTTATGGTTTTGTTTAAAACAATTGAAGACCATGAAAATACGGAATATTATGCTGAAAAAGTGCTAGAAATGGCTATCGAAAGAGGCGACATGAAAACGGAAGTTTTAGCACTGTTTTTTCTTGGCTGGGCACGTTATGATAACAACACAGGTCTGGAAGCACTGAATTATTATCGAGACCTGTACCATAAATCCGTACAAATTAATCATAATTATACCGCATACATTGCATTGCACAGTGGAATGATTTACGTTCAACAAAACAGACCACGAGAAGCCTTACAATATTTACACTGGGTACGCGAATATTGTGAAACGAGCCAAGTGGTTATCCTGCCTGAAATGTACGCATTCCTCGCCGAAGCATACACGATGTTGTATAAGGTCGACTCCGCCGAATTTTACATACAGAAGGCATTGAATATGAATAATTTAGACAATGTATCAAAGTTGACAGTACTTCGAAGCCAATCTCTGATAGCCTCCTACAAAGACGACCACCAAAACGCATTGGAATTCTACAAAAAATACTTCGACCTATCCGAAAGTATCGCTCATAAAGGAAAAACATTGGAAATAGCAAGAATGAAAAATTGGTTCGAATTAGAACAAAAAGACATCGAATACGAAATACTACAACAAGAAAAACTTAAACAAAAAAGATTGATACTTATTCTGACAGTAGCATTATTATTGATTTTTGCTTTACTTTCTCTTTTAATTTTACTTTATAGAAAAACTACCGAAAAGAATAACGAACTAAAAAAATTGCATGCCGTCAAAGACAAATTATTCTCAGTAATATCGCACGATCTCAGAACTCCTTTGGCTGCATTGACATCGGTACTCAGATTTGCATCCAAAAAAACTTTAGACGCAGAAATGCGGGAACGTTTTTTCAAAGATATTTCAAGCCGAGTAGACGATACTTTCAGTCTCCTTGATAACCTACTCTGCTGGTCGAAAAACCAAATGAAGAAAATTGTACCATCACCTGCATCTTTCAACATCAGAGTAGAAATTCAAGAAATAATTGACAATTCACAAACTATTGCTCAAGCAAAACAAATATCTTTGACCAACCTCTGCGAAAATTATATCGTGTTTGCCGACCGAGATATGTTTGCCGTGGTTGTGCGCAACTTAATTACAAATGCTATTAAATACTCCCACGAAGAAGGCGAAGTTAAAATAAGCGCACAAGTGGCTAACGACCTCAAAATGATTAATATATCCGTTAATGATAACGGAATAGGCATGTCCCAAGAAGTACAAGACAATCTGTTCAAACTATCTAAAACAAAAAGCGTTAAAGGAACAAACAACGAAAGCGGAACAGGTTTAGGATTAACACTTTGCGCCGATTTCGTGAAAATGAACGGCGGTGTTATTTGGTTTAATTCAAAAGAGGGAGAAGGGACAACGTTTAGTTTTAGTGTGCCTAAAAATATATCACAATAATAAATTTTGTTCTTCGTTAGTAATTATTAGTATAAGAAAGACATAATTATGGAAAAAAAAGAGAGGATTATTATTCAGGGAACAGAGATTATATTCTATTCGCAGAAAAAAGAAGATTCACCAAAAAAAGCGAGAAACCCTCGACTACGCAAAGCCACTTGAACAAAATTCAAAAAATTTTTAACATAAATATAATAAATATAATGAAGATTTGTTTTTTAGTACCCGACGGAATAGGATTGCGCAACTACTTATTTAGTAAGTTGTTAGATAAATTTGATGTTTCGGATGAAATTGTTATTATGACTGTTTTACCACAAAAAATAGTCGATGAAGTGCAATCACTTCATAATCAAAAAATTACTTATTTTCCAATGATTCGTTATAATGATTCTTTTAGATGTAAATTGTTTCGCGAGATTATTACTTATAGTCGTTTGAAATACAATACTAAAACAGACAACAATTTTACGAATATGCTCAATTGGACTCAAAAAAAACATAGTTTCAAATTAAAAATATTTTATGGACTTGCAGCCTTTTTGGGATTAATCTATTCATCATATTCCTCTATTTTAAAATTAGAAAAAAAATATCAAAAAATTCTCCGAAAATCAGATAGTTTTAAACGACAAGTCCAGATATTGAAAGAACTAAGTCCGGATGTAATTTTTTGCACCCACCAGCGCATCATGGATGCTGCAATCATAATAGAAGCCGCTGAATCTATTGGAATTAAGACAATTGGTGCTATTTATTCGTGGGATAATCTCCCAAAAGCACGTTTGTTAACAAAAACCAGATATTATGTGGTATGGTCAGAATATATGAAATACGAAATGCAAAAATATTATCCCGAAATAGACCAAAATAATATTTTTATCACCGGAACTCCACAATTTGAATTTTATTTCGAAAAATCTCTCTATCAAACACGCGAAGAATTTTTCAAAAAGTGGAACCTTGATACCAAAAAGAAAGTACTTTGTTTTTCAGGTAATGACCTAACATTCCCTTGTGATGATCTTTACTTATATGATATTGCGGAAGAACTTACTAAGATGTCGGAAGATGAACGTCCTCAAATTTTATTAAGGCGCTGCCCTGTTGATTTAACGGGACGATTTGACAAAGTCATCAAAGAATTTCCCCAATTGATTAAAGTGTCAGAACCAATTTGGAGGTCATCGCTACAAGGCTGGGACTTTAACCTGCCTACATTTGAGGATGTGAAACTGCTTGTAAATGTTGCATTACATTCAGATGCCGTGATAAATGTCGGTTCAACGATGGCGCATGATTTTTCAGTGTTAGGAAAACCCGCTATCTATATCAATTACGACCAAAAAACTGAGAAAAATTGGTCAGCGATTGTAAATAATAAATATCAACATTTCAGAAGTATGCCCTCCAAAAATTGTGTGATTTGGCTTGATTCAAAAGAAGAGATTCAAAATTGTGTGAAAAGAGCGTTATCCGAAAATCCCCCCGAATTGGAAGAACAAAAAAAGTGGTTTCAAATTGTTGAAAAACAACCCGTTACAGAAGCATCAGGCAATATTGCACAAACAATTAAGGAGGTAGGAAAAATATAAAATGTACACTATTATTTCAATAAAAATCCATATTTTTAAACTTTTGGTTCATTCTTTTTTGCTAATAAAGATAGAATTTAAGATTTTTTTTAAAAGAGCATAAAATCAAATTTTTTTTATAATTTTGCGCCCTAAAATCCATAAATAAATTATGAAAATAACAGAAAATTTTATTAAGTATTCGATTGATAACGACATCATTATCAACAATTTCGTCATTCCGGCTCAGGTCGTAAAGGCATCATTATTAGTAGTTATCGCGGCAGTAATATTTATCATTGCAATAATGGTAATTTTGCCGTTACTTGAGAGGTTTTTTAGAAAAACAGAAACAAAATTAGATGATGTATTAATTGAAAGAAAATTTTTCAAACGTGCATTTCATCTTTTTCCGGCTATTGTACTTTCAATAGGATTACCCACCATTTTCGACAGCGATTCGCAAGTCTTTGACTTAATTTCCAGGGCACTCAACCTCTATTACATTATTATCATTTATACGATTTTTGAGTCATGCATGAACATTGCCAACGACTATTATGATATGAATAAAGGAGTATCAAGAGCAGGAATTACGGGAATTGTTCAGGCATTAAAAATCGTCGGACTAATTTTAGCAATTATTTTTGCCATAAGCGTGCTTGCTGGGAAAAGTCCTGCTTTCTTCATTACCGGACTCGGCGCATTCACAGCAATTCTTATGTTGGTTTTCAAAGATGCAATTTTAGGACTTGTTGCAGGAATACAACTTTCAGCGATGGATTTGATCCGAAAAGGTGACTGGATCGATATTCCAAAACATGGAGTAGACGGAGATGTAGTTGAAATAAGCCTTACTTCCATTAAAGTACGAAACTTTGACATGACATTCACGGTCATTCCTGCATACGAACTTGTTGCATCTTCTTTCAAAAATTGGCGTGGAATGAGCGAAAGCGGTGGAAGACGCATAAAACGTTCAATTTGGTTCAGCTTAAATAGTATCCATTTCATTAACGACGAGGATATGGAACAATTGCTCAAAATTAAACTTTTGCGCCCATATTTTGAAAAGAGACTTGCAGAAATCCAGCAATTTAACGAGTCGGAACTTTCAGAATACGAAAAGGATTGTTTTGTTAACGGAAGAAGACTTACAAACATCGGAACATTTAGAATATACGTCGAAACATATTTAAAAAACCATCCCGGAATACATAAAGAAATGACTATTATGGTTAGGCAACTTGCGCATACAGAATTAGGGTTGCCGTTGGAAATATACGCCTTCACTAACGATGTCAGATGGGTCGCACACGAAAATATTCAATCAAACATATTCGACCACCTTTTGGCATCAGCGCCTCAGTTCGGATTGGTGGTGTATCAAAGAGATTTGAGAGAGAATTGAAACATATTTTTTATAATTCAAACCAAAACTTACTTCCTTTACCTATTTCACTTTCAATATGCAGTTTACTATTGTGTTTTTGCAGTAATTCATCACAAACAATAAGTCCTAATCCGCTGCCTGATTCGCCTTCTGTACCTATGGTTGATTGTTGAAAGTCTGAATGGAAAAGGTTTTGAATTTGGGTGTCCGTCATTCCAACACCGGTGTCTGATATTGAGATAATTACTTTTTCTGTTTTATCGTCTTGTTTATTTTCAATTTTTAGAGTAATATTTCCTTCTTTATTAGTGAATTTGACGGCATTTGCGAGTAGATTACGAATAACTGTTAAAATCATATTTTCATCTCCATTAATAATTACTGCCGGCGGAATTATTGTTTTGAAATTTACGCCTTTTTGTTCTGCCATACTATCTATAACGTTTATGTCTGGTTTTAATGCTTTTACAAGGTTAAAAGGTAAATTGTGGTATATTTTTTTACCTGTTTGCAATCTTGACCAATAAAGCAGGTTTTTAATCAGGTCTAATATACTTTCAGAAGATTTACATAATTTTAGTGAGAAGTCGGCAATTTTGTCTCTGTCCCATTCATTAACGTTATCAGACAAAAATTGTAAGGCATTTCGTTGTCCAATTGCTGGATTTTTGAGGTCATGTGATATTATGTTAAAAATTTTGTCTTTTGTAGCGTTAATTTCTGTTAGTTCTCTATTGCGCCGAGTTCTGATGTTTATGTTAAATACTAATAAGGCTAATATTAAGGTTGCCACAATTAAACTACCGATGACGAATTTTAAGCGCACTTCTTGACTGTTAATTTCAGATTGTTGTCTAATTATTTCGATTTCTTTTTCGGCGGTTTCGTATCTTACCTGAAATTCAGAAAGTAATTGTTGATTTTCGACATGAAACAACGAGTCTTTTATTGCTGCACTTCGTTCAAAATAAAACAGCGATTGTTCATAATTGTTGCCGGTTTTGAATAATTCATACAAGTTGGTGCATACTCTTTGAACTAACAGATTGTTTTGGATTTCTTCTGCAATAGACAAGGCTTTTAGAAAGTAATTTTCTGCATTTTTCAAATTTCTTTGTCGTTGTTCTATTTTCCCAAGACCGTCTAAAACAATAGATTGACCGTATTTACTTCCGGATTTTACAAAATAATCAAGCGCTTCAAGTCCACATTCTTTTGCTTTTACAAAATTTTCCATTTCGCTATACACATCGCCCAACTGATGTAAGCGAATAGCAATTCTATCGGGGCGCCCTTCCTTACGGTCAAGTTCAAGTCCTTCAGTTGCAGATGATAAGGCTTCGTCCAATCTTCCCAATCGCAAATATGATGTAGAAATATTACCTAGGCGTATGGCTAAATTTTGCATCCTGCCCAATTTACGCTCAATGGCAATCGATTTTTTGAAATAAACAATCGCTATACTGTCCTGATGATTGGTCTGATAAATATTTGCTATATTATTTGTAACAGAACTTGTCATCTCTACATCGTTGTGCGCCAGACAAAGTTCGTAACATTTTATGGCGTAAATTAAACCCTCGTCCATTTTTCCCATACGTTGATTGGAAAATCCCATAAAATAGTATGCAATAATCATATTTGTGGTATCATTTGCCGATTCGGACAGTTTCAGAAGGTACTGAGAAGCATCAAAAGTTAGACTGTAATGCTCAAATCTCAACAGGTATCGCACAGTTAAACTTAAAAGATTTCTATCAAACTCTGCTTCAGGTAGATTTTTGTCAAGCAAAGTACTATCGGGTAAATACTGTCGTTCTGCAAACCACTGAACAATGTTGTCTCCTGCCTGCCTTCGCTCACCGCTTGGGGCATCCTTATAAGCGATGTAAAGGCTGTCTAAATTTTGCCCGAAAAAGTAACACGATGCGGTAAATAATAACGCTATTAAAAGTATTCTTTTCATTAGTGGTTAGTGGACTAATTAAATTATTCCATTTTTGAGACAATAATTCACCATTTCGATGGTGCTGTTAATTCCTAATTTTCGGAAAATATTTGATTTATGCCAATCAACTGTTCGGGTAGAAATATTTATACGGTCGGCAATCATTTTAGCAGATAATCCTTCGATACATAATTCAATAACTTTTTTTTCCTGTTCTGAAAATTCGGAAGTTACATTTGTAGATTTCTTTTTTGCGACATAAATTCGGGAAATAATATCTGAAATATCTTTTCCAAAATAGTTAAAACCGTGCATAATTGAGCGAATGGCTTCGGTAAGTATATCAGTAGTAGCGTTTTCTTTACTTATAAATCCATCTACTCCGGTGTTAATCATTTCTTTAATATCATTTTCGTTTTCTGTTGCAGAAAATGCAAGAATTTTCATGTTAGGATATTGTTTTTTAATTTGTTGTGCAATTTTTATGCCATTTATATCAGGTAAAGCGATATCAAGTAGCGTTAAATCGGCAGTTTCAAGTGAATTAAGGCTAAAAAATTCTGCACCCGATTTGGCTTCTCCAACAATAATAATATCTGGGTGCCGATTTTCAATTGCATATCGTATTCCACACCTTATCATTTCATGGTCGTCAACTACTATTATTTTTATTTTATCCATAGTATTTAGTTATCAATATTCAGTTTTCAGTTATGAGTTATGAGTATTCAGTATTCAGTATTCAGTATTCAGTATTGAGTATTCAGTTTTCAGTTTTCAGTTTTCAGTATTCAGTTATCAGTTGTTAGTTTTCAGTTATCAGTTGTTAGTTTTCAGTTATCAGTTGTTAGTTTTCAGTTATCAGTTGTTAGTTTTCAGTTATCAGTTATCAGTTATCAGTTTTCAGTTATCAGTTGTAAGTTATGAGTTATGAGTAACCGCTAACCACTAACCACTAACCGCTAACCACTAACCACTAACCACTAACCGCTAACCACTAACCGCTAACTTTAAAAAATTTTATAACTAAAAAATTTCCACCTTATTTTTTTACAAAAAATTCGTGCTAAAAATTAAAGTGCAAAGATAATATTTTTTTTTCAAATTATAAAAAAAAAAATGCCTTGCTACATTTTTTTTCTATTAGGTAAGGTCAAACCTTTGCGTCCTCATCCTTGCGCCTTTGCGTTAAGATTTTTTTACCACAAAGGAACACAAAGGTTTCACAAAGGAACACAAAGAAAAAGCAAAGTCCCGAAGGGACGACCCTTTATTAACCGTAGGTTTCAACCTACGGT
>WRMI01000088.1 GCA_009777175.1 Marinilabiliaceae bacterium
AAAATTCGATTTCAAAGGACTAAACCCACAACAAGTTATCGAACACATTACGCATTTTATTTCCTTTTTATGGCAAATTCATATTTTTGGCGAAGGAAACACACGCACAACAGCTGTGTTTCTGATAAAATACCTGCGAAAACTTGGCTTTAAGAACATTAATAACGATTTGTTTGCACAACATTCGTGGTATTTTCGCAATGCACTTGTGCGAGCAAATTATATCGACATTTCTAGAAATATTGTCAAAACAGAAATATACCTCAATCGTTTTCTCGCAAACCTTCTATTTGGCGAAAAAAATATACTAAAGAATAGAGAGTTGCACATAAATTTTATGAAAAATGTCGAGGTAAATGATACTGAAAATGATACCGTAAAATCAAAAAATGATACTGTAAAATCAAAAGATGATACTGTAAAATCAAAAAATGATACTGTAAAATCAAAAAATGATACTGTAAAATCAAAAAATGATACTGTATTCAATTTAATAAAAGAAAATCCAAATATTACAGCCGAAGAAATAAGAATAAAACTGAATATTGGAATTGCTACCGTAAAGCGAAAAATAAAAATGCTAAAAGAAAAAGGGATTATAACTCGTCTAGGTTCCGATAAAACAGGAAGTTGGAAAATCAATTAAGAAAGCATTGTGAGACAGAAAAAAACTACAGGTAACGAGCAGTTTCACGCAAGCGGGGGTGTATGCCCGCAGAAAAATTGTGCAAATTTGGGAGTTCACTGCCACGCAAAAAGTGTCGGAAACCCCCGCCAGCGCCAAGCGACAACTCGTTATCCGCAAGCGGCAAGAGTGCAGTAAAAAAACGAAACAAAACCCTTGAAATGAAACCTGAAATTATTAAATTATTATACAGGCTATGAATAACAAACTGATAGAATATTTTCAAAAAATCGTCTCACTCACGAGAGAAGAAATAGATGCCATTACCGAAAGCATGGATATAAAAGAATTTGCCAAAGGCGATTTTTTATTGAAAGAAGGGTATCGAGACAAAGACTCTTTTTTTATCCTCGAAGGGTTGGTTAGACGGTATAAAAACATTGATGGGGAAGAGATAACAACCAATTTTTATGCGGAGGAACAATGGATACTTTCATTGACGGGTCTTACAGAAAACAGCGTTTCGGAAGACAATCTGATTTGTATGGAAGACACAACAGTTGTAGTCGGGAATGAACAAAAAGCGCAAGAACTTTACAGTCGGTTTCCACATTTTGAATCCATTGCAATAGCCGCTATCGAAACAACTTTTTTACAACAGCAAAAAAGAATGGATTTTTATATAACGGACACTCCCGAAAAAAGGTACATCAGATTATTAGAAACGCAACCAGATATTTTCCAAAGAGTTCCGCAGTATCATATTGCGAGTTATCTTGGCGTGAAACCCGAATCGTTGAGCAGAATAAGAAAACGTATTGTGTCAAAACCATAATAATAAAATTGTTATACTTCAAGTTCCCACAATTGGTTAATAACTATTCTGCATTAATTGTTTTTTTGAATTACGTTTCCATTTTATGGCATCGAATGTAATATAGGCAGTTGTGCCTATTTCAAACGACGAAAATAACACGTAATAAGGCGTTGGTTTGCCCATAAATAACGTTCCGCTTTGAACAAGCGTTGTTATTAACCCTGAAGCAATTTGTACCCATTGCAATGTTTTGTCATTTTTTATGACATGCGGCAGGAATACATTTGCCAACGCAATTTGCATATAGGCTCCGGCTAAGGTTAGAAACTGCGGCGTCATCTCCATACCATCAACTATTCCTGTTTGATATTGATTGAGTACGTTTTTATCCATGAGCCCGACCAAATCGCAATACAAATAATTTAATGAAGCAAAAGCCCACAGAGAAGAATAAATAATTCGTCTGTTTTTTTCAAAAAAATCATCTGATTTTGGTAATAAATTCATTTTCATTTCGTCTTGATTTTTAAAGAGTGAGTAATCATTTTTATTTAACATTACATTATTGCTGCTTGTTGTGCCTTTTTCCATACTGCATGGCATTGAAGCAGCCAAAACAAATTCAGTATCAAAAACCGATTTTTTGAAATCAGTTTTGAAAACCGAATTAGAACTTTCGTAACCCCGATAATTTAAAGTAAATTCGGAGTATTGCCGTTTTGGGCTTAAAGTAAAACTCGAAACAAATTTACTTTGCTGCGCAAAACTTGTTGCTGACAAAAGGATTAATAAAGATAATCCTGCAAAATTTTTTTTCATCTATAACTATTTTTAATGGTGTAAAATAATAATGAGAACTTAAAAGTATAACAATGCGACAAAAGTAGTGTGGCAATTTTGCCGTTTTATTGACTTTGGTTAAGAAATGAAAAAAGTGTGGACTTTTACAAAAAAATGAACGTAAAATGAGCAACAGAAATGAGACATGGTAATATTTTCATAATCCTTTGTGATATAAGGAAAAAGAACTACCAAGTCAGGAATTCTGTTATTACAGTCCATTCTTCTGAAAAAATTTATTTTATTGCAAAAAATGGAGAAAATTATTTTCTTCCCTTATAAAAATTATTTTTTCATTTCATGTGCTTGAATTTCCAAATATTTTAACTACTTTCGCGAAAAATTTTAATATATGGTACAAAAAGGTTTTACCAACAAATTAATCTTAGAGGATAATCTCGCTGTTTTGCAATCAATACCAGATAAGTCAATTGATTTGATTTATCTTGACCCGCCGTTTTTCAGCAATCGAACATACGAGGTAATATGGGGCGATGACGGCGAAAAACGCAGTTTTGAAGACCGTTTTGCAGGCGGAATTGACCACTATATAAGTTGGTTAAAA
This sequence comes from Marinilabiliaceae bacterium, assembly GCA_009777175.1. Classification (GTDB taxonomy): domain Bacteria; phylum Bacteroidota; class Bacteroidia; order Bacteroidales; family Marinilabiliaceae; genus WRMI01. The sequence goes on from WRMI01000088.1 coordinate 2,848, forward strand.
ATCCGAGTGCGACAAATGCACCGTATATTGAAAGATACAGGTAGCATTTTTCTTCATTGCGACTGGCACGCCAACGCTAATATCAAAATTGATATTTTGGATAAAATTTTTAGAGGTAATTTTAGAAATGAGATTATTTGGTGTTATAAAAAATGGGCATCAAGTCAAAACCAATTTTGTAAAAATCATGATACAATATATTGGTATTCAAAATCAAACAGATGTACTTTTAACCAATTATTTACGGACAGAGCCGCATCTACATTAAAAAGATTTGGAAATAAAAAAATAATTTCGGGGGCAAAAAATGAAGATGGGAAACGTATTCCCTCAATAACATTAGAAGAAAATTCGGTTGGAGTAAAAATGGGTGATTGGTGGGAAATACCTATTATTGCGCCATCAGGCTACGAACGCATTGGCTACCCAACACAAAAACCCGAAGCGCTTTTACAAAGAATTATAGAGTGCGCCACAGATGAGGGAGATGTAGTACTTGACCCTTTTGTTGGCGGTGGAACTACCATTGTCGTCGCCGACAGGTTGAAAAGAAAGTGGATTGGAATAGACCAATCTGTAATGGCTATCAAGGTTTCCGATTTGCGAATGCAAAAAAGGCAAGACGATTTGTTCGGCAAAAAACAATCTTATGAGGTAATTTTGCCATCATTCGATTTTAAAAAGTTACAGGCAAAAGACGGAAAAGAATTTGAAATAAGGATTGTTGATAAATTTGGCGGTGTTCCGAATGAAAAAGGCGGAAAACACGGAGGAATTGACGGACATACCCAATATGGTACCCCAATTCAAGTAAAAAAATGGAAAAAACCTGTTGGTCGCGATACTCTTGATGCTTTTCTCACTGCAATTAAAAATGACGACAACTATCTGTTTGAAAAGAACAAAAAAGAAGGGCAAATTTGCGGTTTTATTATCGCTTTCGACTTTTCAAAAGACATTATCAACGCCGTTTCAAAATTGCGAAATAAGGAAGATATTATTATTGAACTAAAATACATTCGCGACATTATTCCTTATGAAAATCCTCCGGATGTTACATTAACAGCAGAAGAATTGGAAAATTTGAAATACAAATTTGAAGCAAAAACCAGAAGTAACTGATCAACATATTTGAGCAGACTTTGGTACTCATACAGAGAAAAATAACGCTTTTCACAGATGGGACATCTAAAAACAGCAAAACCGCTAATAATAGGTTTTGCAGCTTTTTTGTTATTTATTTATTATTAAAAACAATAAATTTTCACTATTTTTTCAATAATTTTTTGTTTTCCAAATATAATTGTAATTTTTACTCTATAATGTTTGCGAAAGTACAAAAATTTATAGTACCTTTGCAGACATAATATTTGAAAATGAAATTAGAAAAATTAGAAAATATTGATGATTGGATACTTTACCGTTCTAAACGAGGGAAAGTAACATTTTCGCGTCAGACACTTGTTGCGGATTTTTCGTATTTATCTGAACAAACCATAAAAAATAACTTACGGCTGCTGATAAAAAAAGGGAAAATTTTTCCTGTTTTCAAAGGTTTTTACTCTGTAATTCCTATTGATTACGCCTTAATAGGAATAATACCTCCCGAATTTTACATTGATGATTTAATGAAACATCTTAAGCGTCCATATTACGTTAGTTTGTTAAATGCTGCTATGATGTACGGAGCGGCACATCAAAAACCTCAAATATTTTCTGTTATTACTTCTTTGCCAACGATGAGGGACACAAATAAAAGAGACACAAAAATTTCTTTTATTTCAACCCGCAAAGTAATTCCAAAAAAATGGATCAGAAGTTTCAGAGGTGAAAATGGCGACTTTTATGTTTCAAAGCCAGAATTAACTGCAACCGATTTAATCACTTTCCAAAACGAAATAGGAGGAATAAATCGCGCTTGTACCGTGCTTTACGAACTAATGGAAGTAGTAAAATTTGGGAAATTAGATAAAACTTTTTTCGATTATGTTCCTACTTCAACTATTCAGCGTTTGGGATATTTGCTTGAAAATGAATTAGAACAAGAGAACCAAGCAGAAATATTATTTTCTAAAGCAAAAATCCACAAATGTAATTTTCAACTAATTCCACTAAAATACAATAAGCATAAAATAGGTTTTGAAGTAAATACGAAATGGAAAATAATTATTAACGAAATAATAGAAATAGACGAGATATGATTTCTAAAAGAGCAATAGAAGAATGGGCAGAATTTTTGCCATGGAAAACAAAAGATTTCATAGAGCAAGACCTGATAATTTGTCGTGCTTTGTGTGAATTGTATAATGATGAGTATTTGAAATCACCAACACCTAACGGAGCGGTTTAACCCAATGACAAGAAATAAATATGCTTTGCAAAAGAAAATAATTTTTTATCTTTGGAAATGTTACAAAAATAAATAAAATTATCTTTGGAAATGTTACAATATTTAAAGAATTTATCTTTGGAAATGTTACAATAATAAATAAAAATATCTTTGGAAATGTTACAATAACTGTATCTTTCCTCTATATTTTTTTTCAAAAAAATATTTGTATGATTTTAATTAAAAAAATTCATGTATCTTTGCAGCGTAATTTAATTTCAAGTTTTATGTATGTTTGATAGAAGAATAATAATGTCGCTGCGAGAATGGGCAGCAAATCCCAAGCGGAAACCGCTTATATTGCGTGGTGCAAGGCAGGTTGGTAAAACAACCGTTATAGGAGAATTTGCCAAAGAATTTGACGTTTTTCTGCATTTGAATTTAGAAAGGAAAAAAGATAAAGATATTTTTGAGGCGAATGATTCTCCCGAAGACGTTCTGACTGCGATTTATTTGCTGAAAAATAAAGAACGAAAAAAAGTCAGAACTTTGTTGTTTATTGATGAAGTACAAACTTCCAAGAAAGCAGTTGCTTTGTTACGCTACTTTTACGAAGATATGCCTGAATTGTACGTGATTGCGGCAGGTTCATTGCTTGAAACGCTCATTGACGTTCATATTTCATTTCCCGTTGGCAGAGTGGAATATTTGGCACTGCGTCCTTGTTCTTTTAGCGAATTTCTTGGTGCAATCGGTGAAAATCAGATAAAGGAAAAATTGTTGTCGGCCGAACTTCCCGAAGCAATACACAGTCACGTTATGAAACTTTTTAACGAGTATGTTCTTGTAGGAGGAATGCCCGAAGTAGTTGCATATTATGCTGAAAATCGTGATATTGTGGCTTTGAGAAAGATTTACGACACGTTGTTGAGTGGATATAGAGACGATGTTGAAAATTACGCAGGCAACAAAACTGAGAGGAATGTAATAAGGCATATTCTAAAAAACGGTTGGCGTTATGCAGGACAACGGATAAAATTTGAGTGTTTTGGCGAGTCAAATTATAAATCTCGTGAAGTTGGCGAAGCGTTCCGTACATTAGAAAAAGCAATGGTTTTAGAACTTTGTTATCCAACGGTATCAACCGCTGTTCCATTGTCGCCGGACTTTAAAAAGTCGCCAAAACTGCTCTGGCTTGATAGTGGAATCGTAAATTATGTTGCAAAAAATCAATTAGAACTTTTTGGCACACAAGATATTAGCGAACATTGGAAAGGCAAAATTGCAGAACATATTGTCGGACAGGAACTTTTGTCGCATAATGATTCTGTTTTAGCACAACGCAATTTTTGGGTACGAGATGCAAAAAATTCTCAAGCAGAACTTGATTTTGTAATTCAAACAGAGCAACAACTTGTTCCTGTAGAAGTCAAATCTGGACACAATTCAAAGATCAAGTCAATGCACTTGTTTATGGAACAATCTCATAATAATTTTGCAATCAGATTTTGGAACAATCCAATGCAAAAAGACATTATTGAACTTTCGTCAGGAAAAAAGTACATATTGTTAAGTTTGCCATTTTATTACGCAGAAATGATAGATAATATATTGAAAATTAATAGTATAACATAGCACAGCCTACAACGAAGCGGTTTAGCGCAAGCGGTGGTGTAGTGCCGCATAAAGTTTGGTTTCGAACTGAAAATTATCTTTCAAAGCCTAAAATGCTAACATTAATTAAAGTAAGTAAAATTGTCCGATTAAAATTGTTATTTGAAAAATAAATTTTATATTCTTGCGTTGTTATAAATCATCAATGATATATATAGCATCAAAGATAGATATTGGCGACAATGTTTTGATTTCTCCTATTGTTCGAATAGACAATTGTAAAAAAATAGTTGAAAAAAATATACAAATTATGCAAAGAATAATTACTACTGAAACCCTTCCCATCAAGCTTTGGTTAGAGGATGTTGAGGATGGCGCAATTAAGCAGGCTCAAAATTTAGCTAATTTGCCTTTTGCCTTCGGGCATATTTGCCTTATGCCTGATACCCATCAAGGTTACGGAATGCCTATCGGGGGCGTGATGGCAGCCGATAATGTTATTGTTCCTAATGCTGTTGGCGTGGATATTGGCTGCGGAATGTGTGCCGTCAAAACAAATATCGAAGCCGACACTTTGGTACGCGAACAAATAACCCAAATAATGTCAGGTATTAGAGAATTAGTCCCGTTAGGATTCGCGCATCACAAAGAACGTCAAGACGAAACTCTTATGCCGCAAGGATATAACCTCGACGAATTAGTCATCGTAAAACGGGAATATTTAGCAGCATTAAAACAATTAGGTACACTCGGCGGAGGTAACCATTTTATTGAATTACAACGTTCTGATGACGGATTTTTATGGATAATGGTACACTCGGGTAGTCGCAATTTTGGACTCCAAGTCGCCGAATATTATAATAAAAAAGCAAAAAAACTCAACGAACAATATTATTCTACCGTTACGTCGAAAGTAGATTTGGCATTTTTACCTTTCGAAACAGAACAGGCTCGGCTCTACTACCTTGAGATGAAATATTGTACCGAATTTGCCCTCGCTAACCGAAAACTAATGATGGAACGTATCCAGAATGTCGTATCTTCTGTACTTTATAATGTGGTTTACGAACCAATTATTAATATAGCCCATAATTATGCCGCATGGGAAAAACATTTTGACAAAAAAGTTATCGTTCACCGCAAGGGAGCAACTTCGGCAAAAGAGGGAGAAATAGGAATAATACCCGGTTCACAAGGTACAAAATCATACATTGTAGAAGGATTAGGAAACCCTGATAGTTTTATGAGTTGTTCTCACGGTGCTGGAAGAGTAATGAGCCGTAGCGCAGCAATCCGTAACTTAAACCTCGAAGAAGAAAAACGTAAATTAGACGAACTCGGTATTATTCACTCTATCAGACATAAAAACGACTTAGAAGAGGCATCATCCGCTTATAAAGATATTTCACAAGTGATGGCATTCCAAAGTGACCTTGTGAAAATTAAAACAGAACTAAGTCCATTGGCTGTGATAAAGGGATAAGCATAACCGCAGGTTAAAGTCAGCGGTTAATTGAAGGAAAGTCAGCAGAGAGACTTTGTCGTAACTCAAAATTCCAACAACTACACTCTGATATCTACACTCTACTCACTAAACTCTACCACAAGCCTCTCAACCACAAACCCCCCATCATCAGACCAAACCTTCAAAACATACACACCACTTTCATACTTTTTTAAATCATCAATAAACAAAGTACCTTTTAAATCAGAATATTCTGCATATTTGCGCCCTTGAATATCGTAGATTTCTACGCGGGAGAGACCGACACCTGAAATGGTTACGCTGCCGGTGGCGGGGTTAGGATAGATTGTGAAATGCGAGGATAAAGAGTTTTCTGAAATACCTGATAAATCAAAAGCAACAAAGTCTTGATCTGTAATATCTTCTGTAATATCCTCAAGTGTTATGTGCTCTGGCTCAAATCTATAACCTTGCAAAGTGGGTGTTATGGTTACATTGCTATTTTCGGGTACTATTAAAGTGTATTCTCCGGTTTCATTTGTAACATCAGAAATACCTATTGTGGTTGTAATGGTAACGCCCTCAAGAGGATTACCATCGCAGGTTACTTGACCACTGATACTATATATTTCGATATCCAAATAGGTAAAATACATTGTGCCACTGATTGTAAAGCCCGGTTTACCCGTTTGTGTAACAAAAGTTGTGGAAGTTACACTGCTATCGCTACTTTTTAGAATACCATTTTCATAACTGATGGCGCTATTTCCAAATGTGGGGTTGTTTAAGGGAATTTCAAGAGTGTAGTAGGTGCCGTAGCCGGTTAAGGTAAGTGGAACAGATTGGAAACCTCCGAAGTAGATTGCAAGGGAGTTCTGTCCGGACAAGTCTAGTTGGCAAAGCCGGTTAAATCTACAAAACAACGTATGCAATTTACTATTATTGGAGGATAAGTAAAGTTCTGAAAGATGATTAGCTTCGCAATTCAAAAATTGCATTTCTGTATTAGCCGTTAAATCAAGTTTGGTGAGGAAATTTTGAGAGCAATCCATTTCTTTCAATTTGGTATTGGAAGACAAGTAAAGCCCACCTATTTGATTAAAGTATAAAAGATTGACTGAACATTGAATACTTGTTAGTTCTGTACAGTTTGTTAAATCAAGACCGTAAATATCGTTATACCAACAATTAATGCTTTTCAAACTAGTTAATCCTTCAAATGTAGGAATTCCATACAAGCCACTATATGATGAGAAAAGAAAATTCGTAAGTTGTTTTGGTGTTTCATCATTCCAATAAGCAAAACTGCTCCAAGTCCATGGCTCATCGGGGGTTGCATCTAATCCATTGTTGGCGATAAGGTCATTTATACGTTGCACTGCCAATGGATCGTAGGTTTCTCCATAATAATAATAAAGACGCATTGTGCCACTTAATTGAAAGCCGGGTTTACCCGTTTCTACGGTAAATGTAGTTTGAGTAACTGTATTATCGCTACTGATAAGGAAACCATTTTCATAACTTATAGCGCTGTTGCCAAAGGTTGGGTTATTTAATGGAATGGCGAGGGTGTATTCGTCGCCGTCTTGTGTTAGGGTTAGGGAGGGACGTTGCCATAAACCATAAAAAGTGGTCAGATTATCCAAACATGACAAATCGAGTTCTGTAAGGATATTACCATCGCACACCATCCCTTTTAGATTTGGACAATCTGAAAAGTCAAGTTTTGTAAAAGAATTGTCGGGACAATAAACTCCCAGCAATTTTATCAATCCGGCAAGAGATGCCTCTCCCCCTAAGTTTGGACTATAAAGTGCCACATTCGTAAGTTGCTTGGGAGTCTCATTATTCCAGGTAGCAAATTTCCATGTTTCAGGTGCATCGGGAGTAGAGTACAATAAACCATTGTTTTCTATCAGGTTGTTTATATGTTGCACTGCTATAGGATCATAGATTTCACCAGCGTAATATAGATACATTGTGCCAGATAGTTCGAAACCCGGATTGTTGGTTTGAACAGTAAAAGTTGTTGAAGAAAGAGTATTATCTGTACTTGTAAGAGTGCTATCTGAATATGAAATGGAGCTGTTGCCAAAAACAGGGCTGTTAAGAAAAATCTCATGGATAAAATTTCCATCTTCATTTTCAACCATCATAATCGGTGGACTTTGGTTATGTGCAATAAAAGATGTCAAACTAACAGTGCCTGTCAAATCAATATCATAAAAGCTATTGCTATGACACAAGAGAGTTTGTAAATCTGAACAGTTAGAAAAATCGAGACCCGTAAGATAATTGAACCTGACATCAACTTCTTGCAAAAAGGTTAATCCTTCAAAAGAAGCAACTCCCATTAAACTCCTCTCAGCGAGTTGCAGTCCTAAGAGTTGCTTTGGGGTATCATTATTCCAAGTAGCAAACCACGACCAAGTTTCGGGCGCATCGGGAGTTCCGTACATTCCGTTGTTTATAATAAGGTCGTTTATACGCTGCACCGCCAACGAGTCATATTCTTGAGATATTGTGGTTGTAGTTAAAGCAGCAAAGCCAATCAAGGCAAAAACAAAAAAAGTTCTTTTTATAGAAGAAAAAGAAATAAAAAATAGGTAACGTCTCATAAGTAAGTAATTAATTAATTGATAATTATAAATATTTTTAATAAACAATTTTTTGCAAAAATAATATTTTTTTTATTTGCAAAAAAAAATTTCAAAAATTGTTGGATTTCTTTTTACAAAATCTTTTAGCCTACATTATTCATAAAGCAAATATCCTATTGTATTACGGTATCTGTTAGGGCGACCCTTGCGGTCGTCCTAAATGAAAGGGAGATGAACATTGTAGGGGCAACCCTTGCGGTTGCCCAAAATAAAAAAGTGGGAGGGTTGGGAAAAACAATACTACGAGGGTTGCTTAAAATAAAAGGGCGAGGGCAAGCCTCGCCCCTACAATACTATACG
>WRMI01000089.1 GCA_009777175.1 Marinilabiliaceae bacterium
TCTTCTCAAAAATTTTCCGAAAAATGATCCCGCAGGGTGGATTTCCCCCCCCCGATTTTTGAAAAAAGTTGTTTTCTGCCAGGCACTAATTATAAATTGTGTCTTTTGTGTATTTCGGAAAACTCAATAACAATTTCGGAAAACTCAATAACAATTTCGGTAAACTCAATAACAATTTCGGTAAACTCAATAACAATTTCAATAAATTCAATATTTCGGTAAACTCAATAACAAGTTCAACAAGTTCAATAACAATTTCAATACGTTCAATAACAAACCAAAACCTTTGTATTCATTAATGAGGACATTTTGATTTCCTCTGAGGTCAGAAATTCTGAAATTAAAAAATAAACGTATTATGAATTGAAAATACTTACTATTCTACTAAGGTGATTAGTGAGACATGTTGAACTATCGTTTTGTTGAAAAAACAGGGTTTACTAAACACTGACTACTGACTACTAAATAAATACCGAATACTTATTCACTCATTTACTAGAAATATTTTTTTTATTTCAAATAGTAAAAGTTCTTTTATTTCATCAATATTTTGCTTACAACTTAATTCTTTTTCAATTGATGTAACTCCTTTGTCAATAAAACCGCATGGATTAATATAAGTAAAATAATCAAGGTTTGTATTAACATTTAACGCAAAACCGTGCATTGTAACATATCTACTTGCTCTTACGCCAATTGCACAAATTTTTCGGGTATTTTTTCCTTTGGTATCTATCCAGACACCTGTTGTTCCATGGAGTCTTTCAGATGGAATCCCGATGCTTTTAAGAAAATTGATTATACTCTCTTCTAACAAGTGAATATAATCTTTTATTCCAATTTTAAGTGCTTCGAGGTCAAAAATAGGATAACCTACAATTTGTCCGGGACCATGATAAGTTATGTCGCCTCCTCGATTGGTTTTATAGAAGGATGCGTTGATTTTTTTTAAGAATTCATCAGAAATAAGTAAATTTGAATATTCGCCACTATTGCCCAAAGTGTAAACATGAGGATGTTCACAAAATAGAAGATAGTGTTGCATATTTTTTTGATAATCAGAATGATTACGCATTTCTACTTTTAGAGAAACCGTGTCTAAAAATAATTTTTCCTGATAATCCCACGCTTCTTTATAGTTTATGGTAGATAAATCTTTGAAATTGAGGTACATTTGATATTTATAATAATTCCATTGCTCGTTCATATATTCCAAACATATATGCAATTGCCATTCCATAATTTGTAATAGGAATATTTGCTTCAATGGCGGGTTTTAATCGATTTAGCAACTGATTTCGTGTAACAACACAACCTCCACACTGAATCACAAGAGCATAGTTTTTTATAGAAATGGGTAATTTTTCCAATCCCGGAACTACCTCAAAATGCAATTTTTTTCCTGTAAATTTTTTCAAAAGATTGGGCAGTTTTACTCTTCCAATATCTTCGCATGATGCGTGGTGTGTGCATGATTCTAAAATTAATATTTTGTCGTCATCTTTTAAATTAGAAATTTGAGGTGTTCCTTGTTTATAATGTTCAAAAGCACCTTTAAAACGTGCCAAAATAATACTGAAACTTGTGAGAGGCACATTTTGGGGTATTAATTTATCGGCTTTGTCAAAAATTTGGCTGTCGGTAATAACAATTTTCGGTTTGATGCTTGTTGTATGTAGAAAATCTGATATTTCATTTTCTTTCAAAACAATTGCAATTGCGTTGTTATCTAAAATATCTCGAATTGTTTGAACCTGAGGCAAAATCAGGCGTCCCTCTGGAGCGCCAGAATCAATGGGAGTTATCAATAATACAATATCGCCCTTAGAAATAAGTCCGCTGAGCAAAGAAATATTTGATAAATCTGATTTAGGAATATTGATTCTTAGTAAATTAATGAGTTCGTCTACATGTGAAAAGTGTGAAAAATCAATAAATGCTTTTGCGCCTTCTTTTTCATAAAGTATTTTTGTTAAATCAGTTGCTACCTCAATATCTTTTTTATTATGGACAACCACAAAAGGGACATCAAACTTTTTAAGACGATTGATAATATTTTTTTCGGAATTGTCAAAAGAATTATTTGTAACTGTCAAAATAGCCAAATCGATTTGTTCTATAATATTGACTGATTTAGAGATACGTTGATTTCCAAGTTCTCCGACATCATCGATTCCTGCTGTGTCAATCAGCACGACCGCACCAATCCCAGAAATTTCCATAGATTTTTTTACAGGGTCGGTAGTTGTTCCGGCAACTGAAGAGACAATTGCAGTATTTTGTCCAGTAAGAGAATTAATTAAACTGCTTTTTCCTGTGTTTCTTTTCCCGAAAAATGCAACGTGAAAACGGTTTTCTTTTGACATAAAAAAATAATAAAATGTTTCAGTCTAACGAATTGACCTAATATTTATACCAAATTGAATGTTTTTCAAAATTATCGGGGTTGTCATAATTTGGAGTGCGCGGAAATGTAATGACTAATTCTACTGAATCTTTTGTCGGAAAAATATCTTTCAATTCATTGATATCTACGCTTATAACGTTTCCTCTTTTTGAATATGCAAAAGAACTATTACCTTCATGATGAAAGGTAAGGTTAATATTTTCAACCTCATCTTCATCATCTTCATCACCTTCCTCATCTTCCTCATCTTCCTCATCTTCCTCTTTTTCTCGAATGTCTAACGAAAGAAAGAATTTATGTTCTTTTTTATCATTTTCTATCCAAAAATTAAACATAATTGTCAGATAATCCTGTCCAATCCACATATTGTAGTATTCAACAGCGTAGTTTGTCAAAAAATCATCTTTATTATCTTCGGTAATGTAAATGAGCGGAGCCGATACATCTGAAATATCCCTGACGATTATTTCCGCAGTTCTATCGTCAATTCTATTATCAACGATAAAATAGACTAAAACACGGGTATTATTCATTAAGGGAATTTCGGAAGTGTTTTTTATTATCAAAGTTAAGGGGTCGTCGGTCGTTATCATATTTGTTTCGTGATTATAAGAACCAACAGCCCAAGTTTCTTGAGGCAGTCTGTCACTATCTGTAAGACAACCTGAAAATAGCAAAAATAAGGTCAAAATAAAAATTATTGCGTACTGTTTCATTTTAAAAGTTTTATGAATTAATGTTCTATTATTTTTTTGAAAATTTTTACAAAAGTAGATAAAATTTTTATAATTCCAATTAAAAAGGTGAAAAAATATTTGAGAGGACTTTAGCCTATAGTAATTTCAAAACAATTGCCCCAAAACATCTAACGATTTTAGTTTCAATTTGTTTGGAAAATGAAATTTATATAATGCGACTATTGTTTTGAGTAAAATTTTGCGTTCGTTGACGTTTTTTGCTAATTGTGACAGGTTTTCGAGCTTAATAAAGAAAAAACGTGAAAAAAGTTTTGTTTCATCAATATCAAGAAAGGAGTTGTGAATAGGTTCTTTAGAAACAAAAGAACCTTCGTTTAAATCGAAAAAGGGGTAAATAGCTGCATTTTTGGCATCGGGTGAAAATCCAAGAAAGAAGGTCATCTGAAAAAGAAAATAGAGATGATAATTTTCAATTCCAACATTTTCTGAATCGAGAAATAGAACCGCATCGTAAATGAAATCATATAAAGGCTTATTACTGTTTTCATTACGAAGGATATTGGACAAAAAATCAGTTAAAAAAAATGTTTGCGCACGGCGTTCCTGTGAAAAAGGAATATGTTCTTGTTGTCGTTTCAATTTGAACTCTTTGATTCGTTGAATTTCACTATTTTCTTTATTATAAACTTCGAGTTCGAGGATATTAAGTGGATGCAATAAAATAATTTTATCTCTTTTTTTAGTTCCAAGTATGCCGTTCACCATATAACTTTTAGTTCCAAATTCTCGAGTAAAAACGTGGATTATTGCACTCGTTTCGCCAAAGAGTGTATGGTCAAGGACAATGCCATCTGTTTTGTAGAGCATAAACTTTTATTTTCTCCCAAAAGAAAAATTCCTTACGGTAGAGTTTGAAAGTTTCAAAGGAAAGCCTTCTTCATCTGCATAAGTGGTGGATTTCCAACCATAATCAAAATACCACTTTAAACCGCCGGGGTTGGTTGTGGTAAAAGAGAAAGTTTCGGTGTCATTTCCCATATTATTGTACGAATACTCAAGAGATATAAACACTGCATTCCAGCCTTTTTTTAAAGAAAGATTAATAATTTCTTCGTAATTCGTTCCATAATCAGTTTCAGAATATGAGCCTTTTATGGTTACATCTTTATTTACGTACAAATAATATCCATAAACAATGCTTTCAGAATTACTTGAATAAGTCTCTTTTAATTGATAAAATTCTCCGAGAAAATATCCATAATCATCAACTCCCAAAAAATATATAACCCCACAGGAAACTGATCTGTCGCTAATTGTGAAATTGTCATAATATTCGTAATCAAACAATTCCAAAATATTCCATAAATAGTTACCTGTTATGCTCGATGGCAATTCGATGGTAAATCCGCCATTCGAATATTTTGTTTTGGCTGCTTCATAGTAATCAGATGCCATTATTCCCCAAACCTCGTCAACATAATTGTTGTAATTATTACCGTTTTCTACTATCGCAATAATTTTATTTCCGCTGATACCACCATCTCCGGTGAAATCCAATTGCCATTTTAAATCGCTTGGCTCTTTAAGAGATGTTGTATGTGTGAAACCACTGCTTGATTCCTCATAAAAAACTTCGTTCCAACCTTTTTTGAGAAGTAAATCCATTGTATAGTTATGATTATCACCTTCATAACTATCTTTGATTGTAACATCTGCATCAACATACCAAAATTCTGCATAAGTTTTCAAAGTCGGAGTACCGTTTGTAGAACTAAAAGTACCAACCTTTTTTCCATTTTTGAAAGCGACTAAGATAATTTCATTAAGCATCGCCGAAGGGTTGCTTACTGATGAATTGTCAAAATCTAAATTTTCAAAAAAATCATCAAAACCTGACAATCGGTTACTATTTACCTCTTCAGGCAACTTTAACTCAAAGCCGCCATTCTTAAATTCGCAATCTGCGATAATAATTGTTTCGCCGCCGCGATACATTATGGCACGAACTCTATCAATGAGATGGTTGTAGTCGTTGCCATCCTCAACTTCGGCTGTAATTTTTAGACCGTAGTTATCATCTGACCCTGCTCCGATGCCGTCATCGCTATCTTTGCAGCCTGTTAAAATCAAACTTGTTAATATACAAGTAAAAACACTTAATTTGATTGTTCTGTTCATAGTAAAAATTTTTTCAGTTTTCAGTTTTCAGTTTTCAGTTTTCAGTTTGTTTGACATTTTTATCACTCAATTATGCATATTCTAATATCTTTGGCGACTTTGGTGACCGCTTCCTAACGGTAAGGTGTTCAAATTCAATATATGTGTTTTCGTAAACGTCGCATAAGTGACCGAGACGTCCTATTTCGCTAACATACTCATTATCAGCTTCGAGGTCTGCCAATGCTCCGTTCAATGATGCTTCGGTGATTAAATTTTTTACACACCCTAAGGCGATGCCGTAATCCTGTCTTGTTGTCAATTTCGACACATTTTCAAAAATTTTTTGCATAAATAGCTTTACCTGAATTTGCATACCGTTGAATAAATTTATCAACCAATTCCTTATTGATTATTTCCATTTATTTTTCGGTTAAATAATTGCCGCAAAATTAATGATAATTTTTGATTACAGAACTATTTTTCGGAAAAAAAGTAATTATTTCCAAAATAATTTTGAAAAAAAAGTAGAAGAGTTCTTAAACTTTTCAAAAGAGATACCTTCTTCAGATTTTGGGTAAATAGATTGATAATATTCATCCCAAGTGTACCCAAAATACCATTTTAAACCGCCCGGGTTGCGTGTGGTAAGTGAAGTTTTAATAATATCAGTATCTTTGATATAATTTGCCGAATACTCTTCAAGCAAGAATGCTGCATTCCATCCTTTTTTGAAAGGAAGGTTAATCAACATTTCCTCTCTATCGCCATCCTCATCCCACGAATCTGAGGCTGTGATAGTAACGTCTTTGTTTACGTATACATAAATGGCACGACCCCACTTTCCTGTAAAACTTGTACTAGTCTCATTTTCATAACGTATAACATGGTAAAAATCATCCAGCAAATTTCCATCATCATCAACTCCGAAAAAAAACACAAATCCTATCAATGCAGATTTATCGCTTATAGAGAAGTTTCGTATTCTTTTAAATTCATTTCCAAATCCATTCTCAATCTTCATCAATAACGAATCTTCCACGGCAGAAGGCAATTCAATTGTAAATCCTCCATTTGAATAGTGGGTAGTCGCAATATATTCAAAATTTATATTATCATATTCGATTCTGCCCCACACCTCTGAAATGTATCCATTGTATTCGTTGCCATTTTCAACTTTTGCGGTAATTGTATTATCAATAATTACGTTTTCGCCGCCAGTTTCTGAATTATCTTTGCAGCCCGTTAAAATCAAACTTGTTAATATACAAGTTAAAACACTTAATTTAATTGTTCTGTTCATAGTAAAAATTTTTTCAGTTTTCAGTTTTCAGTTTTCAGTTTTCAGTTTTTGGCATTCCGTTAGGGGATGCATTGAATTTAATATCTATTCTACCGAGCGATACATCCCTAACGGGATGTAAGTGCAGATAATTACATAACGTTATATGTTGTTTATTTTTCATTTCTTAGTTAGTGTAAAGTTATGTGTAAAATGACGCAGACCAAGATTCCTCGCTACGCTCGGAATGACCATTTCATTCCTTTAATGTGGCATGTTTCCGCTGCGGCAACGCCGCAGCGGAAACTGAACTACCCCAAAGTATAATTCGTCATTCCGAATGAAACGTAGTGAAATGAGGAATCTGAAAATATGTAATTTTACAATTAACATAACATTAGTTAATGTCTCTCTATTTATTTCAATAATTTGCCTATAAAAGATGATGAATTCTTGAACTTTTCAAGATGAATGTTTCTTTCAATAGTCTTGGTGGTTGATTTTTTGCCCCAATCATCAAAATACCATTTTAATCCGCTCTGTTTGGTTGAGGTTAATAAAACTATATCAGTTGCTAATCCGTTGTTGTAAGTATAATCACGAATAGAAAAAATTTCATTCCACCCTTTTTTTAAGGAAAGATTTGCAGTTACATCCCAAGTGTAGTCCCAATTGGAATCAACGGAATGTCCATTCACGGATACGTCTTTATCAACATAAATAATAATGGAATAAATCGTATTTGAAGAAAATCCTGTCTGATTTTCTTTCTCTTCAAAAAAGAGTCTATCAAAAACGCCGATAAATTTTCCATTGGCATTGTATGCATCAATATAAAGTATGCCCATCTTTGTAGAGAGGTCGCTTATGGTAAAATAATAATCAAAAAATTCCTCTATTCTCAATAAATATCCACCATCAACCGTAGATGGCAATTCTATGGTAAATCCACCATTCGAATATTTGCCTTTTGAGACAACAAATTCATTCAAATTATCGTAGTCAGTTACTATTCCCCAAACCTCAGTGATGTAGCCGTTGTAAATATTACCATTTTCTACTTTTGCAATAATTTTATTTTCGATAAGATCACCGCTGCCTGTGAATTCCAATTGCCATTTTAAACCGCTTGGTTCTTTGAGAGATAATGAAAACGTTTTGAAACCACTATTTGTTTCTGATACTTCAGAAAACAATTCGTTCCAACCTTTTTTGAGAGGTAAATCCCAAGTATGTGCCCAAGTGTCTCCTTCATTTGAAACTTTTATTGAAACATCGGAATTTACATACCAATATTCTGAATTGGCTTGTGCAGTTGAAGTTTGGTTTAGATAATTAAATGTTCCAACATTTTCGCCATCCTTGTGAGCTTCTAAAGATATCCAATTAAACATAACTGAGTTACTAATTGACATACTTTCATCGCTTAAATCATAAAGGTCTTCAAAATCGTACAATCTATTATTACCCACCTCTTCGGGCAACTTTAACTCAAAGCTGCCATCCTTAAATCCGCACTCGGCTATAATAATTGTTTCGCCACCACGATACATTATTGCACGTACTTTATCTACAAGGTGGTTATAATCGTTGCCATCCTCAACTTCGGCGGTTATTGTTAGACCGCCGCCATCGCCATTATTGTTTGTCTCCGTGCCAATGCCGCTGCTATCGTCTTTGCAGCCAAAAAATGAAAAAAATAAGCCTGCGACTACTATTGTCGCAAGGCTTATTTTTATTGTTTCTACCAATCTTTTCATTGATTAAAAATTTTATACCTATCGAAGAGATTCTGTGCGGAATTTGCTTATCAACTTGGAAGTGCTCTTAACCTTTTCAAAAGGAAAGCGTTTTTCAGCGGATTTTGTGATAGTGGATTTGTAACCATTCCAATCTTCAAAATACCATTTTAAACCGCCAGGGTTGTTGTGGGTTACTGACCACTTGCCAGTTGCATTTCCTGTGTTGTAATTTCCTAAATATTCGTAAGCAACAAACAAACTATTCCATCCCCTCTTTAAAGAAAGATTAATAGTTTCATCCCACTTGTCGCCCTCATAAGTTTCAGAATATGAGCCCTTTATGGTAACATCTTTATTGACGTACAAATAAAACCCAGATACCTCGATTTCCGAATAAGTGGTAGAAGTTTCTTTTTCTTCGTATTTGCCGTGCCAAAATTCTCCCACATAATCACCATAATCATCAACAGCCACAAAATAAATAATCCCAAAGGATGCAGAGTAGTCGCTAATTGTGAAATTGTCATAATATTCGGCTTCATCTTCAAACAATTCTACAATACTCGATAAATAGTTACCGTTAACTGTAGAAGGTAGTTGAATAGTAAAACCGCCATTTCGATATTTGGTGTTAGCAGCCTCATAGTAATCATAAGAAGAAAGCACTAAACCCCACACCTCATCAATCCAGCCGTTGTATTCATTTCCATCTTCTACTTTTGCGGTAATTGTGTTGTCGGTGCCAATACCAGGATCGTCAGGATCACCGCCGCCAGTAAAGTCCAATTGCCATTTTAGACCGCTCGGCTCGTTTAGAGAAAATGTATGAAATAATCCACTACTTGTTTCTGAGGCTACATAAAATAACTCGTTCCATCCTTTCTTGAGTGGCAAATCAAGCGCAATGTTAAAATCAGCTCCTTCATGTATCTCTGCACTTGTAGGTTTTATTGTTACATCGGCATCTACATACCAATATGTAGAATGTGCGTGAGTTGTCGAAGTTTCGTTGTAAAAACTAAATATTCCTACATTTTCACCGTTTTTGATAGCTATTAAGATAATTTCATTTAACAAAACATCTGGATCGCTTATTGTGTGATAATCCCAAATTTCTGCTCCAATAAAATTATCTAATTCGTACAATTGATTATTATTTACCTCTTTGGGCAACTTGAGATCAAACCCACCATCCTTAAATCCGCACTCGGCTATAATAATTGTTTCGCCACCGCGATACATTATTGCACGTACTTTATCTACGAGGTTGTTATATTCGTTGCCATCCTCAACTTCGGCGGTTATTGTTAGACCGCCATCACCGTTATTGTTTGTACCTGTGTCAACTCCGCTATCGTCTTTGCAACTCAAAAATAAAAAAAATAAGCCTGCGACTAATGTTGTCGCAAGGCTTATTTTTATTGTTTCAATCAATCTTCTCATCGCTTGAAAATTGATTTATTCCTATTTGCGGAATTTGCTTATCAACCTTGAAGAGTTCATCAATTTATCAAATGACAAGCCTTTTTCTGCTGATGTGGTAATAGATTTCCATTCTTCCTCCTCCTCATCAGGATACCCCAGATACCACTTTAATCCGCTCTGTTTTGCAGTGGTTAGTAAATATTTTACAGTTAGAACGTCGGTGTTTTGGTTGTAAGAAACATCAACAACAAAGAAGGATTCATTCCATCCTTTTTTGAAGGAAAGATTAATTGTTTCTTCATATTTGCCATTGTCTTCTTCCCATGAATCAGAGCCTTTGATAGTTACAGCTTTGTCAGCGTAAAAATACTCAGCAATAATTATTTTTCCTGAATAATCATTCCCAGACACGTAATAACGTACAAAATCTTCAATCCATTTACCATTGTCATCACGGGCTTCAAGGTCCATATTGCAGCCCTTAGCCGATGGATCACTAATGTCTAAATCATCGTCTTCTCCGATTTCTTCCAAAAGGTCTTCATCAACGGTTGATGGCAATTTAATCGTAAATCCACCATTTGAATATTTGGCATCAGCAACTGACTCGCCATAGTAATTATAACCGTCATCATAGTAGACAACAGCCCACACCTCATCGATGTCGTCATAATCACCACTATTTTCCACTTTTGCGGTAATTGTATTGTCGTCGCCAAGTCCACCGGATCCGCCGGTATTCGTACCGCCGCCACCGCTATCGGAGCAGCCCATAAAAATTAAGCCTGCAAATAAACAAGCCAAAACACTTAATTTGATTGTTACTTTCATAGTAAAAAAAATTTAATTAATTGATAAAAAATATTTTAAAATTAGGGCGCAAAAATAATATTTTTTTTAATACAAAAATTTTTTTTAACATTTTTTTTAAAAAATTTTAAAAATTTTAGCCACTAATTTCACGAAAAAACAGGAATAACAAGAATTCTTAAGGGTCAGAGTTCTTTTACTCTTGGAATTTTACTGACATCATTTTTTTCTTGCATTATCCATACGAAATATTCATAGTCTCGCTGCTTATCACTTATATCTGGGTATCACTGTGTGTGTGACCCTTGCGGTCGCACAATTTCCTCTCGTAATAGTATTGTAGGGGCGAGGCTTGCCCTCGCCCTTTTATTTTAGGCAACCGCAAGGGTTGCCCCTACAATATCTATCCTCATATCTTTCAAGGCAACCGCAAGGGTTGCCCTTACAATATCTATCCTCATATCTTTCAAAGCAACCGCCAGG
>WRMI01000090.1 GCA_009777175.1 Marinilabiliaceae bacterium
ATTAAAAAATTTGTTTTTTGTAATAAAATCTTTTTACATTTGTAAACATAAAATAGGATTAAAAATTAATTGTAAATTAATATCAGTATTTAAGTATAAATCTGTAAACTTTTTTTAGGACGAGACAATTCACTTATTTATCACAAGGCGGGCGACCGCAAGGGTGCGCCCCTACACTTATTTATCACAAGGAGGGCGACCGCAAGGGTGCGCCCCTACACTTATTCACTTATTTATCACAAGGAGGGCGACCGCAAGGGTGCGCCCCTACACTTATTTTCTCATTCACTCATTCTCTCATTCTCTCATTTACTCATTTACTCATTCACTCTTTTTTATTCGTCATCCGAAAAATGAATAAGCACGTTTCTGTATGCAGAAAAAATCTTCGACTTTGATACAAATCCGATATATTTTCCTTTTTCAACAACTGCTAAGTTCCAAGCGAATGTTTCCTCAAATTTTCGCATTACGTCATCCATCTTTTCGTCACTTTCAACGATAACGGGCGGAATTGTCATCAACTGCTCAATTTTAGTAGAATCATAAAGTTCTTGATTAAACATTATGTGCCGAACATCTTCGAGAGAAACAATTCCTAAAAACTTATTATCGTCATCAACAACGGGGAAAAGATTTCTTTTAGATTGAGATATCACTTGAACTAAATCACGCAAAGTTTGTTGGGGATTAACTCTAAGAAAGTCAGTTTCAATGACATGGTACAATTTCATCAAAGTAAGCACCGCTTTATCTTTATGATGCGTAATAAGTTCTCCACACCTTGCAAGTCGTTTAGTATAAATAGTATACGGTTCAAAATATCTGTTAGTAACATAAGCAATAGTAGAAACAGTGATAAGCGGTATCAGAAGGTCGTATCCGTGAGTAATTTCGGCTATAAGAAAAATAGCAGTCAAAGGGGCGTGCATAACTCCCGCCATAAGTGCCGCCATTCCAACTAAAGTAAAATGCGAAATAGGAACGTTTGTGAGTCCCAAAACTTGGAGTAGTCGGGCAAAGAAATAACCAGTAACTCCACCCATAAAAAGCGTGGGAGCAAAAATCCCCCCAACTCCACCGCTACCATTGGTAGCCACCGAAGCAACTACTTTAAAAAGTACTAATAAAACGAGAAACAATAGAAAAACATAACTATTGTCTCTCAAAGAATAAAAAATTGTATTTTCAAAAATTGCAGATGAATTTCCATTCAATAAAGAAGAAATAGTATCATAACCTTCGCCATATAAGGGAGGGAATAAAAAAATGAGCAGGCTTAAAGTAAGACCTCCAATAATCCATTTCTTATAAACATTTTTAAATTGTCCCATTTTACCTTCCAAAAAGAGAGTTCCTTTTGTCATATAAAGAGAAACTAAACCTCCGAAGATGCCGAGTAAAAGATAAAGAGGAATTGTTTCGAGTTGGAATGGCGTTTCTAATGCAAAAATAAATTCGCTACCTTTTCCAAGGAAAAAGAATGCAACAGTAGCTCCTGAAACTGCGGACAATAAAAGTGGCACAATAGAACCAATCGTAAGGTCAATCATCAAAACTTCTAATGTGAACATCAGACCTGCCATTGGTGCTTTGAAAATTCCTGCAATTGCACCAGCCGCACCGCAGCCTATTAAAAGTGTAATGGTTTTATAATTAAACCTAAAAAAATAACCAATTGTGGAGCCAATAGTCGCTCCTGTCAAAACAATTGGGGCTTCTGCTCCTACTGAGCCACCAAATCCAATAGTGAAAGAACTGCCGACAATTGAAGAATATGTATTGTGAGGTCTTAAATAGCCCTCTTTTTTGGATATTGAATGCAAAATTTTAGAAACCCCATGTCCGATGTCGTCCTTAATTATATATCGTACGTAGAAAAGCGTGATAATAGTTCCAATCATTGGATATATAAGGTAGAGGAAATTCCATCCGGTCAAATCAAAATTTCCCGTTAAAAGAGAGTGAATAAAATGGATAGTATTTTTAAGGATAATTGCAGCAAGTCCGCTCAAAATTCCAACTATAACACTGATAATCAGAATAAAATTTTTGTGGGAGATGGTTTTAGACCACCAAACAAAAAAGTGTTCAATTAAATTGTATAAAGATTGTTGAAAAAATTTCATTTTATATCACATAATTTATATCTATAACTATTTTTAGCACCAAAAACGCCCAATCCGTTAACCACATTAGAATATATAGAAACTCCTTCTGAAAAAAACTCAATTCCTGCACTTGAATTCCATCTCGCCAACGAAAGTAAATGATTATAATATCCTTCGTCAAGGAAGTCAATTTTCAGTTCAAATGAATCACCATCAATATAATCAAGCCATATTTTTTCAATAAAAAAATTAAGACATAAAGGTTCTGATGACAATCCTTTATCAGAAACGAAATAATATTGTGCGGAATAATATTCCTCTTCAAACATATCGTTTGGAATAGAAAAATATCCCCAATTACTCTGAAATTCAATTTGTGCTTTTGAAAATGTATTAAAATAACAATCTCTTAAATATTCATATTGAAAAAGTTGATTAGGGATAGAAAATGCGTAGTAATTTTTTCGACCGTTATTATTAATTATTTCAGGTATAAACTCAAAAATTCCTGATCTTTCGAAGGAGTTGTGAACACGAGAAAGTGTATCAATTTTAATAGATTCGGGTATTATAGGAATAGCTGCGCTCGCATACACTTTTGGATAACCATCGGCTTCGGCTTCTATCCTATATGTTGCACCTTCCTTTGGAATAAAGCCATTCAAAGTATAATATCCTAAAGTATAACTATAATTGTCATACTCCTGTTCTGAAGAAATCGTTTTCTCTTTATAAAGCAAATTTCCTATTTCAGTACCGTTTTCAAAAAGTTTAACAATAGCATTGTCAATATTTACATGCGAGAGTCCCTGCTCCGTAGGATAATAATAGATAAACTCGTTAATTTTCATACTCTTTGTAAGTTGTATTATGATTGAATCGGGTGAAACCATTCCATTAATAACTAATTTTATTTGCGTATCACGTAATTTAAAATCAGTTACATAATTTTCACATGCCGCTAATAGTATTAATAACGGTAATAATATCTTAAATTTTATTTTTTTCATATTGTTATTTTTATTTTTTGCCACTAATTACACTAATTTACACTAATTATCTCTTTGTGTATCTCTGTGAGACGTGGCACGCCACGTCTCTACACACTAACCGCTAACCACTAACCGCTAACCGCTAACCACTAACCACTAACCGCTAACCACTAACCACTAACCACTAATTTTCAAAATTTAAAAGACCATCTGATATAAGGAATAAAATTAAAAAGGCTCACTTTCATGAGTTTATATTCATAAGTATCAGTTCTGTAATCCCATTCGTTTGAAGGATAAACAAAAAATGCGTTATTTCTACCGTAGGCGTTATACATTCCGAAGCTCCACGTTCTTGTATATTTACTTTTCTCTTTATGAAAATTAAATCCAACGTCAAGTCGGTGATAATCAGGCATTCGGTAGTTGTTTCTATGTTCGAAATATTCTTGTACAACCGGTTGAAAAATATTAGGGTGTAAAAAAGCACCACCAAATGTAACAAATTTCTCGTTTGCAAGAGTAAAAGGATATCCGGTTCTGTAAACCCAAACAGCGCCAAAGTCAATGTTTTGTTTAATAAAGTATGTCAAAGTAATAGTAAAATCGTGTCTTGCGTCGTATCTGTATGGATATTTTTTGCCAAAATTAATTTCTTCAAAATATCTATCAGCCCACGAAAGTGTATATCCGAGCCAACCGGTCAATTTTCCTGTCTGTTTTTGTATCAAAAATTCTAAACCATAACATTCACCTCTACCTTCAGTAACCACTTCTTCCCACTGCCCAAAACTGAGGTCGAAAAAGCTTGCTCCTTCTTTATAATCGACCATCTTGTCAATTTCTTTATAATACCCTTCAATTCCAAATTCATACTTATTGTTCAAAGAGTATGAAAATCCGACTGCAGTTTGCCAAGATTCTTGAGGTTTAACTTTTTTAGTAGCAGGCACCCACAAATCAGTAGGCATTCCAAAAGCGGAGTTAGCCAAAAGATGCAAATATTGTTTCATTTGAACGTATGATGCTTTTAACGAAAGATTGTGAGTAATCAAAAAACGTCCAGAAATTCGTGGCTCAACGCTCGTATAAAAGATTTTTTGGACATTAAACGCAGAAAAATGGAGTCCGCCATTAATTTTTATCATATCAGTCAACATAAAATCATCTTCGGCATAGATACTGATTTCATAAGCGGGCAACTTATCGTCTCCAATTTTAATGTTAACGGGCTGACTTTGGCTAAATTCTTCTCTTAAAATAGAAACTCCGGGCGAAAAAGCGTGTCTTATTGCACTTCCGCCGAACTTTACATTATGCCTCAAATTTGGAATATAATCAAAATCTGCTTTTATAGAATAATCTCTGATAAGTGAAAAATATTCAAAGTATGCCTTATAAGAAGAATTATCCCATTGATCATAACTACGCACGTCCTGCGACAAGCTGAACTTGTAATTGCTCATTGTTGCCGAAAAGTTTCCAAAAAGTTCGTTCGAAATAATATAGTTCCATCTTATTGCAGTAGTGATGTTTCCCCATTGCAATGCCATTTTTTCTTTATCATCAAAGGTTTTATCTTTAAAGTTCATAAAAAATTTATCTTTACCCGTATAAAAACTGACATATAGTCTATGTTTATCGTTAATTTTGTGGTTTACTTTGGCATTAAAATCTTGCAAAAAATAACCTACCCACGTTTTAGAATCGTATTTGCTATTTTCCCGCATCTGAAAGGGATATGTAAGAATATCAATATACGAGCGCCTTCCCGCCACCATAAATGATGTTTTATCTTTAATAATTGGACCTTCGAGGGTCAGTTTAGAGGAAATAATTCCAATTGAGCCCTCTCCTTTAAATTGTTGGTTATTACCTTCTTTCATACGAATATCGAGGACAGAAGATAATCTGCCTCCATATCTTGCGGGGAAACCCCCCTTTATAAGTGTAACATTTTTAATAGCATCGGCATTGAAAACAGACATAAACCCGAATAGGTGATTCACGTTGTAGACGGGTACTCCGTCTAACAAAATGAGGTTTTGGTCGGCACCTCCACCTCGGACGTAAAATCCGCTTGAGGCTTCTGACCCGCTTTGCACGCCGGGCATCAACTGCAAAGTTTTAACAAGGTCTGCTTCGCCCAAAAATATTGGAATTTTGTTTGCCATGGTTGGCGACAAACGTATTGTGCTCATTTCGGTACTATTTACAGCCTGTTGCGGAGTTGTCTCCAAAATGACAACTTCCTGAAGTTCGATAGCCGGCGACAAACGAATATTGATAAATGTATCTTTTTGTAAAAATAGTTCTTTTTCAAAAGTCTGATAACCAACAAATGAGGCTCTAATTTTCACATTTCCCGATGGTAGTTTCAGACTATAAAACCCGTAAACATTGCTCACAACTCCTGCAAAAGTTTCAGGGTTGTAAATATTTGCAGAAATCAGCAATTCTCCCGTTTGCGAATCTATTATCGTTCCGCTTACTGTTACTTGCTGACTGTTTGAAGTCATTGGAAATAACAATAAAATACAGAAAAATAGTAATATGTTCTTGATGATTTTCATCTGTTTTTTCTTTAGCCACGAATTATTTTTTTAGCCACTAATTACACTAAATTACACGAATTTTCGGGTTTGGCATGTGGACAAACACGCAGGTTTATCCTTACTAATCACTAACCACCAACCACTAAATTTCGTCTGATATTTTTTGCAAAATTATAAAAATAAAATGAATTTAGTATTAAAATAACGAAAAAATGTGATAAAAGATCAAAATAGAATAGAATAAGATCCTCTCAAAAACGTTTTACATGAAAACATTACCAATTATAGCATAACTGGAAATCTTAACTCAATTATCATCTCAACGGGGCGACAAAACCGAGGATTGTTACAGAATTGTAGCGGAAAAATGTATCACCAATCAACGAACAGAAAAATGAAAAGAAATATCGAACGCATTAATACAAAACGGCATTAATTTCTCGATATAATTTGAAACTAATAATTTTGAAAATCAAAAACTGAATACTGAATACTGAATACTAAATACTGAATACTAAATACTAAATACTGAATACTGAATACTGAATACTAAATACTGAATACTAAATACTAAATACTGAATACTGAATACTAAATACTAAATACTGAATACTGAATACTGAATACTAAATACTAAATACTGAATACTAAATACTAAATACTGAATACTGAATACTGAATACTAAATACTGAATACTGAATACTGAATACTAAATACTGAATACTGAATACTGAATACTAAATACTAAATACTGAATACTGAATACTAAATACTAAATACTGAATACTAAACACTAACTAAATACTAAATACTGAATACTAAATACTAAATACTAAATACTGAATACTGAATACTAAATACTGAATACTAAATACTGAATACTAAATACTAAATACTAACATCTTATGGACGTAAAAATTGAAGAAAGTTGGAAACAAGTTTTGCAACCCGAATTTAACAAAGAATATTTTATTAAACTCACCGATTTTGTTAGAAACGAATATAAAACGAAGAAAATATTTCCACCACCATCAAAAATATTTAATGCATTCGATTTATGTCCTTATTATAATACGCGAGTAATTATCCTTGGACAAGATCCTTATCACGATGTAAATCAGGCACATGGACTCTGTTTTTCAGTTAATGATGGCATAAAACATCCGCCATCGCTTGTAAATATTTTTAAAGAAATAGAAAATGACTTGGGCATTCCTATTCCAAAAAGTGGAAATTTAGAGCGATGGGCAAAACAAGGTGTCCTTCTTTTGAATGCCACATTAACAGTTCGAGCGCATCTTGCTGGTTCTCACCAAAATATGGGTTGGGAGACATTCACTGATAATGTTATTAAATTGTTGGCTAACCAAAAAGAAAATTTAGTTTTTCTTCTTTGGGGTTCTTATGCTATCAAAAAATGCCTCTTTATTAACCAAAACAAGCATTTAGTCCTAACTTCCGCACATCCTTCTCCACTATCAGTATATCGCGGTTTTTTTGGAAACAGACATTTTAGCAAAACAAACGAATATTTGGAATCAAAAGGGTTGATGAAAATACAATGGTAATGAAAATATTTTTTAACTATTTATAAATCAATTTAAGAAAAGAAGTGAAAACATATTTATAATAATAGGAATTTTACTTTTCTTTCTAATTAAAAGAACAAAAAAAAAGCCCCTTGCGGGGCTTTCACTTTTATTAATGTTAAATTTAATCCCTAATTTTACTTAGTTACCATAATCTTTGAGATAATTACATTACCGTTTACATCATACGTTTTGAACAAATATGCTCCCGCATTATATTTAGAAACATCAATTGTATTAGCTTTTTGAGTATCAACTAATTGTCCAAACATATTGTAAATTTCAACTTTCAAGATGTCTACTCCGTCAATTTGTACTAAATTTTTAGCAGGATTGGGGTAAATGTCCATTTTGGTTGAGATTCTTGAAATACTTTCATAAGCAAAAGGAATACTAAGACACGATAATATACCTCCTACTGAGATGTATGTTGAAACTCCTGTTTCAATATCTATTTCTCTCCAAGACCAATCATCAGGATTATTTGAAGGTCCTAAGTGAGACCAATAAAGTTTTCCTGTATTATTATCAAAAACCAAACATTCAGGATAGTAATACATAATATCTTCGATTTCGGTATCGCCAATCCGCTCACATATTCCTGTCTCTAAATCAATTTTGAAAAGGATTCCTCCTTCATAAACCCATGGTTCTTCATCCCAAAAATCGGTAACGCCATAAGCATTTCCATTCTTATCAATAGCCATAGCCATAAAAACAAGAGCATCACCAAATTCTGATTCGAAATAGATGTCTAACACTTCAACTTCACCTGATTCTAAGTCAACAATTAATAATTCATTCCAAGATAATCCGTACATTATACCCGTTGTATAATCATACGCAAAATCATTAGGCAAGAAATCAGGATCAAAAAGTGGAGCAATGAAAAAATCTATCAGTTCTCCTGTTTCAGCATCCCAAAGATAAAAGTTAGGGTCGTCTTCGTTGTCGTAAGCATACAAAATGCCATTGACTGTTTCACCAGAAAGCATATCAAACCCGGGATCCCAAATTACTTCACCTGCTTCTACATCTTCCGAATCAAAAATATAATAACCCCAAGGTGCTGGGAAGGTTTTCCAACCTTCAACGCTGGCACCTCTTGAATTTCCTAATAACTGCAATGCATTAGGATTTGAATATTGTACAGTCCTATCAACATTTGCAGATGTTATTTTTTTGGATTGTACAATCTGCTTAATCTCCGATTTACTAATTTTGTTATTCGGAGTTACTCTTTGTGCGAAAATCGCACCGCTGCACAGCAACATCACTAGTGCCATGCTTACTAATTTTGTTCTAAATTTTAACATAATTGATACGTGTTTAATTTTACTAAATAATGTTTAAAAAAGTTTTAAAAATAAAGTGCAAAGATAAATGCTTTTTTTTTAATAAAAAAATAAAATGCAAAAAAAAGTTAAATTTTTTTTAAAAATTTTTTTACTCGAAATTTTAGATGAAAACTAATATTCTGTAAATCAATATTTTACAAGATTTTCGGTGAAAATAAAAATAGCTCTTTTTCGAAAAAAAATAGAAAAAAAAATAAAAGTAAAAAAACAACGTTTTGTATTTGAATTTTAAACTGAAAAATGAATTTTAAAAATTTTAATTTTACCGCACAATTATACGAAGGGTTAGAGGCAATGCGTTTCACAACTCCTACACCTATTCAGGAACAAGCAATTCCAATAATAATGAAAGGGAATGATATAATTGCGTGCGCACAAACAGGAACAGGAAAAACAGCGGCATTTCTGTTGCCCGTCCTTAATAAAATGATGCTCAACAAATCTACGGGCGTAACTACATTGGTATTATTACCAACCCGCGAATTGGCAATTCAAATTGATAGACAAATAGAGGGTTTCTCATATTTTTTGCCCGTAACTTCGATTGCGGTTTATGGCGGAAATGACGCAGAACTTTGGGATAAACAAAAAAATGCACTAATTATGGGTGCAGATTTGATTGCCGCAACACCGGGTAGATTAATTCAGCATATAGCAATGGGTTACGTTAATTTATCGACCATAAAATATTTGATTCTTGACGAAGCCGATAGAATGCTCGACATGGGATTTCATGATGATATAATGCACATTATCAAAGATATACCTACCGACCGGCAAACTTTGATGTTTTCTGCAACAATGCCTCCAAAAATTCGTGAGTTAGCAAAAAATATCTTAAAAAATCCCTCAGAAATTGACATCGCAATTGCAAAACCTGCAGAAGGCATTATACAAGGAGCATATTTAGTGTATGATTATCAAAAAATTCCTTTAATTAACAGCCTACTGAAAGGTAAAGAAGATTTAAAAAGCATAATAATTTTTTCGTCAACAAAACTTAAAGTAAAGGAAATTTATCGTTCTCTGAAAGGGCAAAGATATAATGTTTCTGCTATACATTCCGATTTGGAACAGTCGGAACGCGATTCTGTTATGCTTGATTTCCGAAATAAAAAATTATCTATCATTGTTGCTACCGACATTATCGCTCGCGGAATAGACGTTGAAGGCATCGACCTCATAATTAATTTTGACGTTCCTCGGGATGCCGAAGATTATGTTCACCGCGTAGGACGTACAGCACGGGCGCAATCGACAGGGTTAGCCCTCACATTTATCAACGAAAAAGAACAATACAATTTTTCATTGATAGAAAAACTTATTGAAAAAGAGATAAATAAAATTCCCCTGCCCAAAGGTTTTCAAAAAGGACCTAAATACAATCCAAAAAATTTTCGAGTTTAGACTTTCGAGCAATGGCTCTACTTTTTCGCGGATAGCGATGGTTTGCTATTTGGCAGGATGTCAAACAGTACATTGAAAAAATCCTGCCTTGACATGTTTAGTGTTCTCAAATTGGATTTTACAATAAATTCAGGTACCGGGTCGATATGCGTTTGAAAAATTATAGGTCTTGTCAAGTCGTGCCTTGACCATTTTTCATGTCCCGCTTCAATGCTTTGATACGTAGTGTTTGGAAGTAAAGGGTTTATTATCCTATAAAACAGTCCTATACACCGTTTTTTCACCCTCGAATATTTTTGCTTATCGACAAAAAAAAGTTACATTTTTCCCCATAAACTTGTATTTTTGTACATAAATGCATATTTTTGTGCCCTATTTGAAAAAAGATTCACTTAAAAATTGACTATGCGAAAAAGATTCGAGGCACAAATGACATTGGGTAGTACCCCGATTGAAAAAA
>WRMI01000091.1 GCA_009777175.1 Marinilabiliaceae bacterium
CACTAACAAACAGATATTGAGCGCCGTCTTCTACTTCAGACATTGAAGTAACAAGGACGTATGTTTTTTCTTCTTGCCCAACAACATTAATATAACCTGTTTTTGTTTCGGTATGGTTGCCATCTTCATTGGTAACTGTAAGTGAAACATCGAAAATTCCAATTGTATTATATTCAACAATAGGATTTTGTAGGGTTGATGTTGCAGGAGTTCCACCTGTAAATGTCCATTCCCACGAAATTGGCGCACCCGTTGAAAGATCGGTAAACTGTACCGATTCTTCAACAAAAATGTCAGTGTTATCTGCAATAAAATCTGCAACAGGCAGAACTAAACTTAATCCGCTACCGAGTAATGTAACTGTTCTTTCTACTGCATCCGTACTACTGAACGTTAATAATGCCTCATAATCATCCTCTGCTATTGGCTCAAAAGTGATAAACAACTGACCACCGATAGTAGGATCCCAATTGGTTGTTGAAATATTAAATGCCGCAGCACCTGTTCCTGTTATATTATAGGAAATATTTGCCAAAAGGTTATAACCATCAACGTTTATGGTTTGTGGTAGAGAAGTATTTCCAATTTTGACATCGCCAAAATCTAATTCGGTTGGTGAAACAGATAACATTGGAGTTGCAGCATCGGCTTTATAAATATAAAAATCATTTTGACCCGAAGCATAACAAGCAAACAAAGGCGGATTTGCACCGTTTGGATTAAAACGCATAACGTTTCTGTCAAAAGTAGTTCCTTCTTCGCTGCCCGTACATATAAGCGATACTGCACTGCTTCCATCAATGGCAAGACTCCAATATGCTTTTAATTCATTCAAAACTAAGCCATTATCAGTACCCGTTCTGGGACGTAAATATTTGTTATTTAAAGCATCAAAAAGTAACCAATCGGAGTTTTCTGAAACTATTGTAATTTCATAAGGAAACTCTTCGTCTTGTACGGGAGTAACCTCTGTTGCGGGTGCTACTTCAATAATATTTCCATTGATAACAACGGGAACAGCGTGCCTATTACCGGCTTTTTGCCAACCCATTGCATAATCAATACTATTTTTTTCTGAAACGAAAAGATATTGGCTGCCATCTTCAAATTCAGTCATATCAGTAACAAGAGTATAAGTTTTTCCCTCAAAAACAGTAATATAACCTAACTTTGTTTCAATAGAGAAACCGTCATCATTAATTGCCTTAAGTTCCACATCGTAAATACCCGCAGTATTATACGTTACAATTGGATTTTGATCTGAGGAAATTGGAGGAAGACCACCTGTAAAAGTCCATTCCCACGAAGTTGGGTCTCCTGTCGATATATCTGTAAATTGAACTGTTTTTCCTTCTAAAATTGTTGTTTTGTCTGCCGTAAAATCAGCAACTGGCGGAAGTAGATCTACACCAATTCCAACCAATTGAACAATTTTATTAACCGCACCGTTGCTGCTAAAAGTTATTTCAGCATCATAATTACCCGGCGAGAGAGGTGCGAATATAACTTCTAAATCGCCTCCTGTGTCTGGATCCCAATCAGATTCAATAATATTGAACATCGGTGCACCTGCCCCTGTTAAAAGATAAGAAATGGGGTCAGTTAGGTTTGTGCTTGTAACTAATATGTCTTCGGCTTTTGTATTACCAACTTTCACCTCATCAAAGTCTATAATTGATGGCGAAACTAAAATAATTGGGTCAGGAATATATGTACCTTCTAATGCTGTAAAGTTTATATTATCTAACCTGTTGTTTCCTGTACCAGAAGCACCATCAACCATTAATTTAATATAAACAGCAGACTGATTATTTAAAGCAGTAATAGTTGAAAAATCAACACTTTGGGTAGAGAATGTTGTTACATTTCTACCAGGTATTGTTGAAATCAAAGTAAAGTTGGTTCCATCGGTACTATAATACCACTCATGAGTTTGAAAACCAGTATCAGTTCCTCTTGTATCATAAGTAAGTTGTAAATCATCATATCCTAATGTTGATAATTTAAAAACAATGCTTTTTCCATTATACGCACTACCAATATTAACCACTGACAAAGCACCTGTTGCGGTAGTAACACCGCATAATCCTTCAGGAATTGCATTGCCGCCAAAATAGACTAATGATGTTGCGTCAGTCCAATCATCAGAACCATTTGTGCCGTCAGCAAAAATATCAGCATTTATATCGAGGACACCACATTCTGCAGGATGTACTTTTGGTGCGTTTCCTGTTGTTGTTGGAAATGTCCATGCTGCAATGGTAGTTCCAACTCCTGTACCAAACAAATAAAAATCTTCATCTACAGCACCTACGCTATCAAATCTTATAAATGCATTATGAGCGTGCAAATAGGTTGGCTTAAATTCAATTTCCAAATCTCCTTCACCTGTGGCGGGGTTCCACGTTGCTGTTGGAGTTATTGTGAAAGCAGATGCATCTGTTCCTAATATGTTATAACCAATAATACCCGTAAGGTTTGTGCCTGATACATTGATAGTTACAGGCGCAGATGTTGTATTTATTTCAATATTTCCAAAATCGTGAGTTGTGGAACTTAAAATTATTGTCGGAGTCAAATTAACATCAAAAAAAGCCTCTGCTATATTACTGTGATTATGAGTCGCTTCGTATGCAATTGCCTTAATTAAAGTGGGTGTAGTTACAGTAATACCTGCTGCTGGATAAGGAGTAGAAGTGATATCAGGAACTGCACCACCTATTGTGTAATAAATTGAAGCACCGGGTGTTGCGGTACTTATGTTAACAATTTGTTGAGTATTATATGTTCCTGGGGATGGTGAAAATGAAAGTGGAAGTACTGTTGGCATTCCAAACCAATCTGTTAACTCAATATCGTCAATATTAATAGTAGTAGTAGTACCTTGTTGAGGCTGTTTTTCAATTTTCACACGAACATTTCCGGGTTGGTTAATTGCAAAAGTCTCTTGCACCATTGATGTACCCCAAAGAGGCGCGGGTTGAGTAGATCCTGCAAGCCACCAAGTAGTACCGCCGTCTATTGAATAATAAACATCAAGAATTCCGCCTGAGGCAGCTCCATACGAACCATAATAAAATGAAATATCTCCAATCCCGTTAGGTTTATCAAAATCCATTTGAATAAAATGATTATCAGAAGCATTGCCTCTAAAACGTGCGCTTCGTGTACCAATACGTCTATCGTCTGATTGCATTTGTGTTACACCCGCTATTGTCCATTGTCCAAAGTTATCTGTTACTTGTCTCAGATTATAATTTCCTGCGCCTGCTCCTCCCCATGCAGCATCTTCAAAATCTTCAATAAAATTAAAAGTATAAGTCTCAGATGCTATATTGCTGTCAGGCAAAACTCCAGCAGGATCAATAGCAATAGCCGTAATGGTTGTGTTTGTTGTAATCGAAATACCTGCTGCAGTATAAAGTGTCGTTCCAGCCGATCCAGGGACAGGATTAGTTCCATTTGTTGTGTAATAAATGTCTGCTCCCGGTGTAGCGCAAGATATAGATACGGTAAGTGTTCCAGGTGGAAAGTTTCCTCCTGGGGGTGAAAAAGTTGGGGTTGCAACTTGCGGCACACCCACAAAATCTGTTAACACAATATCGTCAATATTAACAGAAGAGTTTGTTGTTTGTACATGTTTTTCAATTTTAATACGAACATTTCCGGGAATATTAAGACCTGCATATACTTGCTGTATCATAGAAGTACCCCACGCAGGTACTACAATTGTTCCTAGAGAATTCCATGTAACTCCACCGTCAATCGAATAAAAGGTTTCAAGAACCCCACCTGTATGGTTTGAAAAAGAACCATAATCAAATGAAAGGTCTCCGAGTCCGTTAGGTTTATCAAAAAGCATTTCAACTCTATTGATATTCGTGGCATCAGAAGCATTTCCTCTTAATCGAGCGCTTCGCGTACCATTAAATCTATCGCTGCCTGCTGTCATTGATGTAACTGCCGATATGGACCATGCGCCCAAATTGTCTGTTACTGTTCTATTTGCGTAATTAGTGCCACCTGTTGCCCATGCAGGATCTTCAAAATCTTCAATAAAAAGAGTAGAGGTAGTGCTGTTGTCAATAAAATCAAATTTAGCGCCTCTAAAAGTACCGAATGCAGTTTGATGCCAAACAAAAGCAAATTCTGCGTTTGCCGGTAATGTTGCAGTAGAAGTAAATGAATAATTTGTATTTGCAACGAGGGCTGATACTTGCCCCAAAATGGTATAAGATCCCCCACCATTAGTGGTATATAAACACCACATATCAGATGGTGCCGTACCGCTTATGGATGTTGCAGAAACAATAACTTCATCCACATTAGGGATAGCATTAATACCTACCAAACAATAATAGTCAGGGTCAGTAACATTGATACTAAGTGCTGCTGCAATAGCCGGTTCCATACCGGATGTTCCGGCTCCTAAAGTAGCAAGACCATGATTAGTGGCATTATTGGTACCTAACCACACACCAGCGGGTTGACAACTGCCAACGCTTATATACCAATCTATCGTGCCAATTGTTCCTACTTTAGGACCATAACCAGTAGTGTTGCCAAAAGCAGTACTTGATGATGCAAGACCTAAGTCAAGCGAATACGTAACAACTTGTCCAAATATATTATTTGGCAAAAAAGCCCAAAAAATCGTAAAAACGAGGGCTACTAATCTCATATAAACTTTCTTGTTCATAAAAAAAATTCTTTTAAAAATTTGTATATTAATAATTTAACTATCAAATGAAATAATATTTGAAAGTGCAAATAAAGAAAAAAAAAATGATAAAAACAAATAAAAAAAATAAGTTTTTGTTAAAAAGAAAAAAAAATATTTTCTTTGCACTCTAAATAATAAAAATAATTTATCTAAAACATTAATTATTAAAGTATTAAAACTCACTAATTATGAGAAACAGCACTTTTTTAGAAACAAGTCCTAAAACAAGATATGAGGAAGTAGATGATTACGAAACTGATGATTTAACTTCGGAGCCCAATTATGCAGAAGAATATCATCAGGATACTAATGATGATGACGAATATTATGAAGAGGATTATGATTTTCCGGATGACTACACTGACGAAGATGAGTCAGATGAAACGGATGATTATCATTGGGATGACGTAGATGATGGCTACGATGAAGAAGAGATTGAAGATTTTAGCGAGGAAAAATTAGCGGACGCTGACGAATATGATGACGAATTTAGAGAAGGAAGATACGATGAGGATGAGTTCAATCAGTTGATTGACGATGATTTTGGTGCGGATGACTATTATTAGGATGAACCTCAAATAGATTCCTCATTTCACTTTGTTCCATTCGGAATGAGTGACCGTTCTGGCTTACATTCTTCGTTTCAGGCTATTTATAAAAATGTTTTTGTCAAAGGTGTTTGAACTTAAAATTAATTATGTTACTAAACGAACGCGACATAGAAAATCTTCTTGAACAGCAATTGGTTCAACAAGGATGGGTTGTTACGGTAAACGACCCTTCGAGAAATGTATATCACCAAAATCCAAAATCAAAAGAAGATAAAGCAAAGTTGCGTGGATTAGAACCCGATTTTTGCTTATATATCAGCAACACCTCGGTTTCGCCTGAAATCATTATAGAAACCAAAAAACCCGGAATGAACTTATCAAAAACCAAAGAACAAGCGTTGCTTTATGCAAAAATTTTGGGTGCAAAAATCATAATCCTTTTTGATGGCATTTTGACAAAAACTTATTGGGTAGAAAATCAAGAAGAATTGTTGGACAATGGAACCGAAGTAAACACAATAAAAAATATTGATTTTTACAAAAAGTTTATTCTCTTAAATTCAAATAATTACATATCAGATATTATTTTAATCCACTCAAAAGAAGAGTTAATAAATGTTTTTTCATTTGCAAATCAGAAATTGAGAAAGGCAGGAATAACCAAAGGAATGGAACGTTTTTTTGAATTCTCAAATTTATTATTTTTGAAATTAATTTCTGAGAATAATGATATTGTTTCAGAAGAGATTCCTCAATATGTAAAATGGGAAACCTACAAAAATAAAAATGGAGAGGAATTATTGAGATATATCAATGACACTGTAATACCAACTTTAGAGAATATATTTAACAGAAATGGCGCAGAAACATTATTTTCAAAATTGATAATAAAAGATAGCGCAGCACTAAAACAAATTATTGATAAACTAAGCGGATTAAATTTAAGCGGAATAAAAACAGATATAAAAGGTGATGCCTTTGAGTATTTTATTCAGCAATATAACTCTTCCAACAAAGATTTAGGCGAGTATTTCACTCCTCGCCATATTGTTAATTTTTTGGTAAAATTAGCCAATCCAAAATATGGTGAAAAAATCTATGACCCCTTTTGCGGCACTGGCGGAATGTTGATTTCGGCTTTCAACTACATAAAAGAGAATTTACAACAGCAAGGTTATTTAACCGATGAGGTTTTAAAAAGTTTAAAAGAAAACAGCGTTTTTGGCGGAGAAATTTCGTCAAACGCTCGAATTGCTAAAATGAATATGATTTTGACAGGAGACGGTCATAGCAACATAAATCAGCAAGATACACTTTTAAATCCTGTATCAGAAAAATTTGATATTGTTATTACAAATATTCCGTTTAATCTTGAAGGAACTGCACAACATTTGTATTCGCTATTGAGTACCAACGGAAATTCGCAATCTATTCAACATATAATCAATTCGTTAAACAAAAAGCCCACTGCCAGGGCTTTCATAATTGTGCCCGAAGCCATTTTGAATAATGATGAATTAAAAAACTTCCGCAAATATTTAGTTGACAATAATTTATTAAAACAAATCATTTCTTTGCCATCGGGCGTTTTTCTACCATATACAGAAGCAAAAGCCTCTATTCTTGTTCTTCAAGGGTTTAACAATCAACCAATTGGCAAAATAAAATATACAATTATCAAAAATGACGGTTTTACACTAACTCAAAGAAGACGGAAAATTACAGGAAAAATAAATGATTTAGAGGAATATCTATTTAATGATAGTTTTGCCACAAAAGAAATCGAAATAAAAGAAGTATTGAAAGAAAAAAAATATTCATTTATTTGGTTTAAGTATTTTACTGAAATTCCGCACGGTTACGTTTTACTCAAAAAAATATTGAAAGAAGAAAGAATTCAAAATATCGAATTATATGAAACTGCGACCGTCACGAAACACGATTTTTTTGGAATTATAAGCGGAGAAAAATATTGGGGCGACTCGTTTATTTCCGTAACATCTGAAAGTAACGAAGATTATAAAGTAGTAAATTACAAATCATTATCATACAATCCTGCGAGAGCAAATACAGGTTCTTTGTGTATCAATCTTACTGAAAAAAAACTTGCCGTAAGTAAAATGTATGTTACCTTTAAAGTGATAGATGCCAACTTTTTACCCGAATATGTTTATTTATGCCTCAAAAGCAAAGAAGGCTTACAAAACATAATTGACCGTTCTTTTGGTTCTGTCCGACAAACTTTGCGTTTTGAAGATTTATGTACAATTTCTATTCCTGCAATTCCAATTGAACAGCAGCGAATTATAGTAAATAAAGCGAAAGAATTATATCGAAACTTCTCTGAATTGAAAGATGAATTAGATAGTTTTGATATAAATGATTTTGTTTAGTTTAGATTCCTCATTTCACTTTGTTCCATTCGGAATGACCATCCATTATAAGGGAAATGGTGTTCAAAAGGGTGCGGTTTCGCCGCACCCTTTTGAACACCCTAATTTACAGGCTGATACAGTCATTCCGAACGAAGTGAGGAATCTTGATTAGGGTAGCCTATTTATAAAAATTCTTTTTAAAAGAGTGAAACTCTCTCTTTTTTAAGATTTTACGTAGAATAAATGCCTTCAAAAATCCTAATCCGTAGCCAAATATTTGAACAAATGATGCAACTACCGTCAAAAATGAAATTTTTAAACTCTTATTATATAATAAGGAATCAAAAAATAATATTATCGGTGCTAATGACAAAAGAATCAGTAAGATAGGATATAAAATAGATAAAACAGCAATAAAAAAATGACCTACCACAAAAAATGCTGGAAACCAATGCACAAGTTTGATAGTTTGCGGATGCCTGATTCCTAAATTTATTCGTGCAATACCCGAATTAAAAACTTGTTTGAAAAAAGAAACAAAATTGTTCCTTCGCTTGTGAAAAAGAAAAACATCTTTAAGAAGTCGTGTTTTATAGCCATTTTCTAATAACCGCATACTAAAATCTAAATCTTCACCAAACCGCATCTCAGAAAAACCTCCTAATTGTAAGAACACTGTTTTCTTTACGCCTAAATTATAACTTCGCGGATAAAATTTATCCATTTTTTCGTCTCCGCCTCTGATACCGCCCGTTGTCAAAATGTTTGTCATCGAATATCCAATTGCTTTTTGAACAGCATTAAACGACTGATGCGCTTTATCGGGTCCTCCAAAGCAATCAAAATCACATGTTTCTAACTCTTTTTTCAAATTTGAAAGATAATTGGTAGGCAAAATAGTGTCGGAATCTAAAAAAATTAGCCAATCTCCTGCGGCACTTTGAGCGCCTTTGTTTCGGGCTAATCCAGGTCCCAAATTTGTCTGAAAAATATATTGAATTGACAGTTGATGCCTAAATTTCAAACAAATATCTTCGGACAAATTCGTAGAACCATCTTCAACAACAATAACCTCAAAATCAGTACCTTGCAAATTGCAAATTGATTCTAAAAGCTCTGATAATTCATCAGGACGATTGTAAACAGGTATTATAAAGGAGAAAAAAGTCATTAGTTTTTAGAAGTGAATGAGTGAATGAGTGAATGAGTAAATAAGTAAAACAGTTTTATAGATTTATAGATTAATTTGTTTTTTAGTTTTTTTTGTTTTTAGTTTTTTGAGACATAAAAAATATAAGTGATAACGCTAAATGGCATTCCGTTAGGAATGCAACGCTTGGTAGAAAATGAGAACGCCGAGATTCCCCCGCATCCCGTTAGGGATGCATCCATAACGGGTTGTAAGAGTAGATAATTGCAAATCGTTATATGTTGTTTATTTTTCATAACTAAGTTTTTAATTATCAGTTTTCAGTTTTCAGTTTTCAGAAGTGAATGAGTGAATGAGTAAATGAGTAAATGAGTAATATAGCTTTATAGTTTTATGGTTTTATAGTTTTATGGTTTTATAGATTTATAGATTAATGTTACTTTTTTTGTGCTTCCATAAATAAAGATGTTGGGTCAATAACTAATCCGTCTTTGACGTCTAATTGATATTCACTCCAATTTGGAATATAACTTTCGTATGGATTTTTCAATGAAATGTTCACAAATCCACAATCTTTTAACAATTTTTGCAAAGAATATCTATCATACATCCACATGTGAATTTCTCCTCCTAACCTGAATTTTCCTATTTTAGAGACTTTTGTTCTATAAAATATCTTATTAAAAAAATATTTAAATCCATTTCGGAACATCGCAGGCGACGAGAAAACTTTTTTAATATTTTTTGCAAAAGAGTTATCATTTTTCAAATAATTATCTCTAATATTTCGTCCCACATGCCCTATTCGGTCGAGAACATATTTTTCATTAATAATATTATCTCTTTTTAAAAATTCAGACATTTGCCCTCCGCTATAATTTCGGACGGTCTGGTCATACATTTCCATCATAATCCATTCGTAATTAACTTCGGACATTTCATTTGGGTTTTCGAGGTTTTGTTTTAAAAATTTTTTATATTCATCAACAATATTTTCCAAATCGGGAACAACTACACGAATAATTCCGTCTGTTTTTAATACTCGATTGCATTCTTTAATAAAATCAGCGGCTTTCTCTTTTGGTAAATGTTCTAAAAAATGAGAATGATAAATTACTTCAAAAGAGTTGTCGGAAAATGGAATGCCTTTGAGCAAGTTATAAGTTTGAACATCTTTTGAATTAGATGTCATATCAACATTTACCCACGAATTGTGGAACTTTTTGCCACATCCTAAATTTAAATAATTCAATTTATTTTTCATATTTATTTTTAAGCCACTAATTTCACTAATATTCACTAATTACTGCCGGCTAAAACCAGCGGTGGATACACGGATTTGACGGATTTGACGGAATTTTTCGTCTCATTCAATCATTCAGTCATTCACTCATTTACTCATTTACTCATTCTCTCATTCTCTACAAGGTGGACGACCGCAAGGGTGCGCCCCTACACTCATTTTCTCATTTACTCATTTTCTCATTCACTTATTTCAAAAAAAATATTTTTGTTATTTGTGTTTAATTAATAAAAAAATTGTATTTTTGCATTTTATTTCGGGGTGTAGCGCAGTCCGGTAGCGCGCCACGTTCGGGACGTGGAGGCCGTGGGTTCGAATCTCGCCACCCCGACTTATTTTTGCCGATAC
>WRMI01000092.1 GCA_009777175.1 Marinilabiliaceae bacterium
TCTTGATATCTTCAGAACTTTCATTTTTTTTAAAATCATGTTATTAAGATTTAAAAATATTTTATTTCTTTTGCAAAAATAAAAAATAAATGTTCTTTACAACAAAATAAATGATCTTTTTTTCGTTAAATTTAAAAATAAATTATAAAGATAGTTGCAATTGAAGATGAGGCAGGCTGGTATGGCGCAGGCTACCAAAGGTTTTGTTCAACGAAGCGGTTTGGCGTTACGGCGGCAGGAAGCCCGCTGAAAAGGCAGTGCAAATTTGAAAGTTTGTACCCCGCAGGAGGTTCAGTGTAAGCCGCAATTGCAAGTGAAGTCGCCAGCACGTTTGGTGCAAGCGGGCGACAGCGCAGCTGGACAATGTAGAGTAATAATTAATAAACAGAAAATATCAACGAGATGAATAATATAGAAAAATTGGTTGAACGCCTTAAAGAACAATCTAAAACTGAAAAAAAAATATATATGTTTTTGTATATATACGCTTTGTTATCTATGTTTGCGGTTAGTTTTATTAAACTTTATATACGCAAACAACAATTTGAATTATATACCATATTTGATTATCTACAAGGGACATTACCCAATTTTTTTGCGGCAACAGGGATATGTAGTTTAATATTTTGTTATGCTGAATTGTTGAGAAAAACAGGTACTTACAAACGCAAATTATTATATGCGTCAGTTTTTACTTTTGCGGGACTGACAGGTTGGGAATATATTCAATATTTTATGGGCTACCCGATAGATTATCATGATATTTTAATGAGTTTTATAGGTTGCATTATGACAATCGCTTTTGTTTTACTCCTAAAAAGATTTTTTCGCAATGAAACAGATAATTTATAGAGTATAGAGTATAGAGTATAGAGTATAGAGTTTAGATTTTAGTGTGTAGAGTATAGAATTTAGATATTAGATTTGAACTATCAAACTATCAACTTCTTATTCACTCATTTACTCATTCGCTGATAACTGAAAACTGAAAACTATCAAACTACAAAACTATCAACTACTTATTTTTCTACCGATATTTCATCCCTAACGGGATAGGGCGTATGACCATACGCTCCTACATTCACTAATAACTGATAACTGAAAACTCTAATATCTAAACTCTAAACTTTGTGTTCCTTTGTGGTTAGATTTTTTACCACGAAGGCACACAAAGGTTTTTTCACAAAGTCGCACGAAGGATGCATTCCTAACGGAATGCGGGTGTGATGATTGAATGTTTTCTACCGAGCGATGCATTCTTTTCGACAAGCTCAAAGCATCGCCTAACGGAATGCTGCTGCGGTGCGTTTTGCATGACCGAAAATCTATTTTTTATCATCTTGTTTGTTTTATTTTTTAGCCACGAATTACACAAATTTTCACTAAAACAAAAAAGGCAGCACATCACGTTGCGCTGCCTTATACTTTATAAAATAAAATAACTCAATCCACTTGGTTACTCATTTGTAATGTACTCCAGGTAGAGGTTTTTTACCTTTGTTGGGGTTTCGGAGCCATTTTCATAATATTCGATAATGATATAGTACTCGTTTGTCTCCTCAACAAAAATACCCGAATTTGGTTTGAAAGCAACATCACTATAAGACCCGC
This sequence comes from Marinilabiliaceae bacterium, assembly GCA_009777175.1. Lineage (GTDB taxonomy): Bacteria > Bacteroidota > Bacteroidia > Bacteroidales > Marinilabiliaceae > WRMI01. The sequence goes on from WRMI01000092.1 coordinate 1,612, forward strand.
TCTCGTTGACTGTAAGTACCTGACTCTTTTCTACTTCGTTGTAGGTGTTAATTGTCCAATTGATAATTGGCTTTGGTGCATATTCAAATGCCCAATAGCCACCTTTTAAGACTACTTTCAGACTGAAACCATCGGGCACATCCGCATGCATGCTGAAATAAACATTCTGAATGTTATCAACATCAATAGTGATAGTAGAGACTTTTTCAGACAAAATATTTATGCCATAATCACCCGTTTCTGGATATTTTATTGCAATTGACATTGGATATAGTTCACTTTCCAAAAACGCAACGACATATTTTTCAAAATCGGGAATTTCGAATTCGCCTTCTAATTCGGAATATTTTTCTTTTAAATTTTCCCGTATTGCAGGAAGCGACCGCGAAATTGAGTGTGCGCCGTCAATTAGTTGTGTGCCTAAATCAATATTGTCTAATTTGCCGTCTGTTTTAATGTCTTCACCGATATAAGCCATCAATTCCATCATATCGCCCATAGATTGAAAACTTTGCAAAATAGATGATATTGCGAGCAATTTAGCATCTTTTAATAGATGCAATGCTTCAGAGTAGGTTTCTGACGGCTCAAAACCAAACAATGCCAACACTTCTTGTTGTGCTTGCCTTTTGGCTTCTGAAAATTCCATACCGTCATTAACCAAATAGTTTACACGAGGTCGTTCCAAATGTGTTAGAACATTTACGTTTGCCGAACTAACATCTTCAATATCAGCCAAGGCATAAAGAGTTATTTGCCCGTTAGATGTGTTCCCCGTGACTTCGTTAAAATAATAACCATCAACTTTCAGTTCCACATATTGCGAAACCAATTCGATGTTCTTCTGCTCGAATGAGCCAGTATTACTTATGATAGTGGTTGAATAGGAGCGACCCGTTTGGTTGAACTCGTTATCTAATTCCAAAATCATAACAGACGAACCGATAATAAACGGTCCCTTTTGTGCATAACCCGAAAAAACCGACTTGCTAATGACAGCAGGAATTTCAGGATCACTAGGTATTGGGGTTACATCTACATCAGGGTCTTGACTACAGCCCCAAAATAGGAAAAATCCTAATACCAACAAGAAAACATGTTTTAAATTCATAATCAATAAAAATTAAAATTTTTAATTAATACAATATAAAAAAAAAATTACATAAATCAATCTACACTGCTGGCACTAAATTTAGACCCAGCGCTCACGCTAAATGGTCCGTTAATTGTAATGCTACCGGGTGCTTCAAGTGTAAGTTTGGCACTGTTGGTAACGGTTACATCTTGGACGTTGAGGTTATCGCAACCAACAACGGTTCTGTCAATCGTAATAGTTTGGTTGGCAAAAGTATCAATGCATACTGCCTGTACTGCTGCGTAAGCATTTACCAATCCATAACCCATTTGTAAATGCCATGTACCGTTTGGGCGATTAACTTCAATACCATAATCATACAAATCTTCTCTTACTTTCTGTGCGGTGCTTTCTATTATATCACGTACTTGAAGCCACGTCAAATTCGAATTAACGGATAGAATAAGAGCTGCAATACCTGCGACATGAGGACAAGCAGCTGATGTTCCACCAAAGCAACAATAATAATCCCCCGCAGTCCCGCTTTCAGTGTTATAACCCTCCCTTCCTTGACGATCAGTCGTATAAATGTTTGCGCCGGGAGCAACAACACTCAATGCAGTACCAAAATTACTGCCTTGAAATGGATTCCACGGATCACACGAATTGGGATTGACTCTAATACCACATTTATCATTTGCACCTACAGAAATTACATTTGGCAAATTTGCAGGATAACTAACAGTCGAAGCATTATCATTGCCAGACGAAAATACAACAACACAACCTTTTCCTTCTCTCCCTTGCGTTACTGCGTTGTTTACAGCATTAGTAATAGGAGAATAAGGAGAGCCGCCTCCCCAAGAATTACTAATAACATCAGCACCATTTAGCCTCCCCCAATTGATAGCATCGGCGAGCCAGTCTGCTGTTGAAATATCACCAAAAGCAACATGTATCGGAATTATATTACAATTCGGAGCAACACCGGCTATTCCTATCCTGTTGTCTTTAATAGCTCCGATAATTCCAGCACAAGCCGTTCCATGATTCTCGTCACTATAGATAGGGGCACCGCCTGAATTATGACCCGTAGCGTCATATCCTGGTAAAAGATTTGTTTGTAAATCTGGATGTGTTAAATCTACCCCCAAATCAACGACTGCAACTTTAATATTTGCACCTAATGCAACCGTCCAAGCCTCTTCTGCCTTAATATCAACACCACTTATTCCACCGTTTTGTCCAATATTCTTTAAAGCCCACTGGTCATCAAAGTATGTATCATTTGAATTGAAAATATCAATCAGGACAAAATTGGGCTCAGCAAACTCAAAAAGATTGGACTCGTAAAATAATCTCGACATTTCCATAGCGTTCATATTTGCATTTTTTGAAACACTGAGCATAAATTGATTACTCACAAAGAGATTCTCTTCTTTGATGAAACAATTATTTTTTTCCGTCAATTCTTCCAATTGATTGCGGGATGTGGTCGATTTCAATTTAACTACAAACTCGTCAGTTAGTCCTTGTGATAATTTATTATACAAAAATAAAGGTGTGGCCGAAACAATTACCGGACTTGCTCTAAGTGTTTGTAAGACAGCAGATGAAACTAAATCATTCTCATTTTTGGTTTCTAGAATAACAAAGTAATAAGAATGGTCATCAATATTCTTTCCGGCAGCTAACTGTAAAGAAGCATTGTCATTTATTAGTTCACTTATCTGTTTTCTATCAGCTTTTTGTGCAAATTTGATAAAAATCTTATTGCTATTTTGCTGCAAGAATATTTTTTCGCCCTGATAGTAATAAAAATTACCAGTTTGTTGGCTATTTAACAATGCATTAAAAATAACACACAAGATAGATATAAAAATTGTCTTTTTCATTTCTAATCAAATTTTCTGTTAAACAAATAAATGTTCTTATGAAGAGGTTGATGCAGTATGAAACCAAGATATTTTAATTCCATCTCATTTTCGGAAAGCGTTGTAATTGCAAAACTACAACTTGTTGTGAAACAAATAGTGCCATCTAAATCTTTGAAATGTAATGTATCATTTTGCAAAATATATTGGTCTCCATTACGGAACTGATGATATTGGTCATTATCTCCAATTTCTTCAGGGGATTTACTGATACTTACTAATTTTGTGTTAGCGTCTAATGAGAGTGTAATAATAATATCCAAATCCACAAGAACACACTCCCAAATTTCATTTGCATCGTCTGATTTGTTCTCTGCTTCCAGAGTATCAGGGCTTTTAGTCTGGCAAGAAGATAAACCCCCCGCCAATATCAGCACAAATGCTAATATTTTAATTACGTTTACTTTCATAACACATTCTCTCCTATTTATTTCGTTAAAATCATCTGTTTGGCATCGCTCGTTTTATCATCGCCTATTAATAAATAGGTGTAAATTCCTGATGTTAGTTTTCCTGCCTCAATAATCACATCAACTGCATTCCAATTATTTGTATCAATCAGAATGGTGTTTTCGGTGCAACCGTCTATCGTTCTTTGATAAACTGTTTGCCCACTGCTACTTTCAACGGAAACATCCAATGTTCCCAAACACTCTAAAAAGTGTACAGTAACTTCATTGTCTTGGAAGACAACTTCCAAGGCTTGCGAAATCGATTTTGAATCGGGAAGTATTAGGATTCCCTTCAATTCGATTTTTTCATTTTCGGCATTTCCCAGAATTCCGAAAAATAATAATGTAAAAATAAAAACTTGTTTTCTCATACGAATTTCTAATAAAAATTTTTGCAAAGGTAAAGCCTTTATTTAATATATTTTTCATTTTTTTTAAAAGATAATAAAATAAATTATTATATGTATGATAATTAATACATTACGTCAATTTAGGATAAGTTTTCCAACAAAAGTATAAGTTTTTACAAGTTTTATGTAAGTTTCTTTTAATTCAAATATGGTTTAGAGTAAGTCTAAAGTAACTATTTTCTTGATTTTTTTCAATTCTATATCATTTTTTTTGAAAGATTTTTGTTCTTTCTTAAAAAAAATTTTTTTTATACCAAAATAATTATTTATATTTGCAAAATGATTTTTTGTATTAAAGTTCTATTAATCAAATATTTATTATATGAAATTAATTTTAAGGTTTTTCTTGATTTTTGTAACTGCAATTTTTCTGTCTTGTTCGAAAAACAGCAAACTTGAAATTATTGCAACGGCAGAGTCACTAATTGAAATGCATCCCGATAGTGCATTAAATCTTTTAAATACAATAAACGATGCCTCTCTTTCTGATATTGAAAAAGCAAGAGTTTCTTTGCTGTCTGTAATTGCCAAAAACAAAATGGATATGGAAATTGCGAATGACACTGCAATTTTTGATGCCATTGAAATTTTAGAACGCAAAGGTTCAGACATTGAGAAGGCAAAAATTTTACTTTATGCAGGCAGAGTACTCCGTGATAGAAACGAATATGAAAAATCATTATCCTTTGTTTTAGAAGCCAAAAATTATTTTTCAAAAATAGACGACAATAATTTAAAAGGGATGATTATGTCAGACTTAGGAAAATTAAACTATCAAGAAGATCATTTCGTCACTGCCATCAATTCCTATAAAGAGGCATTTTACTTTTTTAGCAAAGCCGACCGTTACCATAATCAAATTATTTCATTACAAATGATAGGTAATAGTTTTCTTTTATCAGAAGAAGTGAACAAAAAAGATAGTGCAACCTTTTATTATGATAAGGCAATTAATATTTCAGAAAAATTCAACGAAAATTCTGCTCATATTAGTTTATTGAATAATTTGGGTGTTCTTTTTATATATTATGGTGAGTATCAAAAAGCAAACCAACTACTTGAAGATGCCCTCTTTTATTCTAAAAGTAAAATTGATTCATTTCATATTTTTTTAAATTTGTCTGAAGTCTATTTTTCTCTTGATTATTTAGATTCTGCAACGTATTATATTAATCAAAGCATTTACTTTTTAGAAGAAAAAGAGAGTCAATTCTCTCCTGAAAATTATTTTTCAGTTTACAAATTGCGTTCTTCTATCGAAGAACAAAAAGGAAATTTTGAAACTGCACTAAGAATAAAAGACAGGTATGTAACTTTGGCAGATTCTCTCTATTCAGAATTGGCAAATCTAAAACTTTTAGAAATTCAGGAAAAATATCAACAAAAAGAAATAGAGCAAAAATATCAATTACAGAAAAAAACCATTTTTTTGTGGCTTTTTATTGGTTTAACAATATTTCTTATTTTATTTATTTTTATCTTTTATTTTAACCATAAAAGAAGAATTGAAAATAAAAACAAACTTACTGAAGTAAAACACAGATTACACAAATTGTCTCTCACCCACAGCAGGTTAATTGCAGAAAAAGAAGGGATGTCAAAACTCATCGAGGAATTGCGAAACCATAACCAGAAGACCCAAGAGGAATTTACACAATATCAATTAAAATACAAAAAAATCAATGTTAGTATTTTAATTCAAGAACTCTTTAATAGCATTGGGAAAATTACTTATTTTGAATTAAGTAAGTCAGTTCCCGAAATAATAGATGCCATTCAAAAAGTTGCTCCTTCATTGAAAAATTATGAAATATGCACGTGTTGCTTATTATATTTGGGGTTTGATGCCCAAGATACTTCTTACTTTATGAATTTGAAAGACGGGGTTATTCATCCTCGTTGTTCTGCAATAAGAAAAAAATTAGGTATTGAGCCACGTGGTTGTATAGTTGAATTTTTAAAAGGAAAAATTGGGTGTATTATATAAGTAATTATTCTTAAACTGTATAATAACTGTAATTAAAGTCCTTAAAGCAAAAAGGAGTGTAGAGTATAGAGTGTAGATATTAGAGTGTAGATATTAGAGTGTAGATTTGAAATATCAAACTATAAAACTATAAAACTAACAACTTCTTATTCACTCATTTACTCATTTACTCATTCACTGAAAACTCTAATATCTATTCTTTGTGTTCCTTTGTGAAACCTTTGTGTTCCTTTGTGGTAAAAAGAGTCTACCACGAAGGCGCACAAAGGGTTTTTCACAAAGGCGCACGAAGGTTTTATCACAAAGTCGCACAAAGGATGCATTCCTAACGGAATGCGGGTGCGGTGCGTTTTGCCTGACCGTAGGTTGAAACCTACGGTTAATAAAGGGTCGTCCTTGCAGGACTTTGCAACAATCCGTGCCATTTTCCGTCCGTAGATTGCATCTACGGTTAATAAAGGGTCGTCCTTGCAGGACTTTGCTGCAATTCGTGCCGTTTTCGTCCGTAGATTGCATCTACGGTTAATAAAGGGTCGTCCTTGCAGGACTTTGCTGCAATTCGTGCCGTTTTTCGTCCGTAGATTGCATCTACGGTTAATAAAGGGGCGTCCTTGCAGGACTTTGCTGGAATCCGTGCTGTTTTTCGTCCGTAGATTGCATCTACGGTTAATAAAGGGTCGTCCTTGCAGGACTTTGCTGGAATCCGTGCTGTTTTTCGTCCGTAGATTGCATCTACGGTTAATAAAGGGTCGTCCTTGCAGGACTTTGCTGCAGATTGTGCTGCCAAATAGTCCCGCAGGGACGGTACTTTATTAACCGTAGGTTTTAACCTACGGACAAAAACAAGCCGCGTATCCAAAAAGTCCCGAAGGGACGATACTTTATTTTGTAGCTGCAGATTGTCTGACCGCAGACTCCCAAACGGAATGCTACTGCAATGCGATGAAACCGTATTTTTACCTAATTCTAAAAACAAAACAACCTCAGTAGCGGATGTAATAACATACGCATCATGCTGAACTTGTTTCAGCATCCCCTGATTATTGAAGGGATTGCGGGTCAAGCCCGCAATGACGGGTTGTTTAATGATAATATTCTTTGCTACTGAGGTTGTTTTGTTAAAAATAATTAGGTGTAAATTAGGTTTTTTCAATTGGGTTGTGGTGTGAGACGGCGAAAAACACCATATTGATGCCTCGCTCAACGAACTGTACAAACAACTTGACGCTAATAAGTTTTTTCGCGCCAATCGCCAGTATATTGTTTCACGTAATGCGATAAAAGACATGTCACAATGGTTTGGTAGCAAACTTTCTGTAAATCTGACAGTTACCGTTCCCGAGAAAATTATTGTGAGTAAAGTACGAGTATCGGAATTTAAGGGATGGTTTACGATGTGAGGTTATAATTAAAATTATACTAATAAGTGGCGTAAAATAGTCCAATAATAGCGTAAAATAGACCAAAAAATAGAGTCTTTTTGCATTGATATTGCAGTGCTATCTAACAAATAGATAATTTTTTTATTACAATTTTAATCGAAATGGACACAAAATGCAAAATCTTCTATGCTTTCTATTTTTTTTGTATAGGTTCAATTGCATAATAACTAAAAATAATATTATTTTACATTATTTACATTATTTTGCAAAAAAGTTGTATCTTTGCGGCGTGATTTTATTTCTTATTTTGTAAATGTGTAAATTACAGGGCATTAACACAAGTCTATGTCTGATTAATATTCTTTTTTCGGACAGTTTTAGATAATGAGACAATTATAGAAGATAGTGTATCCGGAAAAATCCGGCAAAAGATAATCAAAGGAAAAACGGGCAAAATCATTTTTGCCAAGGATTATAGTGATATTGGGAACGACGATTTGATAAACAAAGCTTTATTCCGTCTCGAAAGGAACAAAATATTAATTCGTCTTTCTCATGGAATATATTTGTATCCTACTATTGATAAGGAACTTGGGGTGATGCTACCTTCACCTGAAACAATAGCGAAAGCAATAGCAAAACGGGATAACGCACGAATATTACCTACCGGCAATCATGCCATGAATTTATTGGGACTTTCATCACAAGTGCCAATGAACGTGGTCTATTTGACCGATGGTTCGCCAAGAAAAATAAGCATAGGGAAAAGAAAAATTACCTTTCAAAAAACATCGCCAAGAAATTTTATCTACAAAGGGAAAATAATTCCTTTGTCTGTTGCCGCGCTAAAAACAATAGGCAAAAATAATCTAATCCCAGAATATATTGCCCGTTTGGAAAACATAATTACCCAATCGGAAGATAAAAAAATTCTGATAAATGATGTATAATAGAATTTATGCAAATTTTAAACAACTGATTTATCTAATAAATCTAATCTGTCTTCGCTGACGGACTGTGATTGTTGTGCCGTTAAATAAGAAAATTAAGAAAAGTGAGCCTATTGTGATGTGATTGTCAGTTGTCAGTTCAAACATTTATACAGAAACGAAATTAAAAACATCAAAAATGACCAAAAAAAGTCAAAAATTGTCATAAAAAAACAAACGACGGGAACACA
>WRMI01000093.1 GCA_009777175.1 Marinilabiliaceae bacterium
AATCATAAATGGACATACTATCATAGCTGCCGTCAGATGTAACATTAATAGAATAATATCCTGATGTCATTTGACTATAAGTTGTTCCTACAATGTAATAATCACCTGCAATGTTTGCTTTAAACTGAATAAAAGAATCGAATCCATCTTCACCATCATCGTTCTGGTCAACACAAACAATCTCTCCATCATAGTTTTTGTGATACAAATAAAGATATGCATCCCATTCTTGACTAAAATAAATGTTTATAGATGCACCAAGTGGAAGATAAATTTTGTATGGAACAGCATAAAAATATTCATATTCCCATTTAAATAAATAACCATCTCCTTCAACTAAATAAGATGTTTCAGTATCAAAATATCCCGAATCAGTAAAATCCATATCGTCTGAATAAATGAGGGTGGTCATCGGTTCGTTCAACAAATCATAAATAGATATACTATTATCGCTACCGGCTGATGTAACATTTATTGAATAATTTCCAGAAACCATTGAATCAAAAGTTGTTCCTACGATGTAATAATCACCTGCAATGTTTGCTGTAAACCTAATAAAAGAATCTAATTCATCTGCCCAATCATCATTCTCGTCAACCCAAACAACATCTCCGTTTTGATCCTTGCGATATAAATAGAGGTAAGCATCCATTTGATGAGAGAAATAAATATCAATACGGTCTCCTTGTGAAAGAGATATTTTATATGGAACAGCAAAAAAATAATCATCATCCCATCTAAATAAATAATCCTCACCTACAACTAAATAAGATGTTTCAATATCAAAAGTTCCTGAATCAGTAAAATCCATATCTTCTGAATATATGATTGAAGTCATGGGTTCATTCAATAAATCATATATCGTAATTGGGTTGATATCAATTTCTTGCATACTAATATTAACAGTAATTTCTGAATGACATTCATACGGAAGAAATAAAATCTTTACTATTTCAGTTGTTGATGAAACATATAAAACATTAAATGTCAAATTTGAAACCGACTCATCCCATCCATAACCTTCATGAATAATATCATATTCAATATTTCCTGTCAATGTTTCTCTCAAAAAAACAACTATATATGCTTGTTCAATATAAGTTTCGGGCGTAACGGCATTGCAAGTGAATTGATAGTTCTTTCCGGCTTCAACCTCAGCAGAAAAACCAAAACCACGATAATAAAGATATTCATCCCAAAAATCAAAATAAATAGCGATTAGGGGATTTGTATGATTAACAATATTAACCATTGAAGGATTGGTTTCTGAAAGTGTTGGAAGATAATCTAAATCAGTGTAATCCACTGATTCAAATTCATTTACTCGTATCAAACATTCTAGATATTCATCATAATATTCATAAAAATTAGCATCGTGAACGAAAAGATAATAGGTACCAGGCGTTAACACTGTGTAATATTGAATGTCGTAAACCGCATCCACTAAATGAGTAATAGAGACCCCATCTTTAAACAGAAATGCAAAACTAACAAAACCCAATTGTTGACTAAATGCAGAAAAATTAATCTGTGTATTTTCTGTTATTGTAAATTTCAGTGGTACACCGTGCAATAAGTATTGTTCCAAAACAATATACTGATCACTATAAACGTGATCTTGCTCGTAGGGAAAACTTATTTCAACAAAATCTTCTATTGTAAGCGGATTTGCTCTTACTTTAGACAAGTCAGATAACTCCGACAAAAAAGATTTTATTTCCATTTCCTGATTCCAAACAGGAAATTTGTGTTGTTTCTTGTTAATAAAAGAGTCGTGCTTTTTTGTAGATTCTTTTATTTCACTTTCTTTTAGGGCATAAATATTTGCCGAAAACATTAACAATATCGCTGTCAATGTTAATAATAAAGTACTTTGTTTCATGTCTATTTTTATTTAAAATTTTTGCAAAGGTAACTGATTTTTGAATATCTTAATTTATTTTTTTGATATTTTTTTTATTTTTGATCAGAAACGATGCATCCATTTCAATGAATTCAATTCATCCACTAACGGGATGCTATTCAAAAAATCAGTCCAATCCTTATATTCCCTAACAAAATTATTTTGGTATTAAGTCTGTATCTAAAATTCTTTTTTCGACCCATTCTCGTTCGGGAGATATTTCGCCGTTGCAATATTTTTCAATCATCAAGCTTCCGATGGGTGCAGCATAAGTAGCGCCGAAGCCGCCATTTTCTACATAAATAGCAATAGCAATTTTGGGGTCATCTTTTGGTGCGAAGGCAATAAAAATACTATGGTCTTTTCCGTGAGGATTTTCGGCTGTTCCCGTTTTTCCGCAAACCCTGATACCGGGAACTCGTGCGCTACGTGCGGTTCCGCCCCAATCGTCCCAAACGGCTTTTTCCATACCTGATATAATTGGCTCAAAATGTTCGGCATCTATTTTTGTTCGATTTTTTTCTTTGAAACGAGACGGAATAGTGTCTTTATCTATTGATTTGATTATATGTGGAGTATAAAAAAAGCCTCTGTTAGCAATGGCTGCGCTCATATTTGCCATTTGAATAGGAGTTGTGAGCAGTTCACCTTGTCCAATGGAAATAGAAATAATTGTTAAGTAGTTCCAGCGGTTGCGGTGCAAACGGTTATAATACTCACTTGTAGGTATTGAGCCTCTTTTTTCGTTAAAAAAGTCTGTGTTTAATTTTTCTCCGAGACCGAAACTAAGCAGATGTTCCCGCCAAACATCGAATCTTTCTACTGTTGTTTTATATTTAGAATTATCTAAAATTGTTCTTAATACATTGCAATAGTATGCGTTACATGAATTAGAAACCGAATGTACGAGGTCAAGTGGGGATGCATGTCCGTGGCAACCAAGTTTAATTCCTTTATTGAAAAAACCGCCTGCGCAGCCGAATTTTGTAGCGGGTGTAATAACTCCTTCTTGTAAAGCAATCAGTGCCATCAATACTTTGAATGTAGAGCCGGGTGGATATCCCGACATAATAGCACGATTAAAAAGGGGTAAGAGGGGGTCGGCGGCTAATTCAGAATAGTTAGAAGAGCGTTGTCTCCCTACTAATAATGCGGGGTCGTAGCCGGGACTTGAAACCATTGACAGTATTTCACCCGTTTCGGGTTCGATGGCGATGATACTGCCAATTTTATTTCTCATTAAAAGTTCGCCATATTGTTGAAGGTCAATATCTAACGAAAGAGTAATATTTTTTCCAGAAATTGCAGTAGTATCCATTCTACCGCCTCGAAGTTTACCTTTTTCCACTCCGTGAACGTCAACCATAACGTATCGGGTGCCTTTTTTCCCTCTCAAAAATGTTTCGTAAGTATTTTCTATTCCACTTATACCGCGATAATCGCCTAACGTATAAAAAGGATCTTTTTTCATGGCATCTTCATCAACTTCACCAACATAGCCAAGCACATGCGCAGCACAATGATATTCATAATTTCTTAAAGTTCTTCGTTGGACATAAAAGCCTTTGAATTTGTATAATATTTCTTGTAAATAACCATATTGTTCGGCAGATAATTGTTTTAAAAAGACAGAAGGTTTATATCTTGAAACTCTTTTATTTTTAATGTTTTTTCTTAAATCATCGAACAATTTTTCTAATTCTTCTTTTTGAATATTTAAGGCATTACAAAATTCGATGGTATCGAAAGGAACGACTTCTCGCGGAACAATCAAAATGTCATAAACACATTGGTTAGAAACGAGGAGTTTTCCGTTTCTGTCGTAAATGAGACCTCGCGAAGGATATTCTGTTATTTTTCTTTGAGTATTATTGTCTGCCGAAAATTTATAAGAAGGGTCTATAACTTGCAAAATAAAGAGACGCACAATATATGTCATCGCAATTATTGCAAAAACAAAAATTATTACACGGTATCTAATGCTATTTTCCATTATTATTTTCTTTTTTTATTAGATGAGGCAAATAATCTTATAATCATAATAAAACAAACAGTAGCTATGGAACTTAAAACCATATTAATTAACGTATTACCAATATTTACAAAAGAAAAAGCTTCGACCATAAACAGAAAAATATGGTGTAAAATTGTACATATTATGACATATTTAAAAAACCATGCAAATCCGAGATATGCGGGAGTAGGTGAAATTCCGGGCTCAAATCCGTCGCGGGGCGCAATACTTTTCAAGATAAAAGGGCGCATAAATCCTAAGAATAAGGTCGCAGACGCGTGAACGCCGGGACTATTCTGAAACATATCGATTGTGAGTCCTGTTAACAAACAGAGTAAAAGCAATAAAATTCCCGCTATTTCAATGGGAAGTATTAAAATAAATAAGATATAAATGTATGGGGTTATGTAAACACCAAAGTTTATGTTACTGATAATCAATGCCTGAAAAAGCAATACATATAAGATAAAAGAAAACAGATATTTTGACAAGTAATTAATATTCATAAGTTTCTGAAAAAGATTTTATGCTATTAGTATTCCTGTATTTTTTATTTCGTCGAGCATTCCTGCGTAGTCTGTGTCTTGCGCAATAAGGTGAGGCTCCATCCTGAAATCAACGCTTTTGCACAACTTCCAAAGAATAGGTTCGGTTTCAAGATAATTGAAATCGTTATCTAAATGTTCGACAACCAATGCAATGTCGATGTCGCTATCTTTATGTGGATTGCCTTTAGCAAAAGAACCAAAAAGCCAAAATTGAGCAATATTTAGTGGAAATTGTTTTTCAACTAAATTTTTGTATATACGAACTTTCTCTATGATAATTTCCCGCTTATCCATTGATGTAATAGTTTGGTTTTTAATAAGTAATTAATATTCATAAGTGATATTTTCTAATTCGTGTTGTTCGTCTGCCGTAATTTTTTCAACTGTTGTAACATAGTTCAGATTTTTAAAATCTACTGATAATTTGACCTTTATAGTATAAAATCCTTCTCCTTCTTCTATAATAAAATTTTCGACAATTCCTATTAAAATTCCTTCGGGGAAAATGGCAGAGTACCCGCTTGTTACTACTGCTTCGCCGATGTGGACGGGTGCGTGTGCAGGAATTTCACTCAAAACAACTTGTCTGTAAGATTTGCCATCCCAAGATAAAGAGCCAAAGTAATCTGAATCCCGTAATTTCGCTGATACCCTGAATTTTGTGTTTAATAAAGATAAAACAGTTGCATAATGTGACGAAACATTTGAAACAATTCCAACCAATCCGCGCGGTGAAATTACTCCCATTCCAGCTTTAACATTATGATTTTCACCACTATTTAATGTGATATAATTATTAGATTTGTTTATGGAATTATTGATAACTTTTGCTGGAATGTATGTATAATTACTATTTTCAGGGGTTTCGTAGGAAAAATCAAATAAGTCGTCAATATTAATAACAGATTGTTCGGGCAGTAAGGTTTTCAGATATGCGTTTTCGCGAGACAATTCGTCATTTGCTTTCTTTAAAAAAAAATATCCTCGAGTATTTCCTGATATTTCAAGAACAGTAGCAGCAAAACGATTTGATGAACTAAAAAATGTTTCCTTTTGTGTTTGGTTATAATTGACTATCAGATAAAAAGAAAAAGATTCGAAAATAAGGAAAAACAAAAGAAACTTTTGTTTTTGTATAAAACGAATGACTTCACCCATTTCAAAAGTTTATTAAAAATTTTCAATACAAGTCAATATAATTATCAAAAAATTGGAATATCATTAGAGATAATTCCACATTATCTCATCAGATAAGGCTGATTTTTATGTCTGTTTTTCAGTGCAATTCCTGTACCTCTTGCCACTGCGTGCAAAGGTTGTTCAGCAATATGAAACGGAATGTTCAATTTAGAGGAAAGCCTTTTGTCTAAACCTCTCAGTAGCGCTCCGCCCCCTGCGAGATAAATACCGTTATTTACAATATCGGCGTAAAGTTCGGGTGGAGTTTGTTCCATTGCATTTAGAATTGCTGTTTCCATTTTGCTAAGTGATTTTTCTAAACAGTGAGAAATCTCTTGATACGAAACAGGAATTTCGATTGGTAGCGCCGTCATTTGATTAGGACCTTGGACAATAAAGTCGTTAGGTGGATTGTCTAATTCGGGCAGTGCGGAGCCAACTCGAAATTTAATTTCTTCTGCCGTTCTTTCGCCGATTTTGATGTTATGTTGGCGCCGCATATACTCAATAATATCAGATGTGAGGTCATCGCCTGCAATTCTGATAGATTTATTTGTAACAATTCCGCCTAATGAAATCACGGCAATTTCAGTAGTTCCGCCACCAATATCCACAACCATATTTCCTTCGGGTGCTTCAACGTCAAGTCCGATGCCGAGCGCTGCTGCCATTGGTTCGTAAATCATATATACTTCTCTACCGCCTGCGTGTTCGGCGGAATCTCGCACTGCACGTATTTCTACTTCGGTACTTCCAGATGGAATACATACCATTATTGTCAATGCGGGAGTAAAAAGACGTTTTTTCTTTTCTATCATGCCAATCATACCGCGTATCATCTCTTCGGCGGCATGAAAATTAGCGATAACACCATCTCGCAAAGGGCGGATAGTGTAAATATTGTCGTGGGTTTTACCGTGCATTTGTCGGGCTTTTTCCCCAATGGCGACTAATTTGTCTGTTTTACGGGCAAGTGCAACAATACTCGGCTCATCAACCACAATTTTTTCATTGTGAATAATAATTGTGTTCGCTGTTCCTAAGTCTATCGCAATATCCCGTGTTAAAAATGAAAACAATCCCATTTATTTTATTTTTATTGTATTATTTTTATTGAATGTTTTTATTATATATAAAATTTTTATTTCTTAAAACTAATTTTCTATTAAGGTTGTTTTGTAGAAAAAATAAGGAAAAAAAACTGAAAACTGATAACTGAAAACTGATAACTAAATACTTATTAATGTTTAAAATGCCTAATTCCTGTAAAAACCATTGCAATATTTTTATCATTACAAAAATCGATTGTTTCTTTGTCTCTGATAGAACCGCCGGGTTGTACAATAGCCGTAATACCAACCTCGGCGGCAATTTCAGCACAATCCACAAAAGGGAAGAAGGCATCCGATGCCATCACAGCTCCATTCAATTCAAAATCATAGAGTTGCGCTTTTAAAATTGCTTGTTTCAAGGCATCAACTCTTGATGTTTGTCCTACTCCGCTACCAATTAATTGTTTCTCTTTTGCCAATACGATAGCGTTTGACTTAGAGTGTTTTACAACTTTGTTAGCAAAAATTAAATCTTCTACTTCGTTTGCGGATGGCACGGTTTTGGTAACTGAATTAAAATCTTCAAAAGTCTCTATTTTTAAATCTCTTTGTTGTATCAAAAATCCGTTCAAGGCATCTCTAAAGGTTGTGTTGGATATTTTGTTTAATTTCTGAATTAATATTATTCTATTTTTTTTATTTTTCAATATTTTAAGCGCTTCTTCGGTGTAGCTTGGCGCAATAATAATTTCAAAGAAAATTTTGTCAATTTCTTGTGCTGCAATTTCATCCACGTTAATATTCGAAATAACAATACCACCGTAAGCCGATGCGGGGTCTCCTGCTAATGCGCTTTTCCATGCTTCAACAAGAGTTTCGCGTGAAGCAATTCCGCATGCGTTGTTATGTTTTAGGATAGCGCAGGTTGTTTCGTCAAATTCTGAAATAAGCGAAACGGCAGCATCAATATCTAAAATGTTATTGTATGAAATATCTTTTCCGTTCAGTTGTTCAAAATAGAGGTCAAAATCGCCAATAAAACCTGCTTTTTGGTGAGGATTTTCACCATAGCGAAGTTGTTTTTCTATCATCTCGGGCAATGGAGGAGTTTGGCTTTCTGATTTTATAAAATAATCAGAAATTATTTTGTCGTAATAAGAGGTAACTTCAAAGGCTTCTAATGCGAACTGCAGCCTGTTTTCGAGGGTTGTGTTACAATCGTTCTCTTTTAAAATTGATAAAAGTTCGGCATATTGCTGTTTTGACGAAATAATTGCGACATCAATATGGTTTTTAGCGGCGGCACGTATCAATGAAACGCCTCCAATATCAATTTTTTCAATTATTTCTTCTGACGAAGCACCTGACGCAACGGTTTCTTCAAAAGGATATAAATCAACTATAACTAAATCTATTTCAGGGATTTCATACTTTTGAAGTTCTGCTTGATGTAACTCATTATCTTTTACGGCAAGAATTGCTCCGAAAATCTTCGGATGTAAAGTTTTTACTCGTCCGTCTAATATTGCAGGATAATTTGTCAATTCTTCGATGGGAGTAACGGGAATAGATAGTTTTTCGATAAAATTTTGTGTTCCACCCGTTGAATAAATTTTGACTCCATTTTGAAACAGTAATGTTACAATTTCATCCAAACCATCTTTGTAATATACTGATATTAAGGCAGTTTTGATTTTTTTTAACTTGTTCATCTATGATTTATGCTATTGAATTAGTGCGCAAAAATAACAATTTTTTTATAAACAAAACTTTTTTTTACAAACAATTCTGTAAAATTTTTATTTTTAGCCACGAATTACACGAAATCACACGAATTTTTCACCACTAACCACTAACCACTAACTTTCAACTTTCAACTGCCCACAAACCACTATCTTTGTGCCCTTTGGGTTTAAAAAACCTAACCACAAAGTAACAAAAAGGTTTTAAAACAAATTGTTAATTAATAACAAAAAAGTTCATAAGACTTTTGTTCCGTTTATAGCACCGAACTTTTTCTCATAATCATCAACTTTTCTTTGAAGTGCTAAAAGAGCATTGTTTTTTTGTGCAAGAGCATTGTCCTTTTGTGCAATGATATTGACATGTTGTGCAAGAGCATTGTCCTTTTGTGCAATGATATTGACATGTTGTGCAAGAGCATTGTCCTTTTGTGCAAGAGCATTGTTTTTTTGGGCAATGATATTGACATGTTTTGCAATGGTTTTGGCATGCATTGCAATAATTTTGTCTCGGCTTCTGATTTCGTTTCTTACTATATTCATGTTATTTAGATCTTTTAGGTAATTATTAACTTCTTTTTTGCTCATTCTTGCTATTTTGGCTGTTTCAAAAAGGCTCTTAAAAATTTTTTCCTTACGAAAATTGCTGGGCAATTCTTCTAATTCGTGCAGATGTTTGATTATATAAATCCATTGCTCGAAAAATGTTTTCAAATCATTCAGTTCCTTGGTGAAACGTGGCAATTCGATGTAAATAAATGTCAGTTTGTCGTAAAACACTTCTTTTGTTTCACAATCTAACAACTGTACTTTCGAAACAAATTTGGTTTCTTCGGTTCGTTTTACTTCCTTGTCTAACGGCAACATCGCTTCTTCAAAAGTGAAATCAAGGATGTTCAAAGAGTAAATTTTTGGTAACTCAAAATTCCAATCTTTACCCTTAACGCTTTGTGAATTAATGAGACGGGAAATATAAA
>WRMI01000094.1 GCA_009777175.1 Marinilabiliaceae bacterium
TCATTCACTCATTTACTCATTCACTCATTTATTCATTCACTCATTTACTCATTTACTCATTTACTCATTCACTCATTTACTCATTTACTCATTTACTCATTTACTCATTCACTCATTTACTCATTTATTCATTCACTCATTTACTCATTTACTCATTTACTCATTTACTCATTCACTCATTTACTCATTTATTCATTCACTCATTCACTCATTTACTCATTCACTCATTTACTCATTTACTTCCAAAAACTGAAAACTAAATAACCTTCAATTCTTTACCAACCTTAATAAATGCTTCTATTGCTTTGTCCAGGTGCTCTTTTTTATGAGCGGCAGAAAGTTGTATCCTTATTCTTGCTTGCCCTTTTGGAACAACGGGGTAATAAAATCCGATAACATAAATTCCTTCTTCTAATAAACGAGCGGCAAATTCTTGTGACAACTTAGCATCATAAAGCATAAGTGCGACTATTGCGGAGTTTGAGGGTTTAATAATAAAACCTGCTTCTTCTATTTTTGTTCTAAAATATTGAGCATTTTCATTAACTTTGTCTCTTAGTTCGGTGCTTTCGGTAAGCATATCAAAAACTTCCAATGCAGCGCCAACAATTACGGGCGCTAACGAATTACTGAACAAATAAGGTCTTGAGCGTTGCCTCAAAAGTTCAATAATTTCCTTTTTTCCTGTTGTATATCCTCCGAGTGCGCCTCCGAGTGCTTTTCCGAGTGTTCCCGTAATGATATCAACTTTATCAATTACGTTGTGATATTCAGGAGTTCCGCGTCCTGTTTTACCAATAAAGCCCGATGCGTGGCTATCGTCTACCATCACTAAAGCATCATATTTTTCTGCTAATTGGCAAATCATATCCAAAGGCGCAATATCGCCGTCCATTGAAAAAACTCCGTCTGTAACAATAATTCTGAAACGTTGTGTTTGCGCAGTTTTGAGATGAGCCTCAAGTTCTTTCATATCGGCGTGCTTGTAACGATAACGAACAGCTTTGCAAAGCCTAACACCGTCAATAATACTTGCATGATTTAGTTCATCAGAAATAATCGCATCTTCTTCGGAGAGCAATGGTTCAAAAACGCCTCCGTTGGCATCAAAACAGGCAGCATATAAAATCGTGTCTTCCATACTGAAGAATTGTGCGATTTTATCTTCCAATTTTTTGTGAATATCCTGCGTCCCACAAATAAATCGAACAGAGGACATTCCATAACCATGCGAAACCAGCGTGTTGGTAACTGCCTTTACAACTCTTTGATTATCAGACAACCCTAAATAATTGTTAGCGCAAAAATTTAATACTGTTTTTCCGCCTTGAACTTTTATCTCCGCATTTTGAGGAGTCACAATAATGCGCTCTTTCTTATATAAGCCCGCATCTTGAATCAAATCTAACTCTTTTTGTAGATATTCTTTGTATTTTCCGTACATAATAGTTTATTTTTAAAATTTTAAAATACAAAAATAGATGAAATTTTTTAATAACACACATATAAATAAAAAATTATTCAATTTCTATTATTCCATCTTTAATTTTAATAATTCTTTGCGTTGCGTCTGCGACCATTTTTTCGTGGGTAACGATAACCAAAGTCATTCCTTGTTGGTTTACTTCTTTAAAAAGATCAATCAGTTCTAATGAGGTTTGGCTGTCAAGTGCACCTGTGGGTTCGTCGGCGAGTATAATTCGTGGGTTTGTTATCAGTGCTCTGGCAGTTGCGACACGTTGTTTTTGTCCGCCGCTCAATTGGTTAGGAAAATGGTCTGCCCACTCTTTGAGTCCCATTCGGTCTAAATATTCTAATGCAATTTTGTTTCGTTTTCGGCGAGAAACGTTTTGATAATAAAGAGGCAGCGCAACGTTTTCTAAAGCGGTCTTAAAAGCAATCAGGTTGAACGATTGAAAAATAAAACCAATCATTTTATTTCTGTATTCGGCTGATTTGGTTTCACTTAAATTTTTGATTAAGACATTATTTAAGAAATAAGAGCCTTCGTCATAACTATCCAAAATACCGAGAATATTTAAAAGAGTAGATTTTCCGGAGCCAGATGCTCCCATTATAGCGACCATCTCTCCCGTATTTATTTCAATATCAATGCCTTTTAAGACATGTAATGGTGCTGCACCGAAATATGTTTTATGAAGCCCTTGCAGTTTTATCATGAAAATTATTTTATATTTTTATAAAACGTACAAAAGTTTGATTTGTTACATTTTTAATTTAATTTAAAAGAAATGTTACCGATTTGTTTTTAATTCTATTGTTATAATATTATATTTCAATGTTTTATATTTCAAATATAACCCTTAAAAAGTCTCGATGCTTTCCCTGTGGGATTTACGCAGGAGTACAACTTTGAAAATTAGTCACCAACCGTTTTATCTGCCTGCTTTCCATTTATTTTATGAATGCATTAAGGTAGGTACGAAATAAAAAAAAGAAAAATTTTTTATTTTTTTTGGACAATTAAAAATATCATATTATCTTTGCACCCGAAAATTTTTTGAGTTAATTATTAAAATCTTTCCTCAGTAGCTCAGTTGGTTAGAGCGGCGGACTGTTAATCCGTAGGTCGTAGGTTCAAGTCCTACCTGAGGAGCAAGAAATGACAGCAGCTTTACAACTACGATCTAACGCACGCAGTTAAACAAAAAGTCACTGAAGAGACCGACTTCGAGACTCCCGCCTTAAGCACATGTCTAGTGAATTATTTTTCGGCGTATTTTTTTTCAAGCCCGTAAGGATGTGCTCTTTCCAATTTTCTCATAAATAAAAGAAAATGAAATCCCATAACAAAAATAATAATTTTGGACACACAAGATTTTAGATCTCCAAGCAAATGATTGTATTTCGGTAAACTCAATAACAATTTCGGTAAACTCAATAACAATTTCGGTAAACTCAATAACAATTTCGGTAAACTCAATAACAATTTCAATAATAAAAAAATCAATTATAAACAGATGAAAAATAAAAAATTTTCACTTTTTTTTGGAGAATAAAAAAAAACATTTTATCTTTGCCGCCGCAAAATTTTTAATTAATTATTAAAATCTTTCCTCAGTAGCTCAGTTGGTTAGAGCGGCGGACTGTTAATCCGTAGGTCGTAGGTTCAAGTCCTACCTGAGGAGCAAATCACAACAACCCAAAACCTCAAAGTATTTTTAGCCACTAATTGCTATATTTTTTTAACGCAAAGGCGCAAAGTTGAGGATGCCATGAGCGCAAAGTTTATCTTTTACAAACTAAACGCTAGGTACTCAAATCTCAATACTTGATACTCAAATCTCAATACTTGATACTCAAATCTCAATACTCATTTTTATATTTTTTTCAAAAAAACTTGTAATATTATTTTTTTTTGTAACTTTGTACTCGATTTTTCAAGATTTAAAAAATAATTTTGTCACATAATACTAACTTACAATATTATAAGATATGAAAAAGAATATTTTTTGGTTATTATTGGTTTTCCTTTTTTGCGGATGTGAAAAAGATGAAAAACCTGCATTTGTAGTTTCAGAATCGGAACTTGTTTTTAACGGAATTGAAACAAAAACTTTAACTCTATCTGTTGAACCGTTCAAAAAATGTTATTATCAAATAACTTCTTGTCCAGATTGGTTAGAAATAAGCCCCAATGGCGGTGTCATAGAAAGAGACGAAACGCAAGAACTTTCAATCACTCCAATTTATGATTTGACAATACGGGGAGTTTTGGAAGATAAAATTGTGTTATATTCTACTTTGGGAGAAAAAATTATTGACGTTAAAGGAATCATTGATGACGTTGTTTATTACCTTTTCCCCGAAGAATTAAGTATAGATGCAATAGTTACAAGTGCCAAATTTTCCATCGAAAACAAAGGTAATATGGATTTTTCTTATTCACTTGAAACAGAACATGATTTTATTTCAATAACAAAACCTACAGGAAATATCAGAGTTAGTGAATATCAAGAAATTGAAATAATTATCAATAGAGAAAAAATGTCCGAAACAAAAGAGTATGAGTCGGCAATTATTTTAAAAGTAAACGAAAATACTGACACAATAAAAGTAGTTATCAATCATATAAAAGAAAATAAGATTCATCTTACTTCAAATGTTGTTGATGCAGAATATTCCAGAAAAAGAAAAATGCTTGTCTTTGTATCGAGCTATCCTGATAAACTTTATATGTTTCATACTCAAACAGATGCCTTAGAGAGTATTGATTTAGGTTTTGTTCCAACTTGTGTTTCAATTTCACCTGATGAAGATTTTGCAGTAGTTGGACACGATGCTCGCATCAGTTATATCAACCTTAATAGCAAAAGTGTAATAAGAACATACAATATTCAGTGCGATGTATTTGATATTGTTTTTGGAGACAACAATTGGGCTTACGTTTTTCCAAAATCTGCCCAGACGGAAAGAATTAGATGCGTTGACCTTAGTATACCAAGTACTAACGAAACATCTCACACAGGGAGTTCAATTTGGTACCAATTAAAAGCTAAGTTATCACCCGAAGGAGGCTTTATATATGCTATCCCGTCACCCTATGCTAGTAACATATTTAAATTTAGCATTCAGAGCGGAACAGCCCATTATTTATATAGCAAATACAATCAAGGAAATAATTACACGAATGAAGGAAATTTATGGTTTTCAGAAGATGGCAAAAGAATTTTTACAAATAATTGTTTAGTGTTTACAACCTCTGAATCCGAATCAGAAGACTTAGGATATGACGGAACAATATATTTTACTAGTTTCAATTATCCATCAATTCATTGGCTTGACCATTCTGATAAATCAGGCAATTTATATATTTTGTTTTCAGACGGTTATTATTATAATACTCAGATAAAACCATTTGTTTATATCTTCAATGAAAATAGTTTAGCATTTAAAAGTAGTATTGAATTAGAACAATTTAGGATTATTAGTAGTTCAGGTTTAAGAACTTATGATGCCATTCCTTATTTCGTTTTTAGTAATTCAAATGGAAATGAAATAGTTACGGTTTCAAAAGCAGATTACTCAAATCCTGAATATTGGGCAATAGAAAAAATCAAAATTAATTAATATTTAGAATATTATGAAAAATTTAGTTCCTTTATTTATCTTATTTTTGACAATTTCACTATTTTTAAGTTGTGAAGAAGAAGCAGAAGTTTCTGAAATAATAGTTGGTACAAAAACTTTAACATTATGCAAAGGTGATATAGCAACCATATCTTACTTAATTAAGCCGTACCGCGCCGAAAACAAGTCAGTAAAATTTACAAGTAAAGATAGTTCCATTGCAGAAGTTTCAACCACCGGTATTGTAACAGCCAAGGCGGAAGGCAAAACTCAAATTATTGTTGAAACTGAAGATGGAAATTTCAGCGAAACAGTTGAAATACGCGTTTTACACGGCTCACCTGCCGAAGATAGCATTGCATTATTAAAACTTTATGAGATAATGTATTATAAAAATTGGGATTTAACTAAATCTATGGATAAATGGGAAGGGGTTATTTTAAATCCAAATAGAAGAGTTTTGTACATAAATTATGATGATATATATATTGTTGGACAAATAGATACTTCGATTGGAAATCTTTCATTTTTAAAATCACTAAGAATTTATTGTTCTGGTTGGTGGAGTAATTTTGAAATACCCGCAGAAATAGGGCTATTATCAGAATTAGAAGAATTATTTTTATATTACGGTTTTTCAGGAACAATTCCAAAAGAATTAGGTAATCTTGAAAATTTGAAATATTTACATTTGGTAAATAACTATTTTTCAGGGAGTATTCCAAAGGAATTAGGAAAATTAACCAATTTACACAGTTTATCGTTATATGAAAATAGTTTATCAGGTGAAATTCCAAAAGAATTGGAAAATTTGAAAAACTTATCCAACTTAAATTTGAGATATAATTATCTTTCAGGAGATATTCCACAATATTTATTACAAAGGTTTGACGCGTATAGTTTTTGCCCACAATATGGAGAAGGTTTTAATAATTTAAACTGTTATTAGTGGTTAGTGGTTAACGGTTAGTGGTTAGTGGTTAGTGATTAGAGTATAGAGTTGAACTTTAAAACTATAAAACTGATAACTGAAAACTGAAAACTGAAAACTGAAAACTGAAAACTGAAAACTGATAACTGATAACTGAAAATTGAAAACTGATAACTGAAAACTGAAAACTGATAACTGAAAACTGATAACTGAAAACTGATAACTGAAAACTGATAACTGAAAACTGAAAACTGAAAACTGAAAACTGAAAAATTAATTTAATATATTTTTTTATGAATAGAATAGTAATTTTAACATTAGCAATTGTTTTTGTGGGCTTAACAAGTTATGCGCAAGAACAATACAAACCCGTAAAAGGAAATTTTACGACTGAAATGCAACTTTCGTTGCTGAGTATTAACGCAAAAATTGACATAAATAATGAGTCAATTGATTATTCATCAGGTCCATTATCCATGCAGGGGCTTCGTTTCAGATATTTTGTAAGCGACAAACTTGCGTTGCGCGCCTCTTTAGGATTGAATTTTAACAACTTTCATGCCGAGAGAGAAATTGATGAAACTGCACACATGTGGTCAAGTCCTTATTATTTTAAACTTGTTGAAACGGGCGAAAGTATTGAAAAAACAAGTAGCAGAACATTTTCGATTGCTCCCGGTATTGAATATCATTTTGGCGACTGGGAACGTATGTCGCTATACGTTGGTTGTGAACTTTTTTGGGGAAAAACTTCAATTTCAAGTTCATTGGATATCACAACTGATGCGTTGATGTATTTAGAAAATTATGATGATGAATTTTATGGTATGTACCATACTGAAGTATCCGTCAATTCGGAAAATTGCACGGCTGGATATAATAATTATTATGATTATTATGAAATTAGGCAAAATGCACCAATGTTTTATGGGGTTAATCTTTTGATGGGAATGGATTTTTATGTCTACCAAAATTTATATCTTGGTGCAGAATTTGGTTTAGGATATACCTTTAACACCTATTTAAAAGGTAGTTACGATGAAAAGAATATTCAAGTAATTACTCCCGATAGGGGAACACCCGAAATAACAGAAGATTTATTCGAAAAGAAATTGGAAGATAAAATAAAATCGACCAATTTCAATGTTAGATACAATCCGATGATTCGAATTGGTTGGCGATTTTAATAAACTGCGGGCTCATTAACAATCCTCAAAAGCCTTCTGTTAAAAAAAGTCACAAACTAACACAAAAAATCATCAAAAACCTTTATATGAAAAATCTTATTTCATTTAAAGAATATCTTTTTTGTTTATTTTCAGAATCGATTATTACAAGATGTCCCGTTTTTTCAACTTTAATTATTTGTCCTTTAAAATTTCCCGTTTTGTCTCGGAAACAATGTTCTTCGCCAATTCTATAAAGACGGTCATGATATTCTTTATAAATATTTTCAAAACCACCCATTTCGCACTGATTGTAGCGGAATATTATTGCATCAATAATGTCATTCAAAAGTTTTTCTGTGTCAAATTCTATGCCTGTTAGCAGTTTCATAGATGTAGGATTTGGTGCGTCTGAAATAAATTTAGTCTGATTTACGTTCACACCGATACCGACAATTGAATAGAGAATTTTATTGCCAATAATAGTGTTCTCTATCAATATTCCTGTCATTTTTTTATCGCCATAATAAATATCATTGGGCCACTTAATCCTAATGTTTGGAATATATTTTTTTAATACATCAGAAATTGCAACAGAGACAACAAAAGTTAAAGTAAATTGATTCTGAACTTCAATGAATTTCGGATATAAAACCATTGAAAAAGTGAGGTTTTTATTATTTTCACTTTCCCAGGCATTGTTTAGCAACCCTCTTCCTGCAATTTGTTTAGAGGTAATGACGACAGAAAATTCAGGCAACCTTTCTATTGCTTGAAGTTCTGCCGTTTTAGAATTTGTTGATTTTAGTTTTTTATAGCGATATATTTTATGCTCTATCATTTCGTTTTAACCGCTTCAACGATAAAACCAAGTTTTTCTAAACCCATCAAAATACCTTTTTCACCGGCAAGGTGCAAACAGCCGACGGCAATAAAACTCGGTTTGTCAGCCATAATTGCGGGTAGTTGTTCTAACCAGCGGTGGTTTCGGGTGTCATTGAGGGCTGCTTCTTGTTCGCTACTTGTGGGACAGGGTCCCTCTTCGTTTAACAATTGCGCCATTGTCTTTAGGTCTGCCGAACGATACACATTATTCATTTTGTTAAGGCTTGAGACCAAGTGTTCGGGATTTTTGAGGGCACAAAGCAAATCTTGCGCTTGCTGTTTTAAAGACAAAAGAAAAAGTGCGTCTGTTTGGTCTTGAACCGTTTCTAAACCTAAAATAGGAATCTCTCTTAGTAATGCCTGTTGCTGAAACCATAAATCTATGCTCTCGGCAAAATTTACTTCAGGAAATACTTTCTGATAAAAAATTTGCAAATAACTCATGCTCACGGCAGCAGGGTTATACATTCCCAAAAGTTGCAGTCCTACTCCGAACATAGCCGTTAATTCTTGGTCAACAAATTGGTAATCCTCTTCTGACAGTAGCATTTGCCAAGTAGTATCAGGGTGCATCATACCTGCTTTTTGTATTTCTGCGGCGGCTATTGAAATCTTGTCGTGCATCGGAGTTTCCTTTACCAGCTGTTCGCACGATAGGAACGCTTTCTTTGCACCCGAAATACTGTCCAAAAAATTGAACGAAAAAAAATGGTGCGTACCAAAAACGTAAGATGGTTGTTTTAATCCGTTTCCGGATATTGTCCACAACAATGCGCCTGTTTTCTCTTTTGTTTCCCCACTCGCAGACACTACGTTAACGAGGAATACCAATCCGCATAAAACGGAAATCATTTTAAAATTACTTAAAAATCTCATGTTTAATCTGTTTAAAAATTATAAAAAATTATTTGTAACATAAACTCTCCTAAAAATTTTCAATTTTTTTGGGTCAAACACGTAAGTTTGCCCCTTACTCATTCACTCATTTATTACAAGGTGGGCGACCGCAAGGGTACGCCCCTACATCCATTCACCCATTTACACATTTACTCATTCACTCATTCACTGAAAAATTTGTGCAAACATTTCGACTCGAGATTCAAAATTATGTTCACTTAAAGTTCTTATTTGTCCTCTTTGTGCTATTTCGTGACATTTTACCAAATTATTGGTAAGGTATTTTATTTTTTCGATGCAATCATTTGCAGATGAGTATGTTACAACCTCATTATCAATATCAAAATATTGGTGAATATCTTTTTTCATATCTGTAAGCAGGCATGTTCCGACTCCTGTTGTCTCGAACAGTCGCATATTTGCGCTGTAAT
>WRMI01000095.1 GCA_009777175.1 Marinilabiliaceae bacterium
TTTATACCTTATTTTTCCTACAAGACAACCTTAATAGATGATGAAATCTCCTACATGTCATGCTGAACTTGTTTCAGCATCCCCTTTGTTTTTAGGGGATTGCGGGTCAAGCCCGCAATGACAGGTCGGGTTGTTATATTCTTTTTCTATTAAGGTGGTTAGTGAGCCATGTCGAACCATTGTTCTGTTAAATAAATAAGGTAAGAATAAGGTTACTTTTTGAAAAGGTTAAATTTAAATCATAACATATTGAAATCCAACTATATAAATATTGAATAATAATTTAATCGGTCAGTAGTGATTATGAATATTATAACTACAGTATCGTTCGATAAAAATTCATCGCTAATTAAAGTACCTGTAACAATAAAGAAAGGCAATGAAATTTTGGAATACAAATTTGCGCCCCTTGCGTCCTCAACTTTGCGTCTTTGCGTTAAAAAAACTAACCACAAAGGAACACAAAGGTTTAGGTTATTGAATTTACTGAAATTGTTATTGAGTTTACCGAAATTGTTATTGAGTTTACCGAAATTGTTATTGAGTTTACCGAAATACACAAAGGCGCACAAAGAAAAAAGTATCAAGTAATGAGATTTGAGTATCAAGTAATGAGTTTGTGAGACAAGGCAAACCTATTTCTTAAAAATTAACGACTTAATAAGGTTGTTATGATACAAAAGTGCGACAGTCAAGTTTGTGCCGATTCACGAGTTTTTATCCTGCAAAAAGTGTAAAATATTTCATTTTTATCCTGCAAAAAGTGTGAAATTTTCCATTTTTATCCTGCAAAAAGTGTAAAATATTACATTTTTATCCTGCAAAAAGTGTAAAATATTTTTTTATTCAATAAAAAACGTTTATCTTTGTTTTTATTTTATATCAAAAATTATGTACAGAACAAAATTAAAAACACTAATTGATTGGAAAAATCAGTCAGATAGAAAGCCACTTATTCTACAAGGGGCACGTCAGGTGGGGAAAACATGGTTGATGAAGGAGTTTGGAAAAACTGAATTTAAAAACACAGTTTATCTCAATTTTGAAGAATCGATCGATATGCAAACTATATTTTTACAAGATTTTAATATAGGTCGTATCATTACCATTTTAGAGGCTTTTTCGGGAACACAAATTGTACCCGAAGACACACTTATTGTATTTGACGAAATTCAATCGGCAAAAAAAGGTATCACATCGCTAAAATATTTTTGTGAAAATGCACCAGAATATTATATTATTGCCTCAGATTCTCTACTTGGAATGAATTTACACAACCAAGACTCATTTCCTGTCGGGAAAGTAAATTTTCACTATTTGCACCCACTTTCTTTTTACGAATTTTTGCTTGCGACGGGCGAAACAGGTTTAGCGTCAATTCTTAATAAAAAGCAATGGGATATTTTGCCTGTCTATGAAAATAAATATAAAGAATTTTTACGCTATTACTTTTACATAGGAGGAATGCCCGAAGTAGTAAATTCTTTTGCCCAAAACCGTGAATGGAAAAAAATAAGACAAATTCAATTAGATATTTTAACAACATATCAAAATGATTTTTCAAAACATGCACCTTATGAAATTATTCCACGGATTAATATGGTATGGCAAAGCATTCCTGCACAATTAGGTAAAGAAAACAAAAAATTTATTTACGGGATAATCAGAGAAGGTTCCCGAGCAAAAGATTTTGAATTGGCAATTCAATGGTTAGTAGATTCGGGAATTTTAATAAAATGTAACCAAGTTTCAAAACCAGGGATGCCATTAATAGCATATCAAGATTTCTCGGCTTTTAAACTATTTTTCAACGATGTAGGTTTACTCGGTGCTAAATCATCTTTAGATGTGAAAACTATTATTGGTGGAAATCAAATTTTTACTGAATTTAAAGGCTCGCTTACGGAACAATTTGTTATTCAACAACTTTCGACAATCGACAATATGCCAATACATTATTGGACTAACGACCGAAGTACTACCGAAGTAGATTTTGTTGTGCAATACGAAGGTTTAGTTATTCCAATTGAAGTAAAAGCATGTGAAAATTTGAAAAGCAAAAGTTTTAAAATGTTCTGCGAAAAATATCAGCCTCAAAAAGCCATACGTACATCATTATCTCAATATCGGACAGAAGAGTGGATGATTAATGTCCCGTTGTATGCTATAGGAGATTTTTTTTAGTTTTTGTAAATTCACACCTTATTTGAGCAATATTTTTATGAACACATTTGTTGTTTACAAATACCTATAAATAAGCATTTTGCAAAAAGTGTATATTTGAATATACGTTTTCGTACAAAAAGTGTATATTTGAATATACGTTTTCGTACAAAAAGTGTATATTTGAATATACGTTTTCGTATAAAAAATGAATATTTAAATATACAAAAAATCAAATATGAAAAAATATATTATCTTTGCATTTTATTTTGTCTTATTATGTTTTATTATGGAGAGTTTAATAACCACATATCGCAATCGTTTGGAGCAGACTGATAATGATTTCGTGCGCTATCTTATGCCCGACATTAATTGGAACAATCGTCTTTTTGCCATCATCGGCGCTCGTGGAACTGGAAAAACGACATTTTGCTTTCGAATTCAATAAATTCAATAACCAAATCACTTTGTGTACTTTGTGGTAGAAAATACTATTATGATTTGAAACCCTTAAATCCACATAATAAATAAAGGCTGCCTTAAAAAGACAGCCTTTACCAAAAAACATGAAAAACATTACACCTGAGCAACTTTCTGCTTTATTTTAATTTTATCCAATTTTTGGAAAAATATATAAAATATCGCAAAAAGCTAAACATTTTTATCTTAATTTCAGTCGATTGAATATCAATGATAAACGGACTGAAAATATTTATATAATTTTTATTATCATCTATTAAAAACATAATCTAAATCAATTTTGCATTTGTTTTCGAATATAAAAACGGGTATTTTTCCTTTTTCGTATAAAATAGCATCAGAAAATTTACCATCTTTTAAAATAAAAACTGTAATCGTTTTTGAATAGGGGTCAACAATCCAATATTCTCTAACGCCAAATTTTTCATATATATCATATTTATCTTTCCAATCTCTTGCGGCAGTGGAAGGTGACAACACTTCAACGACCAAATCGGGCGTTCCTTCGCACCACTCTTGAATCTTTTCAGGATCGCATACCACTAAAACATCGGGTTGAAGGTTGTGTGTTATCTCGCCTGACCCGTTCCTAAAATGAACTTCAAAAGGAGAATGAAATACTTCACAATTGCTTTTCTGTTTTTTTAGAAAATATTTCATTTCAGAATAGATATTACCCGATGCCCTCGCATGAACTGCGATTGGCGAGGGAAATAATTTTATAAAACCTTCAAGAAACTCACAGCGAATTTCTTTAAAAATATCTGAAATATATTCTATGTAAGAATATCTCCTTGTTAAATCTAATACTGCTTCCATTTTTTTTGTTTTTGATTTTATCTTTTATGAGCTTTATTTTATTATATTTACAGTTTCATGCGCTTTTTTAATTCCTTTTGCGATAGTTTTATCAACTTCCACTATTTTTGCATAATCTAACCATTTGATAATGACATCACGAATTTGTTCAATTATCTCGTTATAATTTTTTATTCCTTGCTCTTTTGCCACTTTTTCCAAATCAAAATATGTAAAGTTCTCAAATTTACCATTTATTCCTGTTAAATGTCTTTGATTCCATTTGCTTGTTGGGTCATAAGCGTAACAAACGTCAAAAGCAGGTGAGAATGACCATTCTCCTACATTATTCATTAAAAAAGCAACATTTTTAGTGTGGTCGTCGCAATTTTTTGCAACAATATTAAAAACCATTCGCCTGTACTGCTGTTCAATATCGTTTTGAGATAATTTTAAATTACGCATAACTCTAAAAATTTGTTCGTATGTCCAGGTATCACGCAAATTAAAGTTCATATTAGCCATCGAACACAAAGATTGCATATGTAATTTAACGCCATTTTCAGGTCTGTCAAAACGGCGAGTCATAAAATGTGCTCTATTTCCTTCTTCTAACAACTTGCAATTTGCCATATTAATACCACAATCTTTTGCCATCAGATAATACGCATACTCAACACGACCAAAACCTGATGGCATTCCTAATTCTCTTGATTTTGTAACGCCATCAAGTTTCAAAAGCCAATGACTGTACCCAGATGGAATAGTTGCCATTTGTCCCGATTTTATTTCCCCAGATGTTTCATTATATGCAATAACTGCCTTAGGACGTGAGCCTCCCGCAGAAACTCCTATTCGTAAAATTTCTTTTAATGCGTCTTTGCCGTATCCAATATTTGTCTTAAATTTTTTATTTTCACTATAGACGGATTGGGCAAGTTCTATTAAATTTTCAATTTCTACGTCTACAACAGTTTCTTTTCCTCCTATTGCGGGGAAAAATTCTAATGCACCAAATCCTCGTGCGCCGGTATAACAAAGTCGTTCAAGGGGTGAGAAAGAACCCGGTAATCTTTTTTGAGTTTCTAACCATTTATCTATTACTTTGTTACCAAAAGAGTCAGGTAGGGCATCGGCAATAAACGGCGGAAGACCTTTAAATGTATTGTAGTCTGATTCGTCTGCAGAAGGAAAAGAATAAGCCCTTTGTGCGTCAAGTGTGCGATTAGGCATAAGTAGAGGTGATAATTCGATTCCACCATTTATCCATAATTTATTCCATTGAAATAAACTATGTTTTTGATTTTCATCCCATAACAATGTACCAACCAAATTATTCCAAATTTTTACTTCTGCCGCATTTATCATTATTTAATTATTTTTATCTCTTACTCGTTTGGGTTCTTTATTTTTTGTTTTGAATACAATACTTGGTAAAATTGGCTCTGGTTTTAAACAAAAATTGAAAAAATTAGGTAACTCCCCTAACTCTCTTAATATTGTTAAAAATTTATCAAAACCAATATTTTTTCCATTTTCTAAAGCAATTATTGTATTAACATTAACTCCCGCTTTTTCGGCTAAAGTTTTCTGTTTAAATTGCTTGTTAATACGTTTTCTTTTAATAGAAATCCCTGTTTCTTTTAATAGTTCGGGTATTGTAAGACCATCTATGGTATATTGGTTTAACATATTATATTTTAGTTTTTAGACTGCAAAAGTGGTCGTAATATCTGATATTTTAGTTTTTATTTATGGTTATTCTTGTTTAAACGCAAAGTTGAATAATTTATTTTACCACAAAGGGCACAAAGGAACTATTTCAGTCTAATATCAATAATACAATTCTTTTACATCTATATGGAGATAAGACGAGGATATTAAGTTTACTACAGTAAAATGATTTTTATGTTTTTTGAAAAAAATATGCCATCCATTTCCATGCCTAATATACACACCATAATTATCTTTTCCTGCCCCAATGTCATTCCTAATACGCCTAATTGATTTGCCGTTAAGAATTGTAGTTTCTATTTCTCTACGGAATTCATCAATATAAATTCTTGCTTCCTCAATAGTATCCTTATACTTAGATGTAAATTCATTCTGCACGGAATTCCAAAAGATTTTATATTGCTGAGGCGATTTGGTGAATAAAGAAATCAATAGTTCATTAATTTTCCTTTGAGCAGTTCTTGAATATTTGACAAGCATAATGATTCTTTAAGGCATTAACTGCATTTTCAACTAATTCTTCTCCCGTGTATATCCCTTCTTCATTATCTTCAGAATCAGTAATTCCATACCAACTCTGACAAAATGAACCCTTTTGAATATACTCCTCTTCATTTGTCTTATCTAAAAACATAAATGGATACTCAATACCTTCGTTTACTATCTCTTTTAGAATTTCCATCTCAAAACTATTTAATTAACAATAACTTGCATTCCAATCCTAATTTCCTGTATCGCCCTGCGCCCTCGGTGTGTCTCCGTGTAATTTTTTTTACACAGAGACACACTGAGAAGACTCAGAGTTTTACAGAGTATATCATTGTTTTACGACTTTCTTAACTTCAATCATTCCATCTTTACTTTGGAATGATACTAAATAGATGCCTTTTGATAGGTTGCTCATGTCAATTTTATTATGAACAGGTTTAAAGTCCATAATTTTTTGACCTAATACGTTTGTAACTGTAACTCTTTCAATAATTTGGATATTACTGAAATAAACTACATCTACAAATGGATTTGGATGAACATCTATTCCGTGTGCTTGAGAAATTTTATCTATTCCTACGGGAGCGCCTGAACCTACAAGTGTAACGGTTTTATTATCAGCGCCTACACTGCTAATAACTATTGTTGCCTCGTAAATCTTTTCTTCGGTTGGTGCGAAAATTACGCTTAAAATACCACCTACCGCTGCATCCCATTCTGTTTCTGTAATTTCAAACGCTTCTACATCATCGCCCGACAAAATATAATTTATATTATCGGTGAGGTTATATCCTGCAACATTAATTGTAAGCGGTTCAGATATAAAGTCTATATAAACTTCTTCAAAATCTAACAATGTTGGCGAAACCATAATCATTGGATTAGGTTCTCCTGCTTTGTAGAGATAATAATCGTTTTGACCAGATGCATAACAAGCAAACAGAGGCGGATTAGCACCGTTTGGATTGAAACGTAAAATATTTCTATCAAAAGTAATATCATCTTCGCTGCCTGTACATACTAACGAAGGTAATCCTGATTCAATAGAGAAGTCCCAATATGCTTTTAAATCATTTAAAACCAAACCATTATCAGTTCCAGTACGTGGTCGTAAATATTTTCCGTTCAAAGCATCATAAAGTAACCAATTGTCGTCTTCTGAAATAATTGTAATTTCATAAGGATGTATTTCATCTTGCGATGGTGTTACAATAACAGCAGGGAATGTAGTTATTGTATTTCCTTCAACAACAACGGGAACACCATGTCTGTTAGATGCCTTTTGCCAACCCAAAGCATAATCAATATCATTTTTTGCACTAACAAACAGATATTGACCGCCGTCTTCTATTTCTTCAAAGGAAGTAACGAGGACGTAAGTTTTTTCGGGTTGAACAACAACATTAATATAACCAATTTTTGTTTCGGTATGGTTGCCATCTTCGTTGGTAACTGTAAGTGAAACATCGAAAACTCCCACAGTATTGTATTCAACAATAGGATTTTGTAGGGTTGATGTTGCGGGCGTTCCACCTGTAAATGTCCATTCCCACGATGTTGGAGAGCCTGTTGAAAGGTCGGTAAATTGTACTGATTCTTCTATAAAAATAGCAGTTTTATCTGCAATAAAATCGGCAACGGGCAACAATAAACTAACTCCCGTACCTGTTAGCGTTACAATTTTATTTTCTGCACCGGCACTACTGAATGTTAAAGTTGCATTGAATTCTTGTTCTGCAGATGGTTCGAAAGTAATATGCAAAGCACCTCCCGTAGCGGGATCCCAATCGTTGGTCGCAATATTGAATTCTGCATTATCACCCGTAACATTGTAGGTAATATTTCCTGTAAGGTTGTAACCAGCAATATTTATTGAAAGCGGTTCTGATACATTTCCAACTTTAATCTGTTCAAAATCAAGTGCTGATGGTGTTACAGTAATCATTGGATTAGGTTCTCCTGCTTTGTAGAGATAATAATCGTTTTGACCAGTTGCATAACAAGCAAACAGAGGCGGATTTGTACCGTTTGGATTGAAACGCAAAATGTTTCTATCAAAAGTAACTCCATCTTCACTTCCTGTACATACCAACAAAGGCAATCCTGATTCAATAGAGAAGTCCCAATATGCTTTTAAGTCATTTAAAACTAAACCGTTATCAACTCCTGTACGAGGACGTAAATATTTTCCGTTTAAGGCATCATAAAGTAACCAATGAGAATCTTCTGAAATAATAGTTATTTCATAAGGATAAACCTCATCTTGTGTGGGCGTTACTATTACCGCAGGAGTTGTAGTTATAGTATTTCCATCAACAACAACGGGAACACCATGCCTATTTGCTGCTTTTTGCCAACCCAAAGCGTAGTCAATATCATTTTTTTCACTAACAAACAGATATTGAGCGCCGTCTTCTACTTCAGACATTGAAGTAACAAGGACGTATGTTTTTTCTTCTTGCCCAACAACATTAATATAACCTGTTTTTGTTTCGGTATGGTTGCCATCTTC
>WRMI01000096.1 GCA_009777175.1 Marinilabiliaceae bacterium
GCAAAGGTAAGAAAAAAATGGATGGAAATAAGAAAGTGAATAAAAAAACTCACTTTTTTCTGTTTTAAGATTGAGAATTAATTTCAGAACTCCTGACTTGGCGCAAAATCGATTGTCGGTATTTTTCCTGACAAGTGCAAAGGTAAGAAAAAAATGGATGGAAATAAGAAAGTGAATAAAAAAACTCACTTTTTTCTGTTTTAAGATTGAGAATTAATTTCAGAACTCCTGACTTGGCGCAAAATCGATTGTCGGTATTTTTCACAAACATTTCATGCTTTTAGACCTCACTCACCAACATCCTGTACGTGCTTGCCCCGAGTTGCGCTTTTTGGGCGACCGCGAAGGTACGCCCCTACCCTGGGTTATCTACGTGGCACTCCTTGCGGAGTGCTGCAGTGTGGGATGTACGGAGGGCTGCAATTTATGATAATGCACCGCTTTTTAGACATGCACAAAGCACAGCTAAACGGAATGAAATAATTCAAAATATGATTTGGCGAAAAACGCGACAATCGATTTTGCGCTAAGTCAGGAGTTATGAAATTATTTTCTACCAAGCGTCACATTCGTGATGGAATGTAGAAAAGAGGAGAATAAATATTCATAAAAAGGGGACATTTTGATTTCCTCAGAGGTCAGGTAATCTAAATATCGCAGTTGCCCAGAATATTTATTGCATTATACTCAGATATCAATTCCACAAAACTATCAATATCTTCTTCGGAAGTATCAAATGCGGTCATCCAACGTACTTCTGAATTTTCCTCATCCCATACATAAAAAAATGATTCTTTTTGTAGTGGTTTTATCCATTCTTTTGGTATAATTGCAAAAATACTATTTACTTGCACTTTTTGCGTAAGTTTTATGTTAGATAATTTTGAAACTTTTTCAGAAAGAAGGGCAGCCATTTTATTGGCATGTAGTGCGTTATGTCTCCAAAGTTGGTTTTCAAAATAGGCTTTATATTGCGCTGATATAAATCTCATTTTCGAATGCAGTTGCGCCGATTGTTTCCTAATAAACGGAACATTTTTAGCGAGAGAGCGGTCGAAAAAGATAACTGCCTCACCAAACATTAATCCGTTTTTTGTACCGCCAAAAGAAAGAGCATCAATACCTACTTTCCACGTTAGGTCAGCAAAATTGCAATTAAGAGCAGCGGCAGCATTTGCAATCCTCGCACCATCTAAATGTACATAAAGATTGTTTTGGTGCGCAAAATCGCAAATGTTTTTCAACTCCTCTATTGAGTAAAGAGTTCCCATTTCAGTACTTTGTGTTATTGATACCACACGAGGTTGAGAGTGATGTTGGTCGCCAACTGCATGTAGAGTTTTGGCAATTAATTCTGTTGTAAGTTTTCCGTCAGGGGTTTCCATTGCAATTAGCTTACAACATGTTTGTTTTTCGGGTGCGCCACATTCGTCAACGTTAATATGGGCAGTTTGGGCACAAATAACAGCATTAAATGGATTAGTAAGCGCTTGCAAAGCAACCACATTAGCACCCGTACCGTTATATACAAAGAAAACATCAATTTCATTAGTTTCAAACTCTTTTTTAAAGAGTTCTATTGTCTCTTTTGTATAAACATCGTCACCATAACTAATTGTATGTCCGTTGTTTACTTCCATTATTGCTGCCATCACTTTTGGATGTACAATAGCATTATTGTCGCTTGCGAAAAATCGTTTCATTTCTTTAAGTTTTGGTTTTCAGTTTTCAGTTTTCAGTTTTCAGTTTTCAGTTTTCAGTTTATAGTTTATAGTTAATAACCTTATTTTCACCTTATTTTTTTCAACAGAACAACCTTAGTAGAAATGAGTGAATGAGTATTCTTAATTTGTGATTTATAAGTTTTTTTAGTTATTTAGTTTATATTCTTTTATTTTCGTTTTTTTCTTTTACCACAAAGGAACACAAAGTTTTCTTCACAAAGGAACACAAAGGGTCTCAAATCTTAAATCTCATATCTCACTACTCAATTTTGTCGCACAATTTTTGCTGTTCCAATAAAATTTTGAGTCTCTATTTTTAATATATAAATTCCATTGTTTTTAATTCCCAAATCCCATAACGAAAATGTTTGCCTTTTATCATTTATTCGACCCTGATAGATTTTATGTCCAAGAGGAGTGTAAATTTCTATAATAGCAATGTCATCTAAGTTTGGAATTAATATTGTAAAAATATCTGATGTAGGATTTGGATAAATTGTAAAATGATTTATGTTTGAAGATAAAACATCTATCAAATAATTAATATTTATTGGAATGGAAATTATACTATCTTTCACATCAATTTTCAGATATGCGGTATAAGTAATTTTTGCGTCTAAAGAAGTAAAATCAAAGTTTAAAATAAAATCGGTCAGATGTTCGGGTTCCAAAAGGTTTCCATCATAAAATAAAGATAACCAATCGCCTGCTTGTTCAGGTTCAATGTCGGCATTATAATCAAAAGGTGCATTTCCGATATTTTGCATTGTGATAATAAAATCACCCGTAACCTCTTCTGTTTCAATTTCAATACTTTGAGGAGTAACTTGAGGAATACCTTTTGGGGTTTCTACGTAAGTTATTGTTATTGGAACTATTATAATACTATCAATAACATCAATATTAAGAGTTGCGTAATAAATTCCATAATCAAAAGAATTAAAATCATACAAAAGAACAAATTGAGTTTGTTGTTCGGGTTCTAAAATACCTGTTTCTTCGTCAAAAAGCAGCCAATTTTCTGTTTGTTCGGGAATCGATGTGGTAAAAGTAAAAGGTGCATTACCGATATTTTGCATTGTGATAATAAAATCACCCGTAACCTCTTCTGTTTCAATTTCAATGCTTTGAGGAGTAACTTGAGGAATTCCTTTTGGGATTTCTACGTAAGTTATTGTTATTGGAACTATTATAATACTATCAATTACATCAATATTAAGAGTTGCGTAATAAATTCCATAATCAAAAGAATTAAAATCATACAAAAGAACAAATTGAGTTTGTTGTTCGGGTTCTAAAATACCTGTTTCTTCTTCAAAAAGCAGCCAATTTTCTGTTTGTTCGGGAATCGATGTGGTAAAAGTAAAAGGTGCATTACCGATATTTTGCATTGTGATAATAAA
Source organism: Marinilabiliaceae bacterium (assembly GCA_009777175.1). GTDB lineage: Bacteria > Bacteroidota > Bacteroidia > Bacteroidales > Marinilabiliaceae > WRMI01. Next base: position 3,128 of record WRMI01000096.1, read on the forward strand.
ATCACCCGTAACCTCATCTGTTTCAATTTCAATGATTTGAGGAGTAACTTGAGGAATTCCTTTTGGTGTTTCAATATAATTAATTGAGATAGGAACGCTAAATACCTCTGTATAAGGAATATTATCAATCAAAATGGTTACAGAAATATCTAATGTAGATGTATAAATATCATATTCAAATAATTCAAAATTAAAAGAAATATTAAATTCTATCTCTTGTTGAGGTTCAAGAGTTCCTGAATTATTTGAAGTTAGTTGAAATGGAGTATTATATGAAGATATATTTGCAATAAAATCAAAATCGTCATTTCCGATATTTAGCATTGTAATTGTGAACTCTCCGCTTATTTCATCTATTTCTATATCAATACTTGACGGTGTGAGATAGAGAAAATCGTCAAATTCTTCTGTAAAATTTATTGAAACAGGAACGATGATAATACTATCAACAACATCAATCAGTAGATTAGTATTATACAAGCCCGAAGGTAATGTATTAAAATTGTATGAAAGAGTAATTTCTGTATTTTGGTTAGAAGCAATTGTCCCCGCACCATTTGAAAGCGACAGCCACATATTATTTTCTTGATTTTCAATTGTTGCACTATAATTTAAGTTGGAACTACCTATATTCCACATAGTTATATAGGTTTGACCCACATTTTCTTCGGTTTCAATATCAACAATTCTTGGATTAATGTAGGGAACGGCATTTTGATTAATTTTTGGAGTTGAAATCAAATCTACAAAAGCGGCATCTGCACCATTACTCACGCTACCATCTTTTATGTAAGTCCAACTCAAAGTGTGATTACCTGCCGTAATACTATAAGTAAATTCAGTCCAATCAACCTCTCCACTCCATTGTCCTTGCTGAACATTATCGATATAAAATCTTAAAAAGTCATACCCTGATTCAGATGAAACTTTTGCATAAAAAGATACTTGTCCCGCTGTTGGTGCGTTAAAACTATAACTCATTGTTGAACTTTGATTATGCGAAATCACTCCCGACCGAATTGAGTAAGAGCCTTCGTAAGTTTGAGTATTTGTAATAAACCAATTCTGATTTCCTGAAAATGTAAAGCCCGCAGGAACAGTTCCATCTTCAAAATCTATACCTTCAAAAACCTGCATAACTATCAGCATATCATCTATATCATCATTAATTAAAATTGATTTTTCTGTTGGCAAAAAACCTGTTTTTGAGAAAACTAATTGGTGCTGTCCTGTGATAATATCCATCGAAAAACTGCCCGATGCATCTGAAAAAATGGGTGAAATGGGTGCGTTTTTTATTTCAATTTTAACATTTTCTTCAGGGAAACCTGTATGTGAATTCACAATTACACCGCTAACTGTGTAAGATAGTGATTTTTGCATCGTTACGTCCAAAATTGTAGCGTTGTTTTGTTGCGCTGAAACTCCTGAAATAGTTTGAGAATCATATCCATACGCTTCGAATAACAGGTTGTATGTTCCGTTTTGAATCATACGATAATAATTTCCAAATTGAGGATTTGTAACAACAAATGAGTTGTCGGTATCGTGTCCAATTACAGTAATTTTAGCGTCTATCGGCTCATTTTCTTCGTTTGAAACAATTCCTCTAATTCCATATTTTACGTTTTCAATAAAAGTGAGCATTGCTTCGCTGTTCCAATTCCAATAATTTGGTAAATTTTCTGATTGAGGCATTTTTGTGGATGAAACTTCAAGTGTAATTTCTCTACAATTTTGCCAATAGTTAACGTAATCTTGTCGTCCGCCTGTAATTACATACCAATTACCACCGTTTGTTATGCCATTGTTTAAATCTCTAAAATACCAGGATGGTGCATTTGCTTGTGCCCAATCTGCGTATTTTCTGGAAATTTGAATATACCAATTATTATCTGCATGTGCCTTTTGTGAACTTGTCCACGTATCCCACGGATAATTAGCCACTTCTGCGCCTCCGTGATAGTTAATTCCAAGAATAAAGTTGTGTTCTGTAGCATAATCCATCATTAATATGGTCTCTTTTTGCCATGGAGTATTTTGTCCTATTCGAGGGTCGGGAAAATCTCGGTTAAGGTCTTGATTATTAGCATTATTTCTTCGTGCGCTTGTGATTGATGTACCCGCACTACTATTGTAATATGTGCCATCCGGATTTGTATTTGGCGCAAAAAATATCGAAATAGAATCAAGCATATTTGTAATTCTTGTATCGCTGCCATAATTCGACAATAAATAGTCGCAAAGTCGCAAGCATAAAATCCATCCCGTAACTTCGTCACCATGCATTGTACTCGAAAATAGTACCTCAGGCTTTGGTTGAGGATTTTCTATATCACTTGTAATATTTAAAGAAAGTATATTTCTGTTTAATACACTTGTTCCGATGGTATCAAGTTTGCATAAATTAGGATAATCTTCGGTAAATTTTACCATCAATTGATTATAAACATCATAAGTAGGGTATCTGTCCCAATAAGCCATTTGCGCCACAGTAGTTGCCATTGTAATTGCCCTCCCCGCTTGCACTGACGGATGCTCAAGTTCAATAAATTTGAATTGAGATGTTTTCAATTTTTCAAACTGCTGGTCGTTGGCATAAGCAACTACTTCATTGCCAATTACGTTATCAATGGAAACCATTTGTGTAACTATTTCCAAATCAGAACGATCATTAATTGTTATCCGCAAATAGTGTTCTATATTTTGCGAAAAGATTGTTATGTGTAAAAATAACAATATCAGTGAAATAAGATATTTTTTCATATTACTTTTATTAAAAAAATTTTTGCAAAGTTAATTATTTTTTGAATTGGATGTCAAAAAAAAAGTTTTTTATTTTAAAATTCAGATTTCTATTATTGATATCAATAAATAAATATTTGTTTTCCATTTATGTGGTATTGTGTATGTTATGCCGTTCGCCAATCAATGTTTCCCTTAAATACCAGTAGCAAAACAGATAATATATTACTTTTCATTTTTTATAAATCTCATAGTAAATTGGTTGCAGTCGTTCAAGAATAGTTTTTACAACGAATGGAAATTCCAAAGCATCATAAACTTTCATTTTTCGCAAGAACGCTTTCCACATGATTTGGCGGCTTGGGGCTACTCGAAATGTTTCGTTAAAAAGCGGATGACTCTCTTCAAAACCTGTTTTTCTGTTCATAAATGTCTGCATTATAGCGGCTCGCAAGTTTTCGTCGTTTATTTGATTTTCTTTTAGTAAAATATAAACATCATAAAAATCTTTCATACGACTGTTGAAAATACCACGTGTAATCATAACGCTAAATTTTTCGGCAATGACTGTTTCAATCGGGTATGCTAATATTTTCGGCGGGTTCAATTCTTGAAGTAATACCGGAAATGAAATCAAAACTGGCGCAGGAACAATGATGTCGCCAAATCCGATATCTATCTGTACAGTTTGCTTAATTGTGTCAAACAGCGTTTTTATCAATAAGCGCACTCCGCTGTATTTCATTTCTTCGGCTATATCTAATACAGTGATATTTGAAGGGTCGAAAACAACACAGTCGTCATCGTATTTAACATTGCATATATCTATGAAAACATTTTTCAAATTTTCTTTATCGTTGGATATTTGTTTTGCGGACATGTCAATATCTGTGGTTGGACGAATATGAAGACCTTCAATAGCATACATCAATAATCCGCCTTTCAGAATGAAATTACTTGCATTTTGAGAATTTGCCACACGATAGAGCAACCGCTCGTGCAAGTAACGCACAAGAACTATTTGAAAATTTATCTTTTCGCAGTCGGCAATATTTTTCAGCATTGCCCTGATTGATTTTGCGTTTCCCTTTATCATAGCATCGGCATTATAATGTTTTGCATTATTTTTTCTATTCGCAATGTTTGTGCATATTGTGCAAGTTTGCTGAAATTTCGGTCTTTTCTTCTGACATAGTTTTTTACTACCTCGATGGTTATGTCAAATCCCACTTTATTGCGGAAACGCACCGCATCGCAAACCGATTTTTCCAAATCGTATATCTTAACAAACTGATTACCATCTGCAATTTGAGTAATTCCTAATTGATAAAACTTATCCGACAAATAATAGAGTTTTATAGGCGGATTATCAGGCAAATGAACCTTTTTTTTCTGTTTTACAGCAACGTGGTTTTCGTAAGGAACAATAGTTGTCAAATCATAATAATACCACGCAGAAAAAGAGCAGAACACTCCATTGGGTACAATATGCGACACCTCTAAAAATATTGTATCTTGTTCATAATCATTTAGACAATACAATCCGCGTTTTACCTTAGATACCAAATTGGCCTCTAGCATTTTATGCAACACGCGCCACTGCGTGCGGCTAACGATACTACTCGACTTCAAAAAACCAGAATTAGTACTAAACAAATTAATCAGATTTTCCATTTTAATTATTTTATTAAAAAATTTTGGCACAAATATACGGTAATTATTTGCAAGTAACGTTTTTTTATGGCATTTATTTTATTTTTTATGGTACTTTTGGTAATACTTTTTTTGCAAAGTTAGTTTTTTTTTGAATTGGATGTTATGAAAAAAAGTTTTTTTTATTTTAAAATTCAGAAATAATTGGTCTGTGGAGTAATGTAGGCAGCGCAGAAACGCTCGACCATGTATGTTTTGCAACGAGGCAGGCGAAACGGATTGCAATTAATCTTTCGCAAAGATAATCAATCACAACGTTAGTATCTATTAATACTTTTTTCATTGGTGTTTTGCCTTTAAATACTCGTATCTGGCATTATCACGTTGCTCGTCTGTCCAATGCTCCTTCGTTATCGTCTCACGTAATTTCATTATCCTTTCCGCTGCTTGTCTGCGCTGCTCAAGCGTTGTTGTTCTTTCTTCCGGTATAACTATCAATTTTACTTTTTTGTTATACAGATATGGCATACCGAGTAGTTCGATAACTCCCCGGTCTGAAACTGAT
>WRMI01000097.1 GCA_009777175.1 Marinilabiliaceae bacterium
AGTGAGTAGTGAGTAATGAGTAATGAGTAGTGAGTAATGAGTAGTGAGTAGTGAGTAATGAGTAATGAGTAATGAGTAGTGAGTAGTGAGTAATGAGTAATGAGTAATGAGTAATGGGTAGTGGGTAGTGAGTATTCAGTAGTGAGTAATGAGTAATGAGTAATGAGTAGTGGGTAGTGGGTAGTGAGTAATGAGTAATTTATTTCAACTTAAAACTGTCTTAGATTTTTATCCTTAATAACGACGTTGTCTCCAACTTGTTTTATCACTGCAATACCTTGTCTTATACATTCATCTTCAACTCTTTTTTCAAAAATCATTGATGCTATACCAAGATACAATTTATGTTTTGCAAATTGAGGAAAAGCCTCTCTAAACATCCCGACTTTGATAATCGCTTTTTTTATATCATCAAAAATAACTTTGTATTTAGTTTCTATAAGCCCAACTGATATGCAGTTAAACATCTGTATATCATACTCAACGTCTATACCGCTATTTTTTATTTTCTTCCTTTTTCTTGATTCAATGCTATCGTACTCTTCTCCAAAGAATGTGGAAATGCCTTTTCGGAATGAACTAAAAAAATACTCTTCTGCAAAATCACCTTGATTATTAGCCAAACCGCCTATATGTTTTTCTAAGGCTTTCATTCTTTTGTCGTGGTCTCTCATTTCTTCTTCAGATCTGGCGCGTGATTCTTTCATTTCACGGTCGAAGTCCTCACGTGACTGTTTCAATTGACGGTCAAAGTCAGCACTTCTACGATCTGTTTCATCTCTCATTCGGTCTGTTTCATCTCTCATTCGGTCTGTTTCATCTCTCATTCGGTCTGTTTGAGCAGAATATTTCTCTATAAAGGTATTAACTAAAGCCAGCACACTTTCATATGTTATTTCTGTTTTATTTTCCATATGACTCCTTCTAATTATATGAGTGAATTATTCTGCAAAAATAATGTGTTTTTTTTAATTGTCAAAATTAATATTAAATTATTTTACAATTTAACTCTATTTTATAACAATGTTGACACATATTAGTGTGTCCTTTGCAGTTTTGTTTTAACGCAAAGTCGCAAAAAAGTGGTTAGTGGTTAAAAATAAACATTGTGGTCTTTGTGTACTTTGTGGTTAAGATAACTTTTCGGTGTGGGTTTACTTGATTGAGGTAAAAAAAATTTGTGATAATCCGTTCAATCCGTGTATCCTCAAAATAGAACCGTCTTAATCATCTATCTTCACTATCATCTCTTTTTTGATTGAAACTCCGTTTTGATTTGATATACAAGCAGTTATAGTTCCGTTTTTATATGAATTAAACCAAATAACGTCAATAGAATTATCAGTTTGTTGTATAATTAACCCTCCTTCAACTTGCCACTGAACCGTTTTATTTTCAGTGTTTGACAACAAGTATCGAGGGGGTATTTCCTTTTTTGAAACAGATGTTTTTCCTTTTAAATCACAATTAAAATATTGTCTATAAACATTTTCGAACAAAAAATCACCTATTTCGTTGCAAATAATATCCATATTTTCGCTTAAATTGCCCTCTTCGTCTAAATATAAATCGTGCCCAAAATCGTGGAAAGGTATATATTTTACGGGAGTTTTAGATGATTTTAAACTATTATGTATCGGTTCGGAGCCATAAAGATTCCAATCGGATGTTGTTTTCCAAAATTCAGAAAAAACATTATAGACATTTTTACCCATATATTTTTTAAGTGGCAGCCCTTTCCCTGCGGGGACTATATCGTCGGCTGTTCCATGCATCAACAAAGTAGGAATATTATTGTTAAGTATCTGTAAATCAGTTACTGCACCCCAAAGAGAAACGGTTCCGGCAACTTTAAAATTAGTTTTAAGGTTATTACCCACGTTGTCTAATCCGCCTAAATCTTTTCTTAAAAGCCATCTATTTTCTCCAATTGACGAAAAAACTTCATTGTCATCCATAAATGCAGTTGTAAGCGCAATAATTCCACCCGCACTACTGCCCGCAAGGTAAATTTGAGTATCATCTATTCGGTACTTATTTTTGTGAAACATAAGAAATCTTAGTGCGGCTCGTGTATCTTGTACGTTTCTGTAAATAGTGCGTTCTGTTGCGGCTGTTCCCAGCAATGAATATCCTAACCGATAATTGATTGAGGCTACTATAAAACCTCTTTTCACTAAATAATCGGTCAACGCATGTTGAAACTTATTTTCTTTGTCGCCGAACATAAATGCACCGCCATGCAGATAAACGAAAATAGGACATTTGTCAAGAGCGTCATTTGCAGGATGATAGATATCTAATTCTAAAGGAATAGTCGCTTCTTTTTTTAACAATTTAGTTTTAATATGTGTATTTACCATTAGTTTGACCATTTCCCATAACTCGTCATTAGAAAGATGTTCCATCGGAAGTGATGTGTAAAATCCTTCATCTCTGCCGTACTCAATATTTTTCGAAACATCTATTTTTTCAAATATTGGATTTTTGAAACGTTCGAAACATTCGTCAATTTCGCTTATTTGGTCAATAAATAGCAGTTTAACAGTCTGTTTATCAATTTGTAAGACAGGAACTTTTGATAATTTTAACTTTATTTCCTGTAATTTGTGATTCACACTTACTTTACCTGAAAAACTTTCATTTTGATAAATAAAATTCGCTTTACCGGTTGTATCGGCAACAAAATTAAATTTCTCAACTACCGCTTGATTATTGTCAATAAAACAGAAACCTTCCATTGTCAAAGGATTTTCCCGCACAATATACAAGTTGTCGCCATTTTTCATTTTTCCCGTGAGAATAGCACCTTTTGGAAATATTGAATAGTCAACAGGTTTTCGGCTTACGCAAGAGGATAACAAGATTAACAGCGTAAGTATTAATGAGATAATGCTTTTTTGATGTATCATTTTAAATTAAATTTCTTTTCGGCAAAAATACATAAAATTATTAAATTACAAATTGATGCTTGCCGCTATTTAAATAATTTCTGCCACCACAAAAGTACTTCCACCAATAAAAATCAAATCATTTTTATCTGCATTTATTTTTGCGGCTGCAACTGCTTCTGTCACAGATTCGTAACACTCGCCGTGTAACCCAAAGAGTGAGGCATTTTTTTGTAAGGTTTTTGTGTCCAAACTTCTTGGTATATTGGCTTTTGTAAAATAATAAGTTGCATGTTGCGGAAGTAATGAAAAAATTTTGGTCAAATCTTTGTCGTTTACGCTTCCAAAAACAAAATGTAGTTGTTGGAACTCAATTTTTGCCAATTGTGAAACAACTTCTCTTATACCATCTTCGTTATGTCCTGTATCACAAATAATTGTGGGGTTTTTGGAAATAATTTGCCATCGACCTTCTAACCCTGTATTTATTATTACATTTTTAATTCCTTTAGAAATATTATCTGCGGATATTGAAAAACCTGATTTTTGTAAATTTTCTACGGCTTGCATCGTAGTTTGAAGATTTTTGAGCTGATAATCACCTAACAAAGGTAATTTTAAACCCGAAAAATAGAACTCGCTCCCTTTAAAAATGTTAACTGATTTATATTTTTCACAAGAAGTTGCAACAACAGCCTTGTAATTTTCGTCAGCAATAGACAAATGAGCGTTTAAATAGAGTGCTTTTTCAAACAAAAAATCAAAAACATTTTCTTGGAACTGACCTATCACAACGGGAACGCCTTTTTTTATGATTCCCGATTTTTCTTTTGCGATTTTTAGCAATGTATTGCCTAATAATGCTAAATGATCAAAACCAATATTTGTTATGATACTTAATATGGGAGTAATAATATTAGTTGAATCAAGTCTGCCGCCCAAGCCCGTTTCAATTACTGCGATATCTACTTTAGATTTTTCAAAATAGTTAAATGCCATTGCAACAGTCATTTCAAAGAATGATGGTTTTATTTTATTAATTATTTCATTGTTTTCTGAAACGAAATCAACTACTTTTTCTTCGGGTATCATTTGTCCGTTAATTTTTATTCTTTCTCTGAAATCGCGTAAATGGGGCGAAGTGTACAATCCTGTTTTATATCCTGATTCTTGTAAAATTGATGCCAACATTGAAGAGACTGACCCTTTGCCGTTAGTACCCGCAATATGAATGGTCTTAAAATTTTTATGAGGATGATTAAACCATTTGTCTAATGCCAAAGAATTGTCTAAATTGTTTTTATATGCAGAGGCACCCGTTCTTTGATACATTGGGAGTTGCTCAAACAGAAAATTAATGGTTTCGTGATAGTTCATTTATTACAAAGTTGCCCCCATATTATGATAAACATTCGATACATCATCGTCTTCCTCAAATTTGGTAAGCAATTTTTCTACTTCTGCTGTTTGTGCTTCTGAAAGCGATTTTGTATCGTGGGGAATTCGTTCAAATTCAGCATTTAAAATTTCAAAATCATTTTCTTCAAAATATTTTTGTATCGGACCGAATGATTCGAATTCGCCGTAAATAATAATGTTATTATCTTCTGTAAAAACTTCTTGTACACCAAAATCAATCAGTTCGAGTTCTAATTCATCCAAATCAATGCCTTCTTTATGTTTAAGTTTGAAAATACATTTATGGTCAAACATATAGTCGACACTGCCCGTAGTTCCTAATGAGCCACCATGTTTGTTGAAATAACTGCGCACGTTTGCAACGGTACGAGTGGGATTGTCGGTGGCTGTTTCAACAATAATTGCAATTCCGTGAGGACCATAACCTTCGTAGGTCAATTCTTTGTAATCGGTTTGTTCTTTTGATGATGCCTTTTTGATTGCCCGTTCAACGTTATCTTTGGGCATATTTGCTTCTTTGGCATTCTGTATCAATACACGCAGGCGAGGATTCCCCAAAGGGTCAGGTCCACTTGACTTTACTGCATTAATTATTTCACGTCCAATTCGCGTGAATGTTTTGGACATATTGCCCCAACGCTTTAGTTTGCGGGCTTTTCGGTATTCAAATGCGCGTCCCATTTATAATCTTTTTAGTTTATATCAATGAAAAAATAGCCTTTAAATTTTAAATTTCAAAATGCAAAATTACTTTTGTTTTTTTAATTTTCAATATTTAAAGTAAAAAAAGTTGAAAAATTTTTGTAATTAAATTCCTTTTTGTTACTTTTGTATTTTAATTATAAAAATTTTAATCATGAGAAATTTATTTTATTTGGCGTTAGTTTTACTTTTTACAAATTGTTTTGAAACACAAAAGCGAGATAATCCAATGGAAAATAGACATTTAGAAATTGCACCACAGGAAATATCCGACAACGTAATTAAACTTATAGGTAACGATTGGATGTTGATAACCGCTGGTACAAAAGATAGCTTTAATATGATGACCGCCAGTTGGGGTATGGTCGGACATCTTTGGAATCAGCCTGTCGTATTTGTTTTCGTGCGCCCGCAGAGGTACACTTACGAATTTATGGAAAAAAGCGACTATTTTACCCTAACTTTTTTTGACGAGCAATATCGGGATATCCTAAATTATTGCGGAACAAAATCAGGTAGAGATGTGAACAAGGTTGCTGAAACAGGTTTAATACCCATAGAAACACAACTCGGAAACATATATTTCGAGCAAGCCCGTTTAGTAATCGAATGTGAAAAAATCTATTTCGACGATATCAAAGAAGATGGATTCATAAATAAGTTGATTCCTCAAGACTTTTATCCCGAAAAAGATTTTCATCGAGTTTACGTAGGTAAAATAATTAAAGTTTTGACATCAGACAAATAAAACTTTTTTTAATTGTCGTTGAACAAAATGACATCGGTTGCTGATAATTTTTCAAAGGTCAAGATAGTTGTCGATGACAAATCGGGATTCTGCTTTGGTGTTTCAAGAGCCGTACGAATGGCTGAAGAACAATTAGACAACAACGAAACGCTAACAAGTCTGGGAGATATTGTTCACAACAACGAAGAGGTTTTGAGGTTAGAAAAAAAAGGACTGCGAACAATTTCTAACTACCAAATGCAAGAACTGAAAACTAAAAAAGTACTTCTTCGCGCACACGGTGAACCGCCATCTACTTACGAATTGCTTAAAAAACAGAATATAGCAATTATTGATGCAACTTGTCCTGTTGTTTTGAAATTACAACATAAGGTTCTTTCAGCGTGGAAAAAAACAAAAAAAAATAACGGACAAATAGTAATTTATGGGAAAAAAGGACATCCCGAAGTGGCAGGATTAATCGGACAAACAGACGGTGAAGCAATTGTAATATCTAATTTGGAGGATTTAATTTTAATAAATCCCAAAAAGCCTGTAGACCTTTTTTCGCAAACTACAATGAGCAATGAAGATTTTCTACGAATCGAACAAGCAATACGCGCAAAATATGGCAATTCATTAGAATTGAACGTGCATAATACAATTTGTGCTCAAGTTGAAAATAGAGTTCCGCATCTAAAAAATTTTGCAAAAAAATTTGATATTATTATTTTAGTTGGCGGCGAAAAAAGTAGTAACGGCAAAATGTTGTACGATATTTGCAAACAAGTTAATCCTGAAACTTATTATGTTTATGGCGATTTGGCTCTCCAACAGCAGTGGTTTAGAAAAAATATTAAGTCAGTCGGAATTTGTGGAGCAACCTCAACTCCAAATTGGCTAATGAAAAAAGTAGCAGAAAAAGTAAACATAATGGTAAATGAAACATCATAGTTTCACAAAAGTATATTCCTCGTGTGTGTCAGAAATAGCGGCTATTTTATAGCCTGCATTTTTCATTTTGCGCAATAAATCTTTGCTTTTTGCTATTCCAATATTCTTAAAACGATGATGTAATTCTATTGCTATCTGCGGAACGTGATAATCTAAACCTAATATATCATCAATGACATCATATTCAGTACCTTCAATATCCATTTTTATCAAATCAATTTGGGTATGTCCTAAGTCTTTTATTATTGTGGAAATTTGTTTTACGGGAACAGAAATCTTTTCTTTAAGAGTATCTTCTTTATAAGTTGAACCACTCACAAAATTAGGGTTTTGTGGCAAATAAAAATCTATGTGGCAATCTTTATTATAAAGTCCAAAAGGAAAAAAAATGAAGTTTTCGATATCAGAAACGTTCCTTTCAACGAATTTAATAGATTTAGGTGTAGGATCAAAAGCAAATACAGAACACGAAAAATGTTTAATAATATCTTTGTCGAAAGAGATATTTTCCCCAACGCCAAAAGAATAGACAATAGATTTTTCATTTAGCAGATGAGGTACAACATAAAACCCAGCATTGTCAGTTCCGAGCCACACAATTTTACACCGCAATTCGCGTGAAATCCAAAACTCTTTCCTTTTGAAAATTTTATAAAAGTATGCTAATTGATTTTTATAGCTCATTTTTAGTAATCAGTTATCAGTTATCAGTTTGGTTAGTGAGTTTTATCGAACTATCAGTTATCAGTTTGGTTAGTGAGTTATATCGAACTATCAGTTTTCAGTAACCAGTAACCAGTAATCATTAGTCAGTATTTAGTATTTAGTATTTAGTATTCAGTATTTAGTAACCGCTAACCACTAACCACTAACCACTACCACTAACCACTAACCGCTAACCGCTAACCACTAACCACTAACCGCTAACCACTAACCACTAACCGCTAACCACTAACCACTAACCACTAACCGCTAACCACTAACCACTAACCACTAACCAC
>WRMI01000098.1 GCA_009777175.1 Marinilabiliaceae bacterium
TTGTTATTGAGTTTACCGAAATTGTTATTGAGTTTACCGAAATTGTTATTGAGTTTACCGAAATTGTTATTGAGTTTACCGAAATACACAAAGGACACAAAGCATTAAATAACAACATATATCAACTTGTGTTCTTTGTGCATTCTTTGTGTACTTTGTGGTAGAAAATAAACTCAGGTTTTTAAAAATTTTTTTTCATAATACGCTTGCAATTCAAAAATTTCATATAATTTTGCACCCTAAATTTTATAAAACAATTTTATATGATAGAAAAATTAAAATATTTGATAGGAAAATTAAAACCAATTTTACCTTATTTGGCAGTTATACTCTTTTTTCTTGTCATTTCGTGTATCTATTTTAGCCCTGTACTACAAGGAAAAGTTTTAAACCAGCAAGACAATACACACGCCATTGGTATGGCGCAAGAACTGAATGATTTCGAAAACAAAACTGGCGAAAAGTCTCAATGGACAAACTCTACTTTTAGCGGAATGCCCGCTTATCAAATTAAAGGAGATGCATCAACAAATATTTTTTGGTATTTGAACAAAATTTCACGTTTAGGACTTCCCTACACTACAATTGCAATTTTATTCCTGTATCTGTTAGGTTTCTTTTTGTTAATGAGGAGTTTAGGACTTAATCATTGGTTAAGTACAGCGGGTGCTGTTGCATTTGGATTTGGCTCTTATAATTTTTTGATAATTATTGCAGGGCACATTACAAAAGCTTACGCTATTGCATTAATGGCACCCGTTATTGCAGGAATTTTATATACTTACAAAAAAAACAAATGGGTCGGAACACTATTTACAGCAATCGCGCTGGGACTCGAAATATCTTATAATCATATTCAAATTACATATTATTTGGCATTCCTTGTCTTATTTATTGTAATAGAACGTTTTATAAATGCATTTAAAACAAAAACATTACCTTGTTTTGCAAAACGTACGGGTTTGTTGGCAGTTGCGCTTATACTTTCAATTTTGCCTAATCTTACAAATCTTTGGACAACAAATGAATATGGAAAATTAAGCACCAGAGGAAAATCTGAATTAAAAGAAGATGATAACCGACTTGAAGCCAAGTTAGCAATGGAACAGGGAGTTGCGCCTCAAAAAACAGAAAGTACATCCGGATTAGATTATGATTATGCTTTTGCTTGGAGTTACGGCAAAATGGAAACATTTACCTTTTTAGTACCAAATTTAATGGGTGGCGGCTCAAAACCAATTTCTCAAAACCCAGAGGCATTAAAAAATTTAGACCCTCGAATTGACCCTCAAATATCATCATTAGTAGTTAAACAATCGCAATATTGGGGACAAAAACCCTTCACAGAAGGTCCAGTTTATGTTGGTGCAATAGTATGTTTTCTCTTTTTTCTGGGACTATTTTATTATCAGGGGAAAGAAAAGTGGTGGTTACTCGCGGGTACAATATTTTCGATGATGCTCGCTTGGGGAAATAACCTCGAATGGTTTAATATGTTTATGTTCAACCACTTCCCGCTTTATAACAAGTTCCGAACAGTTGAAATGGCATTAGTAATCGCAACTGTAACAATACCAATGCTTGGAATGCTTGGACTCAAAGAAATTATTGATAATCCATATCTCGTTAAACAGAAAACAAAATATTTTCTCGCCGCTGTGGGCATCACAGGTGGGTTGTCGTTTATTTTCTACATTTTCCCCGACATGTTTTTCAATTTTATATCAGATGCCGAACTTAATTCAATAATAGAACAAAAAGCCGAGACACCCGAATTAGCGGCAGCCTACGACTTATTTATGCAAGAAATGGCAGTTGCAAGGCGCACTTTGCTTAAATCTGATGCACTTAGGTCGGCTATTTTTATTATGTTGGCAAGTGGCTCAATTTGGTTTTTTGTTACTAATAAAATATCCGCAAAATATTTAATTCCCGGTATTATTTTGTTGATACTAATAGATTTATGGAGTATTGACAAAAGATATATCGATTACGACAAATTTAAACCCGAACGACAAACACGACAATTTGTTCAATCAAACGCTGATAAAGAGATTTTAAAAGATAAAGACCCGTTTTACAGAGTATTTTCAGTAGCAAATCCGTTCAATGAAGTTTATACAAGTTATTTTCACAAATCCATTGGTGGTTATCATGGTGCCAAACTGCAAAGATATCAGGATGTTATAGATAACTATCTACAATTTTATCGTCAAATGCTGATTTCTACTTACCAGCGTGGAATGTCCCCAAATGATATCCTTTCTGAAATGCCTGTTCTGAATATGCTAAATACCCGTTACATTGTATTTCATCCTGATTTAGAGCCCACATTTAATCATCATTCCATGGGTAATGCGTGGTTTGTTAAAAATGTTCTTACCGTTTCGGGTGTGCGCGAAGAGTTGGAAGCATTGAGTAACACAGATTTACGTGAAATTGCCGTTATTCACTTAGATTTTGCTGACTATTTAAAAGATGTCATCATTGGGGAGGACGCTGGAACTATCGAACTTACCCATTATGCACCTAATAAAACTATTTACAAATCAAGAACAGATACCCCGCAAATAGCCGTATTTAGCGAAATATACTATCCTGCCGGATGGAACGTTTATATCAATGGAAAAAAATCAGAAATTATTAGGGCAAATTATATTCTTCGTGCTGTGGCTGTGCCAAAGGGCGAAAATACCATCGAATTTAAGTTCGAGCCAAAATCATTTAGATATGGTAAGATTATTGCGGGAATTAGTTCTATTTTAATACTAATTTTTGCGGGTGGATTAATTTTTAGGTTTAAGGTTTTTGATAAAAATAATAAATGTGTTAATAATTGTTAATATGGTGAATTATAAAGAATTATTTAGATTACTTAAATCTGGACTCCTGCTTTATATTTTCTATTTCTTGTGCAATAATCCTATTTTTGCGCAAGATGACCTGTTCAACAATCCTGTTGACCACGCTCTTGGCAGAACAGGTGCAGTTACGGTTGATACTTGGAGTCATTTTTCAAACCCATCGGGAATATCTGATATTGAGCAAATTAAAGTAGGAATTGGTTATAACAGACTCTTTGAAGTTAAAGATTTTGATGCCAAAGCCGCAATTTGTATTTTTCCAACAAAATTGTTAAATATTGGTGCAGGATATGTTCACTACGGTTTCGAACTTTTTAATACTCAAAGAGTTAATATTTCTGCCGCACGTTCTTTGGCACCGTGGATCAAAATGGGTATGAGGTTTAATTATATTATTCAGCATGAGATTTCATCTGATAAACACTCTATTTTTACGTTAGACGCAGGATTGCAACTTAAGCCATCCGAAAAAACGGGACTCGGGTTTTATACCGTAAATCCTTTTGCAGTAAAATGGAAATTACCGCATTGGGAGCAGTATCAAACATCTTTTGTGGCAGCAGCATTCCTTTATGAGCCTATTAAAGAACTTTCTTTTGAAATTGGTGCTATCAAAAATATGAAATTTGACCCAGAATATTCGTTTGCGTTAAACGTACCTGTTTTTGACAAACTTATTTTAAGAAGCGCAATTTTAACAAATCCTATTCGTATTGGATTCGGCGGTGGTTTTAATTGGAAACCTATTACATTAGATTTTGCAGTTAATCACCATTCCGTTCTGGGATTTTCGTCATCTTTTGGTCTAATTTTTTCTATTCCAAACCGAAAGAAGTAGTAGTTAGTAGTCGGTAGTCGGTAGTCAGTAGTTAGTAAATGAGTGAATGAGTGAATGAGTGAATGAGTAAATGAGTAAATGAGTAAATATGTGAATGAGTTAGAAAGCATTCTGTTAGGCGATGCTTTGAGCTTGTCGAAAAAGAATGCATCGCTCGGTAGAAAAATGAGTGAATGAGTTAGAAAGCATTCCGTTAGGCGATGCTTTGAGCTTGTCGAAAATGAATGCATCGCTCGGTAGAAAAATAAATAATAACCCTTATTATTGTTAGAAATGAGAAAATGAGTGTAAACCTGCGTGTTTGCCCGAAAATATTGTAAATTAGAAAATGAGAAATTTTATCCCTTATTTTATTAAGCTCCCTTAATAGCAAATGATTATATTTCTGAAAACTGAAAACTAACTAATGACTAACGACTAACGACTAACGACTGATAACTGAAAACATATTAAAAAATTTTTTTATGAAATGGTACAAAATTGGGGATGCATTCCTAACGGAATGCGGGTGTTTTGATTGATTTATTTCTACCAAGCGTTGCATTCCTAACGGAATGCTGAAAACTGAAAACTAACTAACGACTAATGACTAACGACTGATAACTGAAAACATATTAAAAAATTTTTTTATGAAATGGTACAAAATTGAGGATGCATTCCTAACGGAATGCGGGTGTTTTGATTGATTTATTTCTACCAAGCGTTGCATTCATTTCAATAAATTCAATGCATCGCCTAATGGAATGCTGAAAACTGAAAACTAACTAACGACTAATGACTAAAGACTAATAACTGATAACTGATAACTGATAACTGAAAACTGAAAACTATTTATCTATGAAAGTTGCCTTTTTTACAATAATATTACTACTATTTTTCACTTTTGCTAAAACGCAAAACCTTGAAAATGTTTATGAATGGGCAGCAGAAATTGTTGAATCAATTGCTGAAGATTTAGAAGATGGAGACTATTCTTATATGATTGAAGATTTGGTCAGACTTTATCACGATCCAATTAACATCAACAGTGCAAACCGAGATGATTTAAGCAAAATATTTTTTCTTAAAGATAAACAAATTGAAAATATTCTTTTTCACAGATATACCAATGGCTTATTTTATTCTATTTATGAATTGCAAACTGTTGAAGGTTTTGACCGACATCTTATCGAAATGATAGAACCTTTAATATTTTTCGGTGAAACTGAAACAGCACCTACTCCAAGAAAACATTATTTTCGCGGAGATTTGTTTTTAAGAACGAGGTTTACTGCCGAAACACCTCGCGGTTTTACCGAACGAAACGGCCAACCACCCGCTTATAAAGGACATAACGCAATGTATTACACCCGTTTCGAAGCATCTCCTTTAAGAAATTTTTCAATGGGTTTTGTTGCTAAAAATGACCCCGGAGAACCAATGTTTAGCAACCAAATCGCTACTTTTGACTATATTTCTGGATATGTTTCGTGGAAACCAAATACTTTTTTAAAACAAGTTATTATTGGACAATACAAAATTAGCAGTGGACAAGGGTTAGTCCTACAAACGGGCATGAGAACTGGCAAAACCGGTAATGCCTCATCAATTAGAAACAGAAACTCAGGCTTTAAACCAGGTTTATCAGCAAGCGACGCAACAGGAATGAGCGGAATTATTTTATCCCTCGGAAATGAAAAATTTTCTATTAATCCTTTTTTATCTGTGAAACAAAAAGATGGCAGATTAAGAGAAGATTCTCTTGGAAACCAATATATTACAGGCATACGAACAGACGGATATCATCGAACAACAACTGAATTGGAAACAAGACATAACACCCGCGAAGATATTTTCGGTGTTCAAATGCGTTATTTTACTAAATATTTCACTTTGGAAGCAGGGCACGTTGAGTATAGATTAGAATATCCTGTAATACCCGACGAATCATATTATAACCAATACTATTTCAATGGACAACAAAACGGAAATAGTTGGTTTTCAATAGAAGGTGGTCTTAAAAATATTTTTCTTTTTTCAGAAATTGCATTTAATGAATCTCTCCACCCCGCAATTTGGGCAGGTTTATTGACTTCACCCGCTAACCGTTTCAATTGGGTGCTTTCTTACAGATATTTTCCCCTTGACTTCCAAGCACCACTTGGTAATCCTTTTGCTGAATCTCCACGTGGTTCCGGTGAATCAGGTTTTTATTCAGGTATTGACCTCGAACTGCCTTATAACTTAGTGGCATCCGCTTATTTTGACTATTTTAAATTCAAATGGCTTAGATATCAAATTAAAGCGCCCTCTGATGGTTACGATGCCTCTGTTTATCTTACTCATAAACCTAATAGAAATTGGGAAACTTTATTTCGTTTCAGATACAAAGAAAAAGGAATCAGTTTATCCTCAGATGACAATTCATATCCCGTTGGCAAACGAGAACAAACACAATTGAGACTTCAAACAAAATTTTCTCCCGATAAAGAGTGGACTTTTACTACACGAGTCGATTGGAGCAAAGTTGATATTCAAGGCAAAGAAATTCCAAATGGAATATATATGTCGCAAGAACTTCGTTATCAAAGACCTAACGGAAAATGGTATGCTCAATTAAGATACGGAATTGTCGATGCAGAAGATTACGAAACTCGTTTTTATATCTATGAACCAGACGTACTTTATAGTTTCAGCGTTCCAATGTATTATGGTCAAGGACATAGAATAATTGCAATGCTTAAATATACAATTTTACCAAAATTCGACATTTGGCTCAGATATGGACAATGGCATTATTACAACCGAACAACAATCAGCAGCGGTAATAACACAATAAATTCCAATATGTTAAACGAATTTAGGTTTCAATTAAGGAAATCTTTTTAAAATGTCGGTATTTCAGAAAACTTTGAGAAATGCTGATTAGACGGATTTTCACAGATTTTTGAATATATTTTTTGTCGGAAAAAAACATAGAATTTCCAAAATTTTTTCTACTTTTGCAAAATAAAATTCAACAATAAAATTTATGTCCCACGATATTAAAACCCCCAATCAAGCGATTAATCCTACTTTCTTGAAACAAACTCCTAACAAGGAAAATATCGAAAACTTCAAAAAAGAGTTAATACTGCTTTTGCAAAAAATCGATGAAAACGAAACAGAAGAATTTAATAAAAATCTCTTGAGAACATTTTTGTTAAATATTTATTATAGAGATGATTATGATATTAATGTTTATAACGACACCATTAATAAAATCCGAGCAGACCTTGCAATAAAACAGAAAGAAAAAACCACTCCCGAAGTTATCCATGAAATTAAACGACCAAGCGCAAACCTCGTTGATATGCCTACAAAAGATAATATCAACAAAAAAGCGTTCCACGAATTACTCCTATATTATATGTCGGAACGCACAATTAACAAAAATAAATCGCTTAGACATCTGATAATTACCAATTTATACGAATGGTTTGTATTTGATGCAAAAGATTTTTATGAAAATTTTTATTGTAATGCGAAGTTTAAAGAAGTGTTTCTACAATACAGCAACCGACAATTAGAAGGCGACAGAACAAGTTATTTTTATGATGAAATTGCTCCTGAATGGATACGTCATTGCGGAAGAGGTCTCCCTTTCGTTCATTTCGATATTCGCGACTACAAAGATTTAGAGATCGATAACGAAGATTTTATTGCGCTTTACAAATTCTTTTCACCTGTACATCTACTCAAAAGAGATATTATCCCCGATGCCAACAAACTAAATACCGACTTTTATAACGAACTACTGCATATACTCGGACTTACCGAAACAAAAACAGAAGGTAAAATCAAAATTGAACGTAAAACAAAAGATAGAAATGTAGGTTCCCTTTTAGAACTTACAATCGCACAACTTCAAACTCTTGATTTGTCGCAATTTCCCATCC
>WRMI01000099.1 GCA_009777175.1 Marinilabiliaceae bacterium
AAATGTAACAATGCCCAACCGCGTAAAAATGCTATAATACATGAACGGTACAGCCATTCTTGCACGGTTAGTTTGTTGCCTGTTAGTTCTACGCTTTGTTTGGCAGCGTTCTTAAAGTCTTCGTAAGGAATGCATGATAAAATATGATTAGCGCATTCAATAAATTTTTTGACATCGTTTGAAACTATTGCAGAAAGCAATTTACTTTCAAAGATATTATAATTTTGTTTTATTATATTTTGTGTCAATAGATTAGACATTGAGTTGAGGACTTCGGTGTTTGGATAATCTAACGACAGGTCGCTACCATTGGTTCCAGGGCGTAATGTTAAGTATCCTGCTTGATGTAAAAAACCTTCGGGCGAGGTTTTGTCCACTTCGCCCGGACTTTTTGCAAAAACTCTTGAAATAGGGAAATTTCGGAATTGTTCTACCGTTAAATTCCTGTTTTTCAGGTATTCAGACAAAAACAGAGATTGTCCGGTTTCAATCCAAAAGTTGTCAAATGATTTTTCACCAAAAAAATTTAATGTAGAAAATGGGTTGTAAAGTTTTGTACTACAATTTCTATCAAAGGTAAAACCATTGTAATAGTAACGCATTTTTTCAATCAAAGCGTCCGTGGTAATTTTCATTTCTCTTGCGGTTTCTTCAAGATATTCGGGAAAATAACGGATGATTTCCGATTCAGTATACCCACAAATATCAGAATAATCGGGTGTCAATGAAATATCTTTAGGATTGTTCAAAGTAGAGAACACGCCAAGTTTTGCGAACTTGGATATACCTGTGATGAAAAGAAAACGGATATATTCTTCGTTTGCTTTGAGTTGTTTATAAAATCCTCTCAAAACATCGCGAACTTCTGCTGCTATATCTGGTTTATTTACAAAATCGGTATAAGGTGCATCGTATTCATCTATCAGAACAACTACCTTTTTATTATATTTTTTATATGCAGTTGAAATCAAATTATTAAAGAGGATTCCAGGTACATTGCTTTCAGACAATAAAACGTCCAATTTTTCAGCTATCTTTTTGACAAGATATACCATGCTTTCTCTAATTACATCAATACCGCTATCAGTAACTACTCCGCTCATATCTAAACGAATAACAGGACTTGGCTTAAAATCCTTCGTAAACTCTTCAGCATATAACCCCTTGAAAAGTTTCTTTTCTCCCCCAAAAATCGCCTCGAAAGTTGAGACTATAACCGACTTCCCAAACCTACGCGGACGGGCAAGAAAATAAATTTTGCCATTTTGTATCATTTCGACAAGATATTCAGTCTTGTCTACATATATATATCCTCCTTCGCGGATTTCCTCAAAACGTTGAATACCTACAGGTAATTTTAATCTTTTATTTTTCATAATTTTATCTGTTTTTTGAACTTGCGAAAAAATATTTTTTGCAAAAATAGAAAAAATAAATGAAAAATGACAAATAGTGAAAAAAATATCATATTTTTGCCGCAAATTTATATTTAAAATATTTTAAAATGGAAAAAGAAGAATTAGAAGAATTTTTAAAAGAAAGTCAAAAAATTAAAATTGATTTAATTACAGATTATAGTCGTGAAATACAGAGAATAATAGATGTTGACCTGCAGCAATTGTTAGTCGTATTATATTATCAAGGCGATGATTTTGCGAAAAGGAAAATTCAAGAGTATTGTTATAAATTGCTAAAAAGCAAAAAACAATTGTGGGAATATCATGAGGAAAACTATCGTAACATACGATGGCTCGAAGATAGTAAGTATTTGTAATACTTCGCAGTGTTAGTAAAATTATAGACGAGTATTAGTTATAATATCGTATATAACAACAATGAAATGTGATTTATAACTGGCGACCAAGCTAAAGTTTAGTCCGATAGAACCTATATTTCAAATTGAGAATATACAACTAACTATATATCATAATACGAGCCATTTTATTGGATGACGATGAATTATTTCGTTTGGGCGTGTGTACGGCAATATCTAACCGCCACGCAGATATCCGTATTGTAGGCGAAGTCGAAACGGGTCAAGAACTTTTCGATTTACTGTTCGATACTGCCGCCGATATTGTGTTGTAAGACATTATATTACCCGATATGTCGGGCATCGATATAAGTCGCCGTCTCAAAAGCGAACGACCCGAAATAAAAATTGTTGCGTTCTCAACTTTGCGATTTTGCGTTTAAATAAATCTAATTCCAAAAAAATGGATATGTTCATAACCAACTGCAGCAATAATTGTTGTCGTTGCTTTTCATTTTTTATTTACGTAATTTTAAATAGGTTTAATATACTAATTCATTATTTTTTCTGTTATATAAGAAACCAAACAAAATTACCTTGACAAAATATGCTGATATAGTAGTTCCAGTTCCGCTTTGGAAATTATTTACTTATGGAATTCCTGAAGAAACCGGTTTAAAACTTTGCCAGGCAGAATCAATCGCTTATGAAATCAATATTCAAATTGGGTCTCGAGTTTTAGTACCGTTTGGCAAAAGTAATAAATTGACAACAGGCATTGTTTGGTCGATCCACAACAATAAACCCGAAGATTATGAAACAAAACCAATTGCTCAAACTCTCGATAACGACCCAATTCTATTTCCGCAACAATTAGATTTATGGAAATGGATTTCAGAATATTACTTTTGTCCGATAGGAGATGTTTATCGTGCTGCGTTGCCCGCTGGACTGAGGTTAGAAAGTGAAAGTTGTTTCTATTTAAACCCCGACTTTGAACCCGAAAACCAATTGTCCCAAAATGAAACGATTATTTTAGACTATATTTCAAACAAAACATCTGCCTCTATTTTGGAAATAAATAAAATTATTGGACTTAAAAGTGCACATCGATTTGTAAAACAGTTGCTTGAAATTAATGCTATTTTTGTAGAAGAAAAAGTTACTCAAAAATATAAAACAAAAAAAGAAAAAGTATTATATTTAGGTACGGATTTTCGTTCGGAGGAGGCATTGAGCAAAGTTTTTGACAAGTTACAAAAAGCACCCAAGCAATTAGAATTATTAATGACATTTATTCAAAAATCAGGCAGTTTGAAAGATGCTCTGAATGGAAAAAGAATATCAAGAAATAAGTTATTTTCCAAAAAAGACAATTTAGTTGGGAGCCAATTAGATCTACTTATAAAAAAAAATATTCTACAACAAGAAACAAGAATAATTGACCGATTAGACTTTTCAGATATTGCCACAATACCTATCAGTACACTTTCCGATGAACAAACCAATGCATTGAATGAAATAAAGTTAGGATTTGAAGAGAAAAAGCCCGTACTTTTGCATGGAGTAACCTCAAGCGGAAAAACTGAAATTTATATTACTTTGATAGAAGAGGCGCTCAACAAAAATTTTCAGGTTCTTTATATATTACCCGAAATAGCGCTAACTACACAGATCACGAGACGTTTAAAATTACGTTTTGGGAACAAACTCGGCGTTTATCATTCAAAATATAGCGATAATGAAAGGGTTGAAATATGGAACGATTTGTTAAAAAACAAAAACTATCGTGTAATCGTAGGAGTTCGCTCCGCTATTTTTCTACCTTTTTCGAATCTTGGTTTAATAATTATCGACGAAGAACATGAAAATTCTTTTAAACAATATGACCCTTCCCCTCGATATCATGCACGTGATGTTGCGCTTGTTCTTGGTAAATATTTTAATGCCAATGTTTTACTCGGCTCTGCAACGCCCTCAATTGAAAGTTATTATAATACAAAAATAGGAAAATATATATTAGTTGAGTTAAATAGCCGTTACAAAGGAATTTGTTTGCCCGAAATTTTGTTAGTAGATATAAAAGATGCCAAAAAAAGAAAAATAATGGTATCACATTTTTCTCCACCACTTTTAGAATTGATAACAAAAGCATTAGAAAAAAAAGAACAAATTATTCTATTTCAGAACAGAAGGGGTTTTGCGCCATATTTAGAGTGTAAAGGGTGCGGATGGGTACCTAAATGCAAACATTGTGACGTTAGTTTGACTTACCATAAAAATATTAATAATTTGATTTGTCATTATTGCGGATATTCTGTGGATGTTTACTTTGTATGCAAAGCGTGTGAAATGCCCGCACTTAACGCAATGGGCTTTGGTACACAAAAAATCGAAGAAGAAATTCAAAAAATATTCCCTGAAACAAAAGTTGCACGGTTAGATTTAGATACTACTCGTTCTAAAAATAGTTACGATAAAATTCTTTCCGATTTTGAACACGGAAAAGTAGATATTTTAATTGGTACTCAAATGGTATCAAAAGGGCTTGATTTTGACAGGGTTAGCCTCGTTGGAATTCTTAATGCGGATAGTTTATTGAATTATCCCGATTTCAGAGCTTACGAAAAAAGTTTTCAAATGCTGACGCAGGTTAGCGGTAGAGCTGGAAGGAAATATAGCCAAGGAAAAGTGGTCATTCAAACATCAAATCCGAAACACCAAATTTTTAACTATGTTTACGAAAATAATTACACGAACTTCTTTAAAGAACAAATTGAGGAGCGGCAAAAACATAAATATCCTCCGTTTCACAGGCTTGTTTTTATTGTCTTAAAACATAAAAATTTTAATACTGTCATTGAAGCCTCAAAAATATTGACTAATTTATTACGTTCTATTTTTGGAAATAGAATAATTGGCCCTTTCGAGCCCCATATTAACCGAATAAGTGATTATTATTTGCAACAAATTATCTTAAAATTAGAGAAAACAGCGTCTCATCAAAACGCTAAAATTCAACTTCATAACTCTATTAACAGACTTTTATCAGATGAAAAATTTCGTTACGTGTTTGTGTCGGTCGACGTTGACCCTTATTGAAAACAGAATTATATATGTTTGTGCATTGTTATTATTAATTTCTTGTAATCATCAGATTGAAACGTATATTTTATCGGGGATTTTATGGGGTGGCGAAGGAAATCGATTGATAATAAAATCGGTTTCAAATGATAATTATTGTGACACAATATTGATAGATAATATGGGAGAATTTGTTTGGAATCCCGATACTTTGACTTCGGGATTCTACTATTTGGAAAAAATAGACGGCAGTAAACTTATTCTATATTTAGAGGTCGGAAAATCGCAAATAATTGACGGATTATATACTACTTTTCCCGAAAATATTAAAACTCCTAATACTGATTTACCTCTTCAATTTTTAGAAATAGAAAATATTAACAAAAAATGGTTTGATGAAATTAATGATTTATATAATGATTATCAAAAAGATGACTTGATTTCCGATTTGAATCAGAAATTTGATTCCATCAAAACAATCTATCGAAAACAAATAATGGAATTTTCAGAGGTGCCATTGGTCAGAATGTTTGCATTAATGCAGAGTGCAGGAAATAATTCAATGTTTGATAGTTGGAGCGACCGAGAACTATTTTTCGAGTTACAACCAAAACTAAAAAATTATTTTCATATCAAGGAAGTACGAATATTTTTAGAAAAAACAGAAGAATTGCACCAATTAGAACAATATTATAACAGAACAAGTATCGGCAAAACAATTCCAACTCTCTTTTTTGAAGATGATACCATTTTTGCTACAAAACATTTAGGAAAACCCGTATATTTAGAACTTCGGAATGCAGACTCAGAAAAACCTCAAACTGATTTTTCTATTTTTCAAAAAATGGGTTTGGAAATATATGTTATTTATATTGATAAAACAGAGGAAAAATCTTTATCAGATAGGCTTGGTATTATTCAGTTTCCAACAAATTTTCTTTTAAACAAAGAAGGAATAATCTCAGCAAAAAATATTTGGGGAGAAAAACTATATGAGGCAATAGATTTAGCTCTTTCAAGTGGTATTGAAAAAGAATTAAGCGATTAAGTGATTAAAAAACGACCCTTTGTGTAACTTTGTTTTTTTGTTATATTTATTTAATATTTTTCTTAAAGCAAAGAATAGTGGTTAGTGGTTAGTGATTAGTGGTTAGTGGTTAGCGAATATCTGCCAAATCCGCTTATTTCCATTGCCTATATAGCACACAGATTACACAGATCTACACAGATTTTTTTTTAAAATGCCGATGGAAGACGTTCGAAATGCACCAAACCCCACGACCTCCATACACACCACGCAGCAGCACTCCGAG
This sequence comes from Marinilabiliaceae bacterium, assembly GCA_009777175.1. Classification (GTDB taxonomy): domain Bacteria; phylum Bacteroidota; class Bacteroidia; order Bacteroidales; family Marinilabiliaceae; genus WRMI01. The sequence continues at coordinate 6,151 of WRMI01000099.1, forward strand.
TAGGGGCGTTCCCTTGCGGTCGCCCTACAAGCGCAATTCGGGGCATCTCCAAAAAAAAGGATGCATTTTTTTAACACAAAGACGCAAAGTTGAGAACGCAAAGGGCGCAATAAAAAAACCAACCCCATAACTCTTTATTAATGAGGTTGATTTATTCTTTAACTTTTATGATACCGAGGTTAGCTAATCACTAATCACTAACCACTGTCTTTAGCATCTTTCGCCTACCATCTAAAATGCCCTCTCGGTTCTGCATTTGGAAAGTAGCAGATTTCATCTGGGGGAAATGAATGCTTGAATTTTCGTCTTCGCATTCTTGCAGTGCGGCGCGTTTTGATTCCATATCTGGGATTATTTCGTGTACATAAGTGCTACATGCGTCGTAGAAAACTTCCATGTTTTCGCCGTTCCGGTGAAGAGGGATAGGGTCGCCGTAGAAGTCACGCCACAATTCAATGACCTCTATGTGTCGGTCGACACTATCCCTAAATGTTTCACGCAGAACTCCGTCATAATTGAAAGCATGCCAGTATGTAGGTGCAACGTTGAGCGGCTTCGTCAATGCCGAATCCAACCTCTCGCGCGTATACCATGTCCATGCGCAACTATCCTGTGCGCCGGTTGTCACCGCGTCGCGCTCCAACTCGCACGGGTCATCATCCCCATACCGATACACCTGGAACCCCAGGTTCGCCAAATATGTACTGTCCTCTAGGGTAAAATCACGTGGGTTGATGTAATTTTTCCCCTGGATCACGCCTTTGCCCGTTGATTCCAGTTCTTTCAGTTTCTTAACCAGCCAAGCAATTTCGCTTGCTGAATATTCTTTCGGTGTCCAATGGAACTTTCCATCGGAAACCGCATGCAGAATATCCCTGTCTTCCAGGTTCTTTTCAGCAGTTTTAAAATCCGATGATTTTACGTTTTCACCTTTCAATAACAGTTCTGCAATGCGGTCTTGATCAACCTTGTCTTTTTCACATGCCGCAAAAAGCTTCATAAATAACGGCAAAGTCAGCAACAGCCAGAGTTTGTTCGCATGTTTTCCGGGTGACTTTGTTTTGGGCAAATGGTTATTTGCCCCTACATTCTTTTTTAATAATTTTTTCATCGTAATAGTATTAAAATTAAACATTTATATTATATCATTAACTTGTTTTCTTTTAAAATTTTAAGAATTTGTTCTTTGGAAAGGTCGGTAAGGTCGGCTATTGTTTCTATAGAATGTCCTTTTTTGTAACCTCTGATAACGGCTTCCTCTTTTTCTTTTTCTAGTCCAATTGCTTCCCCTTTTTCTAATCCTCTTTTTTCGCCTTTTAGTTCTGCGGTTTGCAGTTGTGTTTTTTGTTCTGCCAAAGCTTTTTTGTCGGCTTCGTATGCTGCTCGTTCTTCGGGTGTCATTTTAAG
>WRMI01000100.1 GCA_009777175.1 Marinilabiliaceae bacterium
GCTGCCGCAGCGGAACCTGAACTACCCCAAAGTATAATTCGTCATTCCGAATGAAACGTAGTGAAATGAGGAATCTGAAAATATGCAATTTTACAATTAACATAACACTAGTTTAATTATATAATCCTGAAAATTATGTTTATTTTTTCTTTGTGTTCCTTTGTGTTTTTCGGTAAACTCAATAACAATTTCGGTAAACTCAATAACAATTTCAATACGTTCAATAACAAACCAAAACCTTTGTGTCCTTTGTGGTTAGATTATATAAACGCAAAGTCGCAAAGTTGAGGACGCAAAGGGTTTGATTTTTTTAAAATAGTATTAAAAAAAATGAAAAAAATGCAACTTTTTAAAAAAAAATTCGTTCTCTGAAAACTGAAAACTGAAACTTTTAACGTTCATTGCATTCTCAACTTTGCGACTTTGCGTTAAAATATATAATATGAATAATGTAGGTTAAAAGTATTAATTACAAATTTTATTATTTGTTTTAAAAAAATTAACTACTTTTGCAAAAAAAATTTCAGACATGAAAATAGTTGAAAATAAGAAAGTAGTTGTTACGGGCGGTGCAGGTTTTATAGGTTCCAACCTTATCGAAAAGTTGCTGAAACAGAATAATAAAGTAGTTTGTTTAGACAATTTTTCCACGGGAAAATATGAAAATATCGCTGCGTTTTTAAACAATCAGAATTTCACACTTATAAAAGGAGATATTCGCGATTTGTCAGTTTGTCAAAATACAGTTTCGGGAATGGATATTGTCTTTCATCAGGCTGCGTTAGGTTCTGTACCTCGCTCGATAATTGATCCTATAACTACCAATGAATCAAATATTAGTGGATTTTTAAATATGTTGGTAGCAGTTCGGGATGCAAAGGTCAAAAGAATGGTTTATGCTGCAAGCAGTTCTACTTATGGCGATAGTAAGAGTTTACCTAAATATGAGGATAAAATTGGAAATCCGCTATCTCCCTATGCAGTTACCAAATATGTAAATGAATTGTATGCCTCTGTTTTTGCCCCTACTTATCAAATGGAACTTATTGGTTTACGGTATTTTAACGTATTTGGACCACGTCAAGACCCACATGGTGCTTATGCGGCAGTAATTCCTCTTTTCGTTAAAAATTTAATTACGCATTCTTCACCAAAAATCAATGGTGACGGTAGTTTTTCGCGTGATTTTACTTATATTGCAAATGTTATTCAAGCCAATGAACTTGCAGCAACTATTGAAGATATTGATGCGTTAAACACGGTTTATAATGTAGCCTGCGGCGAAAGAACAACTTTGAACGAACTTTTTTCACACCTAAAAGAACTGCTTTGTAAATATGATCCAAAAATTGGCGATATAGAACCAGAATATGGTCCCGAACGACTTGGCGACGTTCCGCATTCATTAGCCTCAGTCGAAAAAGCGGAAAAACTTTTAGGATATAAACCTACGCACCAAATAAAAGAAGGTTTAAGCGAAGCAATAGATTGGTATTGGAATAATTTAAAATAATTCAACATAACAAATAATGAGACAATGTCAAAAACAGCATTAATTTCAGGCGTAACAGGACAAGATGGCGCATATTTATCGGAATTTCTATTAAAAAAAGGGTATAAAGTACATGGAATAAAACGGCGGAGTTCACTGTTCAACACCGAACGGATTGACCATATTTATCAGGATCCGCATATCAAGAATCGCAATTTTATATTACATTATGGCGATTTAACTGATTCAACAAATCTTATTCGCATAATTCAGGAAACACAGCCCGATGAAATTTACAACCTCGCAGCAATGTCACACGTAAGTGTCAGTTTTGATACACCCGAATATACCGCAAATGCCGATGGAATAGGCACTTTACGGTTTTTAGAAGCGATAAGATTGCTGGGATTAGTAGAAAAAACAAGATTTTATCAGGCATCAACATCTGAATTGTACGGATTAGTACAAGAAATACCTCAATCAGAAAAAACTCCATTCTATCCGCGCTCGCCCTACGCAGCAGCAAAAATTTACGGTTATTGGATTACTGTAAACTATCGTGAAGCATACAATTTATTTGCATGCAACGGAATTTTATTTAACCACGAATCTCCTATCAGAGGCGAAACTTTTGTTACAAGAAAAATAACTCGCGCCGTCTCAAGAATTGCCCTCGGTTTACAAGAAAAATTATATCTTGGAAACCTTTCTGCAAAACGAGATTGGGGGCACGCAAAGGATTACGTTAAAGCGATGTACCTTATTCTGCAACAAAATACACCTGACGATTTTGTCATTGCAACGGGAGTTACCACCGAAGTGCGAGACTTTGTTAGAATGGCTTTTGAATTTATTGGCTGCGAAATTAAATTTTCTGGAGCAGACATTGACGAAAAAGGAACTATTACTAAATGTTATAACGATGATTATAAACACCTTATAGGTAAGTGCGTTGTTGAAGTTGACCACCATTATTTCAGACCCTCAGAAGTCGATATTTTAGTTGGCGACCCTACAAAAGCAAAAACTAAACTTGGTTGGCAACCAGAATATGATTTAAAAATGTTAGTTGATGATATGATGACTGCCGACCTTAAATTGATGAAAAAAGAAAAATATTTAAAAGCAGCAGGTTATAAAACTCTAAATTATTTTGAATAGTGGTTAGTTATCAGTTTTCAGTGAATGAGTAAATGAGTGAATGAGTGAATGTAGAATGAGTAGATATTAGAGTTTAGACTAAATTATTCAATAAAGAAGTGAAATTATCTTTTAAACGCAAAGGAACGCAAAAAATAACTGAAAACTGAAAACTGAAAACTTTTCACGTTCTTTGTGTCCTTTGTGAAAACCTTTGTGTTCTTTGTGGTAAAAAAATGGTTGGATTATTGAATTTATAGCGACCATTGCGTTCTCAACTTTGCGACTTTGCGTTAAAATAAATATTATGAATAATGTAGGATAGAAAAATGAGTATAAGAAATACAAAAAATAAGGTCAATTTTAACAAGCACTTTTAGTAGCAAATTGTAATTAATTTATAAAAATATGGAAAAAAATAGTAGAATTTATGTAGCCGGACATACAGGTTTGGTAGGTTCGGCTATCACACGAAAATTAAGAGAATTAAAGTATGAAAATCTGATACTTTATGATATTAACGAGTTGGACTTAATGAATCAATATGAGACAGAACGATTTTTTAAAAAAGAAAGACCCGAATATCTATTTTTAGCAGCAGCAAAAGTAGGTGGAATTTTAGCAAATAACACGTTTCGTGCGCAATTTATTTACGAAAACCTTCAAATTCAGAACAATATAATTCATTTTGCGTGGAAATATGGTGTGAAAAAATTGCTTTTTCTGGGGAGTTCGTGCATATATCCAAAAGAATGTCCTCAACCAATGAAAGAAGAATATTTACTTACATCTCCTCTTGAATATACAAACGAGCCGTACGCTATTGCTAAAATTGCAGGAATTAAGACCTGCGAATCATACAATCTGCAATTTGGAACTGATTTTATTTCAGTGATGCCCACAAATTTATATGGTCCAAACGACAATTACAACCTGTATAATTCGCACGTTTTGCCCGCATTAATTCGAAAAATGCACCTTGCAAAATTATTTCAAAATGATGATTTAGACGCAATTAGAAACGATCTTGAAAAACGTCGAATTGACAATATTAATCCACATGGTAATAATAATTATATTATCACAATGTTGCACTCCTTCGGTATAATGAAAATCTCTGAAAATGTTATAATAAACCTTTGGGGTACCGGAACTCCAATGCGTGAATTTCTACATTCTGACGATTTGGCAGACGCAGTTGTTTTTATTATGCAAAACATTAGATATAGAGATATTATAAAGGCAATAAAACCTCGTGAAATCAGAAATACACATATTAATATCGGTTCAGGTGTTGATTTGTCTATTTCCGAACTCGCTAATATAGTTCAATCGATTGTTGGTTTTGATGGAATTATAAAGTGGGATAACACAAAACCAGACGGTACGTTCCGAAAATTGATGGACGTGTCTCTATTGAAAAAATTAGGGTGGAGCGCATCAATTAAATTGGAAGATGGTATTCGAAAAATTTATGAGGATTATGTCTAATTAAATGTCTACCTAAACCATTCATATTTAGGTAATTATTATTTTTATACAACTGGTGACTTGGCACAAATTACATTGTCGTATATTTGGTGCATCTTTGTCATTTATTCTTGTCAAATTCAATCAATTCAACAGGTGCTCCATTATGTTCAATCATAGCGACACGTACTCCATCTGACGGCGAATTAGACACTGTTCCGAGTATCTTAAAATCTCTCGTTGACAATTCATAATCCAAATTCTCTACTTCAAAGGCTATGTGCGGAACTGTTTGTATCAATTTATGAATTGTACTATCTGCTTCAAATCTCATCCATTCTATTCCAAAAGGACTTGACTCAAAGCCCGAAACATAAAATTTGAATTGAGGTAAATATTTTTCATTTGGAAATTTTATACTTGTCGGCACTCCTAAATGGTGATACTTCCATCCCCATCTGTCAATCGCTTTGGGCATTTCATTGTCTTGTCTAATATATTGCATAATAGGTAATTAATTGGAATTATTAAACTTTTCCATAATTTTTTTACAAAAGCCAATAATTGAAAGGTAAAATAATACAGAGATTACAATCATCCTAAATGTAAATATGTTATCTACATAATATCAAATATTTACAAAAAAGAATAAAAAGAAATCTGACTTTATTTAAGCAGCCCCCGCCGATCCAAGAACGTTCAAATTCTTGTGTTTATAAAGTTCTTTAAGTGCGTCTCTTGCTGGTCCCAAATATTTTCGGGGGTCAAATTCGCTTGGTTTTTCAGCAAAAACCTTTCGTATTGCTGCTGTCATTGCAATTCTACCGTCTGAATCGATGTTGATTTTACATACAGCTGATTTAGCGGCTCTACGGAGTTGCTCTTCGGGAATACCTATTGCATCTTTCAATTTTCCACCGAATTGATTTACAATTGCTACCATATCTTGCGGAACTGACGACGAACCGTGCAATACAATTGGAAATCCGGGTATTCTTTTTTCAATTTCTTCTAATATATCGAAACGGAGTGGTGGTGGTATCAATATTCCATTTTCGTCTCGGGTGCATTGTTCGGGTGTGAATTTATTTGCGCCATGAGACGTACCAATGGAAATAGCCAAAGAATCTACTCCCGTTCTCGAAACAAAATCGACAACTTCGTCAGGTTTTGTATAAGTGTGATGTTCGGCAACGACATCATCTTCAATTCCCGCCAGTACGCCAAGCTCACCCTCAACGGATACATCGTGCAAGTGAGCATATTCCACTACTTTTTTTGTCAATGCAATATTTTCTTCGTAAGGCAAATGTGAACCGTCAATCATCACTGACGAGAATCCATTATCGATACAATCTTTGCAAAGTTCAAAAGTGTCGCCGTGGTCAAGATGTAGAACAATCGGAATTTCATAACCGAGTTCTTTAACATATTCTACTGCTCCTTTTGCTAAATTGCGTAATAATACGGCATTCGCATATTTACGCGCACCGGACGAAACCTGAATAATCACCGGTGATTTCGTTTCAACACAAGCTTGAAGGATTGCTTGAATCTGTTCAAGGTTGTTAAAATTATATGCCGGAATAGCATAGCCTCCAGCAACGGCTTTTGAAAACAACTCCCTGCTGTTCACAAGCCCTAATTCTTTATAACTTACAGACATTTTATATTATTTTTATTAAATAAAAGTTTACAAAAGTAGATAAAATTTACTTAATTCCTATTTCTTTTAGATTTTCATTTATCAAATCTTTAATTAATATCATTGTTTTTAGTTGTGTGATACCACATTCAGACATCATTTCCCAAACTTCATCCGATTTTAACGTAAATTCATCATGAATTGTTACAAAATTAAATAAAAAATTTATATTTGGGTTTCCTCCGAGTAGTTGCGAAAAAACGCTTCCTAAATTACCGAGTGGTATACAATCGATGTGTAACATATTGAAACTTACTGTTATAACTGTACCTTTTCCTTGTTCTGATTCGATATTCAAAGTGCCGCCGGTCATCTCGCTACTCATTTTCAATAATGGAAGTCCCATTCCAACTTTTCGGGTTGTTCGGGTGGTAACAAAGGGGTTTATAACATTTTTTACAAATTCGGGAGACATTCCGCGCCCGTTATCTTCAATTTTTATTGTCAAAAAATTCTCCGCATCTAAGTTCATTGAAACAAAAATGTCGTTAGCATTTGCTTCAACAGAGTTACGTACGATATCTAAAATGTGCATTGAAAGGTCATTCATAACTATTTTTTCCTATTTTTCACAAATCCTTGTTTTTAAAGTTGTGTAAAGAACTCTGCTACTCGGTATTCGTAATTATTTTCGTTATTAAAATGGTCTGCCAATGCTTCTGAAATTTCTTGAATTGTACGCCTTCCGTCAATTAAATCCCAAACTGCTGTTCCGTGCTCATCTAACCTAACACGCAATAATGCAGATTTATTTTTTGGAACAAAATATTTTTGCATAAATTTACTCCTAAAACGCGGAAAAGCTATAACAGACAACTCACCTTCTTTTTCTGTTGTAATGTGTTCACAGATATATGGAACTAAATCGAATAAATTCATAGGTTTTGAAACTATAATTAAGAATTTTTTGAAAATTCTTTTTTTTATTAAGCCTCATCATCTTCAACTGCATGATGTGTGTCCTCAATATATCTATATATCATTTTATCAAAACCAAATTCAAACCACTTCTGTATTGTCCAGTTTTTTGTGAATCTTCTGATTTCTTTAAAAGACTTATTTTCCGGATTATAATCCATTGAGAAAACACTTATAAATCTATCATACCAGATGCAGTCGCCGATATAATCGGTTGCCTTGTAATCTTTTATCTTTAAGTAGATATGTTCAATTTCGCTTTGTTTCATGGGATTTTAGTATTCAGTAGTCAGTAGTTAGTAGTCAGTATTTAGTAGTCAGTATTTAGTATTTAGGTTTCAGTGAATAAGTAAATGAAAGATTTTAATATAATTACATCATTTTATTAAATTCAAATTTTATCAACTTTTTCCTTACAAATTTTGTGCCAAATTATTTCTTTATCATTCATTCATCTTGTTCTTTATATTTCTCAAAAATAGTTAAACTCTATCAAATATTTAACTTGCATTATTCATAAGAAATGCAAATATCTTTTAACCACAAAGGAACACAAAAAATAACTGAAAACTATAAATAACTGAAAACTGAAAACTGAAAACTATTAATGCGTTCTCAACTTTGCGACTTTGCGTTAAAATAAATAAAATGAATAATGTATTGTTATGTTAATTGTAAAATTGCATATTTTCAGATTCCTCATTTCACTACGTTTCATTCGGAATGACGAATTATACTTTGGGGTAGTTCAGGTTCCGCTGCGGCCGGGCCGCAG
>WRMI01000101.1 GCA_009777175.1 Marinilabiliaceae bacterium
CTTTAAGGGCAAAGTAGTCTATTGCAATTGTGATGATCCTTACGAAAGTAATTTTTTTAAATATTTTGCGATGAATTTTGATTTTCTTGGACTTAAAAAACTTATTGCAACCTGTTACATAGGCTCACCAATTGCTAACAAACAACTCTCTTTATTTGATAATGAAAGTGCTGAAAACAAAACAACAAGAAATCCTCATAAAATTGAAATTACCGAAATCCCTGATATAAATCAAGACGGTGCAGTAGATTTAGCTGATGTGAAATTATTATTAGCAAGCGATAGAAACCATTTAACACGATTAGAAGGAGATGGCGATTTCCGTAGCAAAGAGTGCATCGACCTTTTGAAACAAGCAGATATTGTGGTTACAAATCCACCTTTTTCGCTATTTAGGGAATTTGTGGCACAACTTATTCAATATGACAAAGAATTCTTAATTATCGGATCAGATGATTGTAGAACATATAAAGATGTTTTCATACATATAAAAGAAAATAAAATGTGGTGTGGTTACACAAGGGTTAAGGAATTTATGCAACCCGACGGCTCCATAAAAAATTTCGGAAAAATAGGATGGTACACAAATCTTGATGTCTCCATTAGACACAAATCGATTGTTCTGTATAAAGAATATAACTCGAATGACCATCCAAAATATGATAATTATGATGCAATTGAAGTTAGCAAAATTTCTGATATTCCTTGTGATTATGAGGGTGTTATGGGAGTGCCAGTTACTTTTTTAGACAAATATAATCCTAACCAATTTGAAATATTAGGCTCTAATAGAGGAGTTGACCAAGATCCAAATAAAATTTTCGGAAGAGGCACTTTATTAAACGGCAAAGAAACTTTTAAAAGAATATTTATAAAACATAAAAAATTATGATAATAGAACTTAAAGAAATAACAGTCAGAGAATTAACAGAGGGATATGTAGATAATGCCGAAGACGGAGTAATTGGTTATGGTGGCAAATTAGATATACGACCACCATATCAGCGGGAATTTATTTACAAAGACAAGCAACGAGATGCCGTTATTAGTACCATTACAAAGAATTTTCCGCTAAATGTTATGTATTGGGCAGTGCGTGAAAACGGTAGATATGAAGTTATTAGTATAAAAGACGTTATTGAGTTCGAAGTAATTGACGGACAGCAGCGTACGCTTTCAATTTGTCAATATGTTAATGGTGATTTTGCGTTTCAAAATCGATTTTTTAATAACCTCAAAAGTGACGAACGTGAGCATATATTAAACTATAAATTAATGGTTTATATCTGCAGCGGTACAGATAGTGAAAAATTAGAATGGTTTCGCACCATCAACATTGCAGGCGAGAAACTTACCGAACAAGAACTACGAAACGCCGTCTATTCGGGCACTTGGGTTACAGATGCTAAAAGATATTTCAGTAAAACAGGGTGCGTTGCTTATAAAATCGGCAGCTACTACCTAAACGGCTCTCCTATCAGACAAGAATATTTAGAAACGGCAATAGATTGGATTTCAGATGGTAAAATCGAAAAATATATGGCAGCCCACCAAAATGACCAAAATGCAGGTGCTTTATGGAACTATTTTCAATCGGTAATTACTTGGATAACAACTACTTTTACTAATAAACGCAAATTTATGAAAGGCGTTAATTGGGGAAAACTTTACAACAATTATAAAGACAAAATATTCGACACGGCAGCCATTGAAGAAGAAACCGCAAAATTAATTGCCGACGACGACGTTACCAAAAAGAGCGGAATCTATTCTTATATTTTAACAAGAGAAGAGCGATATCTTTCAATTAGGGCATTTACCGACTCAATGAAACAAAAAGTTTTTGAGCGTCAGAACGGAATATGCGTAAAATGCGAAAACAGTTTTATCATATCCGAAATGGAAGGCGACCATATAATTCCTTGGTGCGAAGGTGGAAAAACCATCGAAGAAAATTGTCAAATGTTATGCAAAAGTTGCAATAGGCGTAAATCAGGAAAATAGAATTTTTTTACTATATGTCGTCCCAAAAATTACATATTATATGCTCAGCAATACCTTCACCTCCCGACTACGGCGGTGCAATAGATGTTTATTACAAACTGAAAGCATTACACGAATTAGGAGTTGAAATCATACTGCATTGCTTTGAATATAAAAGAAGAAGAGCAGACGAACTGAAAAAATATTGCACTGAAATATATTATTATCACCGGAAAACAGGACTTTTAAGTCAGTTTTCTTTTATTCCTTATATAATAAAAAGTCGTCAAAGTATAGCATTGCTGCATCGTCTTGTAAAAGAGGACTTTCCGATACTTTTTGAAGGAATGCATACAACGGCATTTTTGCAACACCCTGACCTTGCAGGGCGCAAACAATGGATACGGGCGCACAATATAGAACATTATTACTACAATTCTTTGGTTAAAACCGAAAAGAGTCTTTACAAAAAAATTTATTATAAAATCGAAGCCTTTAAATTAAGTCGCTATAACTCAATTCATGCGTTGGCAGATGGTGTTTTTGCAATTTCACAATTTGATGCTACTTTTTTTGAAAAAATTAATAAAAAGACTATTCTAATAAATGCTTTTCACGGTTATACTCACGTTACTTCTAAAATAGGTATTGGAGAATATGCCCTATATCACGGTGATTTGTCAGTCGCCGAAAACAACCGGTCCGCAGAATTTTTGATAGATATTTGTAAAAACCTTCCGTTTAATTTAATTATTGCAGGCAAAACTCCTAAACGTAAACTGAAAAAATTGGTTAAACGCAATAATAATATTTACTTAGTCGATGACCCTAATACCATTGAAATGGAAGATTTAATCCAAAATGCAGGTGTAATTTTGCTGCCCGCCACACAAAAAACAGGTTTAAGACTCAAATTATTGGTTTCTCTTTTCTCTGGCAGACATTGTATCGCCTCACCCGAAATGCTTGTTGATACTGGTCTCGAAAAATTGTGCCACATAGCCGAAAATAAAGAAGAATGGAAACAATCAATTCAAATTTGTATGAAAACTCCATTCACAAATATTCACATCGTACAGCGCGAAAAACTACTTAAAAATTATATGGACATTGATAATGCCCGAAAACTCACTACGCTGATTTTTGAATAACTACGGGGTTAAGCCTCAAAATTTCTGTTTTTCGAAATTGCCATTATCGCATTTTTTTATAAAATAACAAAAAAACGTTTATGAGGTAAGGAACTCTGATATTATGCTATTAAGGGTACTCCAAAAAAATAGGTGTTCTAACATGTTTATTTATTGACAACTCCTTAGTGGATAAAAAAACTTATTTTTTCACGTTAAAATAATATTTTATAAATTTTTTGAAACATACTTTCGTTAATAAAAGGAAAATGGTAGAAAAAAAATAAGCGGCTGTAGTTTTTGTGAAAATTTTTACTGTAAAATGAACGAAAATCTGGATTTGATAATAAATAGTTTCGAATTTTTTCTTTTATAAGTATTTTCGTGGATTCATCAATTTTATTAAAATTTTTGTTCAAAATCATAAAGGTTAATGAAGCGCAGACAAAAGAGCCGAGTTCAAAATCTTTATCTTTGTTAAAACCATAGTCAATAGCGTAATTTTCGACCATAAAACGACATTTTATTGAATCTAAAAAGTTTTGGTCAGTTGGCTCTTTCGTTACTGACGTTTTTCTGTTTCGGTAAAAATAGATAATTTTATTGGTACATTGAACTAATTTTGATTTATTTGCAAGTTGCATCAATAAAACGGCATCTTCACCATTTTTGAGGTCACAATGAAAGTTTATTTGTTCATCAAACAAAGATCTTTTATATAAAATTCCCCAAATACCAAAAAATCTATCAGTCAAAATCTTATTTATTAATTGCCGCCCTGTAAGTTGTTCATTATTAACAGTTTTCACGATATCATAACCGATTTTTATCTCTTCTAAACCTTGTCCAATTACCATATCTGCGTTACTGTTCGACATTTCGTTTGCAAGAATTTCGATAGCGTTTAGAGGCAGGTAATCGTCGCCATCAAGGAAAAATATGTATTCGCCAGATGCTTTTTCTACTCCAATTTGTCGTGTTTTGGCAACACCTTCATTGTGTTTGTGAATTGGAACAATACGTTTATCTAAAAGTGCATAATGATTGATAATTTCTTCAGTTTCATCTTCCGAACCGTCATTAAGTACGATAATTTCAATGTTTTTATGAGTCTGAAGTAAACAAGAATTTAAGCAGGCTTCCAAATATCCAACTATGTTATGGCAGGGAATTATTATTGATATCATGGTTAGTGGTTAGCGGTTAGTGGTTAGTGGTTAGTGGTTAGTGATTAGTGATTAGTGGTTAGTTATCAGTAAAAAAGTAAATGAGTGAATGAGCAAATGAGTGAATAAGTATTCTCAATTCGTAATTCAAATTTCATTAGTTTATATTTCATTGGTTTATATTTCATTAGTTGAGTACACTCCGAAAAGCCCTATTATTTTACCACAAGGGTCACAAAGTGATTTCACAAAGTACACAAAGCATTAAATATCAACATATATCAACTTGTGTTCTTTGTGCATTCTTTGTGTTCTTTGTGGTAGAAAACACTTTTCGGAGTGGACTCTTAGTTTATATTTCATTAGTTTATATTATTAATTGTTTCCATATTTTTTCTACAAAACAACCTTAATAAAAAATCAGTTATCAGAAAAAAGTGAATGAGTAAATGAGTGAATAAGTGAATAAGTATTCTCAATTCGTAATTCAAATTTCATTGGTTTATAATTCATTAGTTTATATTATTAATTTTTTTCATATTTTTTTCTACAAAACAAACTTAATAAAAAATCAGTAATCCAAACTCTGATATCTAACCACTAACCGCTAACCACTAACCGCTAACCACTGACCACTAACCACTAACCGCTAACCACTAACCACTCATTCTCTACTCCCATCCAATAAGCATCATGTAATGTCCTTATAGTTTGTCGGTTTGTAATTTTAAATTTATTAGTAATAAAAAGTATTTTAATATAAAAAATTTTTAAAAATTTATATAGTTTTGTATTTATTTTCAACAAGTTGAAGTTAATAATAATATTTCGGTTACATTTAATGTTTTTTGTGAGAGGAATTGAAAGCATTTGTTTAGATTTTTCTAAAAAATAATCTTTAGAAAAATATTGCGGAAACACAATTATGTTTCGTATTAGATTCATACCAAGCGTGACGGTCATTTTAGTAACTGCAGGCAGTGCGCAATGATATTCGGGATATTTTTGCACAAATTTGTAGCGTTTAAAATAAGCGTCAGAAAAATCGCTAATTTTTTTCATTTCACTTGGGATATCTTTGATATTAAGCATACTATCTTTTCGTTGGTAGTAAAAACAGTATTCTCTATCTAAAAAAATTGTTTTTTGTGCATTGTGAAACAAATCGAGCGAAATAAAATCTTCGCCTAAGTTGAGGTTTTTCTGAAATTCAACAAACTCAAATAAAGATTTTTTGAATATTTTGTTCCACAAAAAAGAGCGCCATTTCCTATCTTCCAACAACAATAAAACTCCTTCTTTGCGTCCGACAACTTCGATTAAATCTGAATTAGAATAATGTTTAAGGTGTTCAATATGACCATCTTCAAAGACCATACAATATCCGCATTGTGCTATATCGGAGTTAGTTTCTAAGAGGGCAGACATCATTTGTGCATACATATTTTTATCCAACCAATCGTCAACATCAACAAAAGTAATGAAATCGGCGGTTGCATTTTCTACGCCAGTTTTTCGTGTGTAAGAAAGTCCTTCGTTTTGCTTATGAATCACTTTAATACGTTTATCTTTGTTGCTCCAAGCATCGCAACGGATGCCCGTATCATCGGTACTGCCATCATTTAATAAAATTATTTCTAAATTGGAATATGTTTGCGCCACAATCGATGAAACGCACCTGTCTACGTATTGTGCTAAATTATAGCACGATACGACAACGGTTAATAGCGGTCGATTTTTCATTTCCATCTGAAATATTCTTTTAATGTTCGGGTTGTTGGTCGATTAGTTATTTTGAGATTGTTGGTGATTTTAAGGATTTTAAGATAGATTTTTTTGATAATTTTATAAAATTTTGGACTAAACTTAAGCAGTAAAAAGTTTATTTTTATACTTTTCGATAATCTATCATTTTGATTTATAGGAATTAAACTCAATTGTCGTGCTTTTGTATAAAAATAATCAAACTTAAAAAATTGAGGATAGTTAATCATATTCCGTAACAAGTTCATTCCTATGCAAATAGTCATTTTTTTAATTCGGGGCAGTGCGGAATGATATTGAGGATAACTGTTTGTAAACATATATCTTTCGTAATATGCATCGCTGTAATCTTGTTGGTTTTTAATTTCAGCCGATAGATTTTCTGTTTTTGTTATGCTGCCGTTTCGTTTGAAATAAAAATAGTAATCTTTGTGTAGATAAACACTTTGCCGTACTTTGTGGAACAAATCATGCGAAATAAAATCTTCACCGAACCCTCTTCCTTTGGGAAATTCGATGTTGTTAAATAAATGTGTTTTGAATATTTTGTTTCCCATATATGAACGCCATCGGGCATCTTCCAAAATTAACAATACACTTTCAGTCGTGTCAAATATTTCCAATTTTCCTTTTTTTGATTCGTTGCAGTAACTAACTATGCGACCATCATCTTCGGAAACTTCACACACACCGCATTGTGCAATATCAGAATCGGTGGACATCAGTGCTGACATAAGTTCTGAATACATCTCAATATCTATCCAATCGTCTGAATCTAAAAAAGTTACAAATTCAGATGAAATATTTTCAATTCCTGTTTTTCTTGCGTAGGCAAGTCCTTCGTTTTGTTTGTGTATCACTTTAATACGTTTGTCTCTCTCTCTCCACGCCTCGCAAATAGTTCCCGTATTATCGGTACTGCCATCATTAATCAATAAAATTTCTAAATTAGTATAAGTTTGATTTACAATTGAAACAACAGACTTATCAATGTAGTTTTCAACATTATAACAAGGGACAATAACTGTGAGGAGAGGTTTGTTCATAGTGGTTAGTGGTTAGTGGTTAGTGGTTAGTGGTTAGTGGTTAGTGATTAGTGGTTAGTGGTTAGTGATTAGTGGTTAGTGGTTAGTGGTTAGTGGTTAGTGGTTAGTGGTTAGTGGTTAGTGATTA
>WRMI01000102.1 GCA_009777175.1 Marinilabiliaceae bacterium
GACAAAGTAGGCAATTATATTGTTCAAAAGCTCTATCTTGGTGGTGATTTTTATACAGCACCGGCGGTTTATGTGAACGAAGGAGGAATTTCAGGCACTTGGCAACTATACTATATTATAAGAGATTGTTTGGGTAGCATAACACATATTAGAAACGCCTCAGTCGGCGCAGTAGAAGAAAATAGTTATGATGCATGGGGAAGGTTGCGCAACCCTGCTAATTACAATGAAGTTTATTCTGCTGAAAATCAGCCATCTCTACTTTTGGGTCGTGGATATACAGGACATGAACATATGCCACAATTTGGTTTAATCAATATGAACGCTCGCCTCTACGACCCCGCTGTGGGTAGGTTTTTAAGTCCGGATCCGTATGTACCTGATGGCACTTTTAGTCAGGATTTTAATAGGTATAGTTATGCTAGAAATAATCCGATGATTTATGCGGACCCGGATGGGGAAAACCCCGTTTTAATAGCAGCCATAATTATTGGTGCCGCAGCGGGTGGATATACAGGTTATAAAATCGCAGATGCAAAAGGATATGATATGGGAAATTGGCAAACTTATGGATATATGTTTGGAAGTGCTGTAATAGGTGGTGTATCAGGTTATGCAGGAGCAACGATTGCAGCAGGAGGAGGATTTATGGCTAACACTATGGGTATAATGTATGGGTCGATGTTTAATTCAATAGGGATGAGCGCATTAAGTGGAGGGTATTTATGAAAGGTCTTATAAAATAATTCGTAATTATCCGTACAGTATTGAGCTTTTAAATGAAAATCAAATAGTAGAAATTCATGCAAAGTTTTTGTATTGATGTTTTGAAAGATTTTTTAGAAAATATTGGTATTAAAGCCACGCAGCCCGAAAAATTTTTTCGGGCTGTTTTTTTATTTTTTTTCTTGTATTGAAATTTTTCTTATCTTTGCATTTTCAAAAAAGGAAAAAAAGGTAGTAATTATAAACGAAATATAGTCCAAAAAGTTTTTTTAGTAAATAAATCATAAAAATATAATGAAATGAAAAAAAAGATTACATCATTAGTGATTTTTATCACTCTTTTGAGTGCAACTTATGCGCAGGATGTTATTGTAACAAAGGATGCAAAAAAAATCAATGCCAAGGTAACAGAAGTAAACATTGATAATGTTAGGTACATAAATTTTGATAATTTAGAAGGACCTGTATATACAATTAGTAAGAGCGACATTCATGTGATTATCTACCAAAATGGATTAGTAGACATTTTTGAGACTGAAAATTCAGAGAACGTTGAAATTGCAACTTCACAAGATAAAACCATAACAATTGCAAGTTCACACAATGAAATCATTGTAAATGAAGATCCCTTCATAACCAAAAGTCCCAAGGAGCTATTAGTTGAGATGTCAGCAAACAACCCTGCCCTATACGCAAGTTATCTATCTGCTAATCAAAAAGCGACAAATGGTGGCATCTTAATAGGTTTGGGTGCAATATCCACAATGTTGGGAATTGGAATGTTTGCTACTGCAGATGCTTCAAATGTTGGCGATCGTGTTTTAATGGGATATACTTCACTTTTTATGGGAGAAGTTTTTTTTGGAGTAGGTATTCCTATACGAATTGTAGGAGTACAAAGAAGAAATAGGATATTAAAAAATTATAGTCAGGAGCAAAATTCAGCATTCTCTTCTGACAAACAAATTCGGTTTCAATTGTCTCCATATAAATTAGGGTTGGCATTTGTGTTTTAATTGCATGTGATAGGATTTGAGAATTAACTTATAAAATAAAATCAATATGAAAAGAGTATTTTTATTATCGTGGAGTGTAATTCTGTTATCTTCTTGTGTAACTTCAAAATTTTTAACTTCAGACGTTAAATCAGAGGATATAAATGAAATGTTAAAATTTGAGCCATTTTCCTACATTTCGCTTATTGAGCAAGGGAATAGGAGTTTTTACAATGATTCTCTTTCGAGTGAAACAAAAATTATTCTGAACGAATCGTTGGAAACTTTTAGAGAAAAATTTCGTTTTTCGCCAGAAGAAATAACAATGACAGATTCTCTCGAAAGGATACGGTTTGAGCAAGAAATAAAAATTTTGATATTATTAGCAGAACGAAACAGAAGTATAAAAGATATTCAAATTCCTCCTTTGATTGATTCGCTTTTGATTACCAATGGCAAACGATTTGGATTAATTATCGTTCAAAGTGGTTTTACACGAACCAAAAGTAATTATGGAAACCAAATTGCAAAAGGTGTTGGTATGGGTATTTTAACTATGGGAATGTATTATCAAACCCCAATAAAGGCAAATTCAACAATTTATGCGGTAATTGTTGACAGTAAAGATAAGAATATTGCGTTTTACCATAAAAATGTTTTACAAGACAAAGAACCAACAGAAAAAGAGATCATAATAAATCAGATTCATAAAATTTTTGAAAAATATTTTGTGGAAAAAAGATAAATGATTGATTTTTCACTACTTTAGCATTTTCAAAACAGGAAAAAATGGAGAGTATTTACGAACATAAAACTTATTGTTTTAGTAAGACTTAAATAGCATGAAAAAAATAATAATTTTTGCTTTTCTAATATCTTTAAATGCTTTTTCGCAAACAAAAGGTAATAAAAGTTATTCTTCGACTTTATGTGACAGCATTAAAAGCATTGTATGGTCGGATATTGAAAGATATGCTGTTCAGTTTGAACAACTTGAACCTTATTTTGACAATAGTGTTGTCGATACTTATAATGTTACCTATTTTCGAGAAACTGTAAAAATTTCATTTAACTCTGACGAATATTCAGAAATTGCAACTACTTATTCAAATGAGGGCGATGATATTAAGGAGAATTTCAAAAAAATGAAAACTGTTCAAAAACTGAAACAGATAGAAGCCGCTATGGTAAAAGATAATAGAATTCTTTTTGATTTATTTGAATGCTTTATTTATCAATTTACTATCAGGTATGAAGAAACTCCCGGTTTGGAAATAGAATATAGGATTAAAGCCGATGAGTATGGAATGAGAATAATAAGTCGAAGTATTTACTTAGTATTGGTATCAGATCATCATTAATATTATTGATTTTTTTATAAGATGGTAGTATGATAAGTAGACCGAAAAACTTTTCGGGCTGCTTTTTTTCGCTTGTATTAAAATTTTTACTATTTTTTTATTTTCAAAAAAGAAAAAATGGAGAGAATTTACCACATTGGGGATGTCGTCCATTCTCAAAATAAGCTCTGATTGCCATTACCCGAAAAATTTTGGTGATAGTGTACAGCGGCATAATTATTTTAATTTTGCCGCTTTTTTCATTTTTTGAAAAAAATTATAAAAATTTTAGTTTCTCGCTTGTTTTTCAAAAATTTCATTTATATTTGCAGCCGGATTAAAAAAAAAATATGACACAAATATTATTAAAAAATAGTATTGACAATATGCAAATCAATGTATTGATGGGGCTTTTCAGTTCATGGAATGTGAATGCGTTAATAACAGATGAAAAAAAATCTGAAAATAAAACATTTTCTCAACTTTTTTCAAAAAATCGCGGAATGTGGCAGGATTATGATATTGATGGCGATAAATTACGTAACGAAGCGTGGGGAATAAACGAAAAGAAAGCAGTATGATACTTGTTGATACAAACATATTTATTGAATATTACAAAAACAATCCTGTAATTTGTAAACAGGTGGAGGACATCGACCCAAAATTTTATAGAGTATGAAGAAATTAGCATTTTTAGCACTGTTTTTAGTAGTGAGTTCATTCTTTTTTGCACAAAAAATTGAATTAAATGCAAAAGTTGATGAACGTTGTGAGTTATTAAGCACGGTTTTTCGTTTGGCAGGTGCACAAGAGTATGTAACTCAAGAAATTCCAATTTATGTAGATAGTTTGGATAAATATTTTGAACCGTACAAAGACCACGAAATTGTGGAATATACCAAAACGTTTCGTGAAAATTTCGGAGTTGGTTACGATGCCCCGATGGGTTTGGCTGTCCATTTACAAATAGTTGACGGTAAGATTTCACTAATCCCAAATGTGAAAGAAAATAGTTTGGACAGTCGTTGGAACAAAGATTATTTACCTCGTTTTATTGAATTATTAAATGATTTTTACACAACGACACAATTTCGCGATTTTCTTGTATCGCAATCTGATTTTGTTAGAAAAGTAGAACAAACAGCAACGGAATATTTCAAAAAAGTTGATATGGAATGGTACGAAAAATTTTACGGGGAAGTACCAGAAGGCAAATTTAACTTGATTATTAGTTTATCTAATGGAAGTAATAATTATGGTCCGAAAGTGGAATATCTCAACGGAAAAGAAGATTTGTACTCCATAACTATTTGCGCAATAGACAGTTTAGATAATTCTTATTTTAACGACCGTTGGGCTTTACCTTTGATAATTCACGAATTTTGCCACTCATTTTGCAATCAGTTAATTTCCGAGAATTATGACAAAATCAAGAAAAAAGCAGATGAATTTTACAAAATCAAACAAGACGTTTTCAACAGACAAGCGTATGGAAACTCTAAAACAATGTTGTGTGAAATATTAGTAAGAGCAAGTGTTATCAAATATATGGCAGACCATTATCCGACAAATCCCGAAAAATATTTTTCCAATGAGAAAAGCAATGGTTTTATTTGGATTGAAGAATTATACAATTCTCTATTAAATTACGAACAGAATCGTGATAAATACCCAACATTGAAAAGTTATATGCCAGAAATAGTGAAAGTTTTCAATAAATTAAATCCCTCAAAAATGGTCAAAGAGCAAGAGAAACTTATGCCTGTAATGTTTATTGAAAACATAAAAAATAATGCACAAGATGTTGATGCAACAACTACGCAAATAATTGTGAAATTCAACAAAAAAATGAACACAAGAGCAAACGGTTCAACTTATGGGACAAAAGGAAAAGAATATTTTCCAGAAGTTATTGGTGCAAAGTGGAACGAGGAAACAAAGACAGAATGGATTTTAGAGGTTAAATTAGAACCAAACAAAGAATATTCTATCGTTTTTCCTGCACAATGGTTTTTCAGTGAAGATGGAGTTAATGCAAAAAACACAGTGTATTTGGATTTTAAAACAAAATAGAAAAATGGTTGAAAAGGGCTGCATACAACACCAAGATTTTCGTTGTGTGCGTAAGCGCAAACAATGAAAACCTTATTGAACGAAACCGACTTGCTCCGCACAATTTTCATTATTATGGGTATTGAGTAGGATTATCTTATTTTTTTGTGTTCCCGTCGTTTGTTTTTTTATGACAATTTTCGACTGTTTTATCATTTTTGATATTTCCTGACTTCGACACTTTTAAAAAATTTTTTTAATGCACTGAAAATCAATAATATAAAATTTCGAGTGGGTGTCGCAAAAAGTCGTAAAAGTGGCTTAAAATGCCAATTTTATACTATTTGGGTGTCGCATTGTCGAAGTCAGGTGACAATTTTCGACTTTTTTTGTCATTTTTGATATTTTTAGTTTTCGGGCTGTTTTTTTTTGCTGTACACTACAAAGTCGACAATCGAGTTTGGGTTTAGTCAGATGTTATGAAAATAAAAGTTTTAGGCAATTTTTGTGTTTAAATAATACATTGTAAGTTATTTCCAAAGTAATCGGTCTATTGAATAACGTCCTGGACCAACTATCAACAATACAACATAGAATGATAAATAAAGCAATGCTAATTCTTTTGCTGCAAAAGGCTCTCCCGCAAGAAAAATAAATATTGCTACACACATGGCAAACATTAACGGGATAACGCAAAGCCGCGTAAACAAACCTAACATAACAGCAATTGAACAAAACACTTCTGCAAAAATAACAAGCGACAATGACAAAGATCCCCCAATACCTATCGGGTCAAAATGTTGGCTCAATTCCGAAAAATTTGAAAGTTTAGTCATCCCGTGAGTGAGCATCATTGCAGAAATTGCAATACGTAGCAGGAGTAGTCCAATTGAGGCTGATGAGCCGCTAACGCTTTTGGTTGAAAATAAATCTTGTAATTTCATAAGAATTTAAAGAATTTATTGCCTCATTGCTATCAAATTTTCAGCAATAATCAACTGTGCTTCGGTTGCTGCTTGGACTTCTTCAACGGTAAATTCTTTATTTATTTCACTCAAAACGAGCCCTTTTGGGGTTACTTCAATTACGCCCATTTCAGTAATTATGAGATTAACTTGGTTTGCTGCCGTCAAAGGCAAAGTACAGTTTTTCAAAATTTTATGGCTGCCTTTTGCAGTATGTTCCATTGCCAAAACCACTTTTTTTGCGCCTACAATTAAATCCATTGCGCCGCCCATTCCGGGCGTCATTTTGCCGGGTATAATCCAATTGGCAAGATTACCCATTTCATCAACTTGTAATGCCCCGAGTATTGTAACATCAACGTGGCCGCCACGAATAATTCCGAATGATGTTGCGCTATCGAAACTATTTGCGCCGGGTATTGCAGTAATAAAACCGCCTCCCGCATCGGTGAGTTCGGAATTTTCTTGACCAGTTTCGGGTCGTGGTCCAACGCCGAGTAATCCATTTTCAGATTGAAAAATTACTTTTACACTTTTTTGTAAGTAATTGGGGATCATTGTAGGTAAACCAATTCCGAGGTTTACCACGTCTCCATCTTTAAGTTCGAGAGCAGCCCTTCGGGCTATTACTTCTCTGATTTGATTTTTATCCACTTTTATTAATTTTTTCAGTAGTCCCGCGCGGATTTGAACCGCGGACCCCTACATTATCAGTGTAGTGCTCTAACCAGGCTGAGCTACGGGACTGTTTTGACCTAAATATATTAGCACTTTGTTAGTGTAATTTTCAGGTTATTAAAAACAGGGTATTAAAAGGAAAGGTTTCCGTTGTCAATAGGATTAAGTCGGACAATTTCACTCTAAAAAGGAGGTATTCCAGCCGCACCTTCCGGTACGGCTACCTTGTTACGACTTAGCCCCAGTCACCGGTTTTACCTTAGGACGCTCCTTTCGGTTACATACTTCAGGTACCCCCGGCT
>WRMI01000103.1 GCA_009777175.1 Marinilabiliaceae bacterium
GACCTGTCATTGCGGGCTTGACCCGCAATCCCCTAAAAACAAAGGGGATGCTGAAACAAGTTCAGCATGACATGTAGGAGATTTCATCATCTATTAAGGTTGTCTTGTAGGAAAAATAAGGTATAAAAGTGTATTTATTCAAACTGTACGATACATTAATTAGGAAGGTGCTATTTTTTTATCGGTCAGTAGTGATTTTTTATAAATAATGCAGGCTACATCAAAGAACTTAACACAGCGACAAGTCCCAGAATGATAACACATCCTCCTGAAAATCTGTTTAAAAAAGTTATATATCTCATTTTAAATATTTTACGGAGTTTACTTATAGCATAACTAAACATAATCCACCAAATTGTGGCTCCCAGAAAAACTCCTCCAAGTAGCCATATTCTTTCAATTTTGTCAATCCAATCGCCTCTTATACCCCAAAATGCAAAAAATGCAGTAAATGTAAGGAAAAACCCCGGATTTGTAAACGCAATTAAAAAAACAGAAAAAAAGTCGTTCCAATTGCCGATGCTTTTGCGTTTTTGGTTCTTTAATATTTGATTATCAGGATTTTTAATAAAGATATTGATGCCCATTATAACGAGAATAATTCCAAAAAATACCAATAAAACTTCCTGATTTTCTTCGATAAATTCTATTGCAATACCCAGAAAGAATGCGGCAATTGTCGCTGCTAAGAGGTTTCCTGTGGCAGCACCAAAACCAGAAATAATTCCCGACTTTAAACTTTTGCTCAAAATACGCCTAATCAAAACAACCATAATCACTCCCGGAACTAATGCTACCAAAAAGCCTGTTATCATTCCTTTTCCCAAAACCATAAAGGGTTCCATAGAAAAAATTTTTATTATTATTTTGCAAAAGTAGAAATATTTTTCAAAAAAAATTCAAAAAATCAAAAAAAAGATGCTGTTATCAAAAAAAGTTGTTACTTTTGTTTTTTATTTTAACATTTATGGGACTATTTTTTCATTTTGGTCGATATGCAGTTTTTATGAGTCGCGTTTTACGCAGACCCGAGAAACACAAAGTTTTCTTTAAACAACTATTTATAGAAATGGATTTACTTGGGATTGGCTCAGTAGGCATTGTCTTTATTATTTCGTTTTTCATTGGAGCGGTTATTACTTTGCAAACTGCCTACAATTTAGACATGCCTCTAATTCCAACTTATGCCGTTCCTGTTGCGACCCGCGACTCCATGCTTTTGGAATTTTCGAGTACGTTAGTTTGCCTTATCCTCGCCGGAAAGGTTGGCTCACATATTGCCTCAGGTATTGGTACAATGCGAGTTACAGAACAAATTGACGCTTTGGACGTTATGGGAATTAATTCAGCAAATTATTTAGTTCTTCCAAAAGTTCTGGGACTTATGCTAACAGCACCATTCCTAACAGTTATCAGTATGGGCGTAGGAATTTTTGGCGGTTGGATAGCCGGAGCCGCAACTGGCGCAGTTACATCCGCAGATTACCTACAAGGTATCTTATACGCTTTCGTTCCTTACTACATCTTCTACTCTGTCGTAAAAACGATTATTTTTGCCTTTATCCTTACTTCAATTGCAGGATATTATGGCTATCACACTTCGGGCGGCTCACTCGAAGTTGGTCACTCAAGCACTAAAGCAGTGGTTATGAGTTGTATATATATTTTGATTTTTGACCTTATTCTAACTCAACTACTTTTGCCATGATTGAAGCCCGAAATATTTTCAAATCTTTTGAAGGAAAAGAAGTTCTTAAAGACGTATCTGCTATTTTTCACAAAGGAAAAACTAACTTAATAATCGGACAAAGTGGCTCCGGAAAAACTGTTTTTTTAAAAACATTAGTAGGGCTATTTGAACCAAGTTTAGGCGAAATTTTCTACGACTCAAGAAATTTTACAGCAATGAAAAACGCTGATAAAATTAAACTAAGACAAGAAATTGGAATGGTTTTCCAAGGAGGTGCCCTATTTGACTCACATACCGTAGAAGAAAATGTCCGATTTCCGTTAGACTTATTTACATCAATGTCAAACGAAGAAAAGTTAGATAGAACAAATTTTTGCTTAAAAAGAGTAAACCTTGTTAATGTTAATCACCTTTTTCCATCTGAAATAAGCGGAGGCATGAAAAAAAGAGTAGCAATAGCAAGAGCAATAGCATTGAATCCAAAATATCTTTTCTGCGACGAACCTAACTCTGGTTTAGACCCTAAAACTTCCATTGTTATCGACGAACTTATTCAAGAAATTACGCAAGAATTCGACATGACAACCATTGTAAATACCCACGATATGAACTCTGTTATGGGCATTGGAGAGTACATTATTTTTATCTATCAAGGGCATAAATATTGGGAAGGAACAAGCCAAGATATTTTTACGTGCGATAATAAAGAATTGAACGACTTTATTTTTGCATCAAAAATGTTTCAGAAAATGGTAAGGGGTTGAATATTTATAATTATTGCACACCATAAATGGCTCAATAACAGTTTGTTGTTTGTAATCATTTTATTTTTAGCTTTAAAAGAGTATAATTTAGAAATCCTTAAAAGACAAAACCGAATTTGTTAAAAAATTTTTTCAGAAAAATATTTTGATAACAGTTTAATATTCAACCGTAAAGAACTATTATTGCAAGAATCACTTAACCTCGAAACAATAGATTATAACCAACAAACAAACATAAAATCAGAAATTGATGAGTTGGTGAGTGAAATGTATAAAATAACATAGTGGTGAAATAATTTAAATTTATTTTGTCAATTAAAATAAACAGATTAATTTTGCAAAAAAAATAATTGAGAAAACTATGGAAAGAACAATAATTTCATTTGATTACGCCATCAAAAATGTTTTGCGCGACAAGGCAAATTTTGATATTTTGAGTGGATTTTTAACAGAATTGCTCGAAAAGCCTGTTACGGTGGTTGAAGTTTTAGAAAGCGAAATCAATCCTACTATCCCTGCAACAATAGATAAAAAAACAGGAAAAACAGGGAAAGTAAGAAATGTAAAAAATACCGGTAAAGTAAGTCGGATAGATTTGAAGGCAAAAATAGACGGTGGTGAGTTAGCCGTTTTTGAGATACAATATCTTGACAAGGTGGACTTTATGGGTAAAATCTTGTTCAACGCGTGTAAGGCAGTTGTTGAGCAGATAAAGGTGGGCGAGAAGTATGACATAAAGAAGGTATATTCCATCAATATTTCCTATTATGGCTTGAACGCCGAAGACGAATACGTATTCACGGCAAATTTGAAAGAGTTTAAAGGCATTCATTATGACGAGGTAATTCCATTTTCTCAAAATTTAGATCCGCGAGGAGCTCCAAAACATATTCATCCTGAATTTTTTCTGATACTCCCTTACAATTTTGAGAATGAAGAGGAGCGCAAAATGAAGAATATAAACAGGAAAAGAGATTTTGTACCCAAAAAACCATCAAAGAGTAAATTTGACGAATGGGTTTATGTATTGAAAAACTCGGTTGTAAAAAGCGAGTTTACAGCGGCAGGCATACAGGCTGCGGGCGAAAAATTGGATATGCTTAATATGACACCACAACAGAAAGCAGAATACGAAGCAGAACTGATAGCACTTGCGGATAGAAAAAGCGAAATGCAAACCGCCGAACTGAAAGGAGAAAAGAGAGGCGAAAAGAAAGGTGAAGCAATTGGCATGAAAAAAGGCATGAAAAAAGGCGAAGCAATTGGTATGAAAAAAGGCGAAGCAATTGGTATGAAAAAAGGCGAAACCATAGGTTTAGAAAAAGGCGAAGCTATTGGTTTAGAAAAAGAAAAGAAAGAAACTATTATCAGATGCCATAATAATGGACTTTCAATAGATACCATCGCCAAAATAACCGACCTTTCCAACGAACAAATTCTTAAAATATTAAAAGAAAACAAGTTGGTGTGAAAATAAATAAGGCATTTACCCCTTCCTATGTAACTTGCTCATTTTCAAGTATTTATATGCATTAATTTAATAATGTAAAGATTATGTCAGTATCGATCCTAGAAGAGGAGTAATTTTTATGACAAAACAACTTCAATTTGCCATAAATAAAATTCCTGAATTATTAACTAAATTTGGATTAAATCAAACTTGGTTAAATTTATTGTTTACACATTTAAAACAGAAAGAGAAATTTCATTATATAACAGAAAATAAGGAATTTATACATTGTGAAATATTAAAGACCAATTTACTTAAAAATTTAGGAATTACTGAACTTGGAACTTTGTACGAATACTCGCTTGCTCAAATAAATTACGAAAATAAAAAGCAGAACGGACAATATTTTACTCCCAAAGATGTATCGGAATTGCTTGCAAGTTATTCAAATCGTTTTGATGTAGGTAAGTGGTATGACCCCTGTTGTGGTGTAGGAAATTTATCGTGGTTTTTAATTGATATTCAGGAAAATAGAGAAGATTTTTTGAAAAATAATTTAATTCTTTCTGATAAAGATACCCTTGCTTTATTTATTGCGAGAGTAATTTTTACAATATCATTTCAAGATAAAGAAACGAATTTATTTAATGAAATAGAACACAATTTCATTGAATTTGATTTTCTTTCAGTATCTCAAAATGGACTTTTTGATTCGCTGAATCAAATTCCAAAACATGACTTTGTAATTGTAAATCCACCATATTTTAATTGTTCGGAAGATACTCGCTTTGAAACTTGTAGATGTACCGATTTGTATGCCTATTTTCTTGAAAATATAATGAAAACGAGTAAAGGATTTATTAGTATTACTCCGCAATCATTTACAAATGCCGATAAATTTACATCTTTACGTTCTTTACTGCTAAAAAAGTTTGAAAATCTAACAATTTATTGCTTTGACAATGTACCTGATACTATTTTCAAAGGGGTGAAATTCGGAAGTACAAATACAAATCATTTAAATAGTGTTAGAGCGGCAATTATTGTTGCAGGAAGTAATTTTGCAGGTCGTAAAATTACGTCATTATTGCGGTGGCGCACATCAGAGCGAAAAATAATGTTCGAAAACCTTGATAAATTTTTGTCAGATGTAACGTTGACTAGTAAATTTTTTCCAAAAGTGAGTTCTTTTTTTGCTGATTTTTACAAATCATTAAATTTGAATAAAACGCTTGGAAATATAATATCAAACAAAGAAACTGAGTATATACTTTATATTCCAAGTTCACCGCGATATTTTATTTCGGCATTGAAAAAACCCGTAAAAAGGGCTTCAATGAAAACGTTATATTTCGAAAATGAAAATGATTATAACAAAGCATATTTGTTGTTAAATAGTTCACTAACATATTGGTGGTGGCGAGTAAAGGATGGAGGAATGACCCTGTCGGAAGAGACTTTAAATACAATTCCCATCTTAGACTTTGAAATTCAGGAAAATTTAATAAAAAAATTAGAAGCTTCTGAAAATAATAACAAAGTTTATAAACGAAATGCGGGTATTGAACAAGAAAACGTGAAACACCCATTTAAACTAATAGAAGAGATAAATAACGTTTTATGCAATTTTAATGATTTTTCATTGTGCCACAAAAACAGTGATTTAGAACTATTATTGAAAATTGTTGAAATCAATCGGTAATTTATTAAAAAGGCAAAAATGCAAGAATTATTAAAAAGGTGCTTTACGAGTGTATGAGAAAAAACGAAAAAAATTATCCGAATTAATCAATGAATTAGCAGATAATAACGACAGATTTGATAATGTGCAAGTTGTTGGAAATCATTTAATTTTATACTTTAATAATACAGAGTAAAAATCATTAAAGACAAAACCGAATTTGTGAAAAAAATAATTTCAGAAAAATATTATGATAACGATTTGATATTTAACCGAAAAAGAAGTATCAATACAAGAATTACTTAACCTCGAAACAATAGATTTTGAGGAACAAACAAACATAAAAACAGAAATTGATGAGTTGGTGGGAGAAATGTATACAATTGTTTAAATAATTATTTATTATAATTTTTTGAAATTTTAATAAATTCATCTACTTTTGTAGTTTGAAAGAAAAATTTTTAGAAATGAATAATCAAAGTCAAATATTAAATTATTTATTTGCAAATAAGCAAGATATCAGCAAAAAATATCATTTGAAGAAGTTAGGTATTTTCGGTTCTTACGCACGTGGGGAACAAACTCCCGAAAGTGATTTAGACTTGATAATTGAATTCGAAGATTATACTCGCGATTTAACAGAAAAAAAGGAATTTTTAAGGAAAGAGTTACAATCAATTTTTAACATACAAGTTGATATTTGTCGCGAAAAATATATTAAACCTATTTTCCGACAACAAATTTTATCAGATGCAATATATGTTTAATGTAAACCGAAGAGATTATTTTTGCCTACAAAATAAACAAGACCTCCAAACCTTCATCTCGAATAAAGCATAACACAATGACCCTTAAAGACCTCCACCACAAATGGCAAAACAACAGCCTCGCCTACCAACAGCACGAAATTGATAGCGGTATCCACGACTTTATTTCGGAATTTAGTTGATTATAAATTTTACAGTACAACGTTTTGATAACGTGCAAGTTGTTGGCAACCATTTAGTGTTACACTTTAATAATAAAGAGTACAAATTAGAAATCAGAAAAGATAAAACCGAATTTGTGAAAAAAATAATTTCAGATAATTATTATGATAACAGTTTAATTTTCAAACGAAAAGAAGTATCATTACAAGAATTACTTAACCTCGAAACA
>WRMI01000104.1 GCA_009777175.1 Marinilabiliaceae bacterium
CACAAAGAATGCACAAAGATCACAAGTTGATATATGTTGATATTTAATACTTTGTGTCCTTTGTGAAATCTCTTTGTGACAAAATTTATTCTTGGCATATCTTAAAAATTTTTATTCTTATTATACATAATAGTTGATAAAAAATTTTTTTATTAGAAGATTTCAAAAATATTTTTTGATGATCATTTTTTCTTCAAGTTTATTTTTTGTTGAGTCCACTCCAAAAACCTTGTAGTTAAATAATTAGGCTTTTCGGAGTGGACTCATTGTTGGTTTCCAAAATGACATTTTCGCTTTTTTTATTTTATTTTATTTTTTTCTTAATATTTATTTCTTCTTTTTTGGGTTTAAAAAATTTTAACGCCACCCACCGGCGGGAGGGAGGATTTAAGTCTATCAAATTTTTTGTTTCAAACACATAAACCCAATAAAGGGCCAAAAATAGGATGTTTTTAAAAAAATTTGCATTTTTTGCATTTTTTTCCTCTCCGAAAAATACTAATATCTTGATAATCTTATATTTAACATTTTCGCTTTTTTATTTTATTTTATTTTTTTTCTTAATATTTATTTCTTCATTTTTGGGTTTAAAAAATTTCAATGCCACCCACCGGCGGGGGGGGATATAAGTTTATATAATTTTTTGTTTCAAACACATGAACCCAATAAAGGGCCAAAAATAGGATGTTTTTAAAAAAATTTGCATTTTTTGCATTTTTTCCCTCTGCCCAAAATACTAATATCTTGATAATCTTATATTTAACAATTTTGCTTTTTTATTTTATTTTATTTTTTTCTTAATATTTATTTCTTCATTTTTGGGTTTAAAAAATTTCAATGCCACCCACCGGCGGGAGGGGGGTTTATTTGTTAGAAACTAACCTAACTACCTAATTTATAATATCTAACACGTTTTACCAAAAATAACAATAAATCCGTTAAATCCGATTAAATCCGCCTATCCATGCATTAAGCTTAATTGTTCACTAACTAATCAAACCTCACAATCTCCATTCATCCCACGCAGCAGCACTCCGCAAGGAGTGCCACGTAGATAACCCCGAGTTAGCGTAAGCGCAACTCGGGGCACGCAGCTACGGGATGTAGGTGAGTGAGGTCTAAAAGTCTGAAATATTTGTGAAAAAAATACAACAATCGATTTTGCGCCAAGTCAGGTGTTCTGAAATTTATATAATTTTGCACAATTGAAATGGGTTGTTAGTTTTCAGTGAATGAGAGAATGAGTAAATGAGGGATTGAGTAAATAAGCAAGAATGCATTCCGTTAGGAATGCAACGCTTGGTAGAAAAATGAGTGAATAAGTAAATGAGTGAATGAGTTATTAACCACTAACCACTAACCACTAACCACTAACCACTAATTTGTACTATCTAACAAAAAATATCCCCAAAATACAATATATTTTGATAGTTTGTCGTTTTTAAAAAATAATTTCAATAAATTAATGATAATTTGTGCCGTTGGTGGCAAAAAATAGAAATAGATGAAAAATATATTTTATCAAAAAAGGGATATTTGCCTTTTTATTTTGTTTTTAACAGTTCCTTTCTGTTTGTTTTCACAGGAAGAGCAAGTCAATCAGGATGTTCAGGTTATTAGGGAGTATAATCCGACTGTTTCGGATGCATTCAAAATCAATGATATGCCTACTGTTGGCGATACATTGACATCCATGCCAATTTTTCGGTATCAGTTAAAAGGAAAGGCATTAGAAACCTCTCCAAATTTGGTACCTTTTACTGCAGCCAGAATTGCTCAAGAGCCCCTTAACGAACTTTTTCCCGCATATATAATGGGTTATGGCGGATTTTTTGCCCCTAAATCGGGTGGAATATATGGTGGTAATTTGGTCTATAATCTTGTGCGTAATGAAAATTTTGCCCTCGCATTTAATGCACAGCACGAATCAGCCGTTGGCAAAATTGAACTAGAAAACGGTGAAAACGAAACAGCCGACTATCACGACACAAAAGCAGGGCTATATCTTCGTCACTTCTTTAAAAAATCTACCCTGTCAGCAAATATGGATTTTTATAATTATGCCTACAAATATTACGGATACAATACTATTTTTGATACGGCCAAATATATTAATAACACAATAGATGGCACCGATATTTTATCTGATAAACAGCAACAAACGGCTTTTGACCTAAATGCAAGATTAAATAATCGTGTTTTGAAAAATGATACCAAATATGACGTTTTGCTTGGTTTTTACACTTTTGGCAACCTTACAGGCGTTACAGAAAATAGTTTTCGCTATGGTGGAGATTTTGATTTTTCTATTGCTGATTTTATTATTCGTATCGGAACAGCAGTGGATTTTGCTGGTACAAAAACAAGTAAAGCCGATACAAACCCTGCCTATAATTTTGAAGACAGAAACCGTACTTTATTAGAAATAAATCCTGCACTATTACTTAATCATGGTGATTTTATAATTAAATTAGGAATGAAATTTGGCATTGATTTTGACGACCTTTACGAATTAGACCCAGACCCCGCTTACAAAAAAGAGCCTTATATTTCACCAGACGTATCTGTAAATTTTTTAGTGGAAAATAGAGTAGCACTATTTGCCGGAATTACAGGAGACATTAATCCAAATAGTTACAGAAGTATTATGGCAGAAAATCCTTATATTTCACCTGATTTGAACGTGAGAACTGCCTTTTACCAAATAAAATTCTTTGCAGGTTTAAAAGGAAATTTCAGTAATAAAACAGCCTTCGCAGCAAGAGTGGAATATGGTAACTTCCGTAACGAACACTTTTTTGTTAATAAATTTTTTGTAAATAATACTTTGGAAACCCATTATTCCAACCAATTCGGAGTCGAGTACGATGACGGACGCTTGCTGTCAGTTTCGGGCGAATTTAAGACTTTCATTACTGATTATTTCGACATAACTCTACATGCAGCATATTTCGGATATAACCTCGATTCTCTCGAAAAAGCGTGGCACAAACCTAACATGGAACTCGGACTTAGAGCAAACTTTAAAGTTACGCAAGATTTAATTTTTACCGCAGCATTTAACATACTCGGAGAACGTTTTGCGTTAATACCCGATGATGCTACAACACAACGTGATATTCAACCACTTAAACCGGTTTTTGATTTTAATTTGGGCGCAAAATACAACCTAACACACAGATGGAGTCTTTTTGCCTCTGCCCAAAATATTTTTCTCTCAAAATATTATCTTTATAACGGCTACCCAATGCACGGAATTAATGCTCGAATTGGTGCGGGATATAGTTTTTAACCTACATTATTCATATTATGTATTTTAACGCAAAGACGCAAAGTTGAGAACGCCAAGAACGTTAAAAGTTTTCAGTTTTCAGTTATTTTTTGTGTTCCTTTGTGGTTAAAAGATATTTTCATTTCTTATGAATAATGCAAGCAAGTTACTAACATTTTGGTTGGATTTAGAGTGTAAAAGAAAAAAATACATTGAATCCAAAAAATTATTACTAACTTTGTAATCTTAAAACGATATTTCGATATTATTATAAATAATTCAAATTTTGACAATTGAAGGGATAAAATTACGCAAAGAGCCACTTCTTTTAGCTCCAATGGAAGATGTAAGCGATGCCGTTTTCCGCAAGTTATGTAAACAAGCGGGTGCCGATTTAGTTTTTACTGAATTTGTTTCATCTGACGCACTAATTAGAAACGTTGAAAAAACTAAATCTAAACTTATCATTTTTGACGAGGAGCGTCCCATTGGCATTCAATTGTACGGAAAAGATGTTGCTGCAATGGCCGATGCCGCTAAAATTGCAGAATCGGCGGGCTGCGAACTAATAGACTTAAATTTCGGATGCCCTGTAAAAAAAATTGCAATGAAAGGTGCGGGAGCAGGATTGTTAAATGACATACCTTTAATGTTAAAAATTACAGATGCAGTAGTCAAAGCCGTTAAAATTCCCGTTACCGCAAAAACAAGACTCGGTTGGGATAACAATTCCCAAAACATTATTGAGGTAGCCGAAAAACTTCAAGATGCAGGTATTAATGCATTAACAATTCACGGACGAACTCGATCCCAACTTTATACAGGAACTGCCGACTGGACTTTGATTGGAGAAGTCAAAAACAACCCGCGAATGATTATTCCTATTATTGGAAACGGAGATGTTAATTCACCTCAAATAGCAAAAGATTATTTTAATAGATATGGAGTTGATGCCATTATGATAGGGAGAGCAGCAATTGGGAGTCCATGGATATTCAGAGAAATAAGAAATTTCCTCGACAACGGAGAACTACTTCCTCCCATTTCAATTGACGAACATATTGAAATGATTAAATTTCAACTTCATAAAACCGTGGAATGGCTCGGCGAACGAAAAGGAATTTTACACACAAGACGACATCTTGCAGTTACTTTCAAAGGTTTTGATAATTTCCGACCATTAAAAATTGAAATGCTAAGAAGTGAAAGCGTTGTTGAGATTGAAACAATTTTGGACGTGATTAAGACAAAGTACAAAGATTAATGTTTAAGGCGAAATCTTTTGTTTGCGATATCATTTTTGTAAAGCTTTGTAATTTATGTTAATAGCAAATGCCAAGTCAGGAGTTCTGAATTTGGTCGCATTCCTAACAGAATGCGTTTTTATGTTTTGAAATTATTTTCTACCAAGCGTCACATTCCCAATTGAATGTGGAAAACAGAGGATGAAAAATATTTCATTAAAAGGGGACTTTACTCATCTACTCATTCACTCATTTATTTCAAGGTGGGCGACCGCAAGGGTGCGCCCCTACACTCATTTACTTATTCACTCATTCACTCATTTACTTATTCACTCATTTACTTATTTACTTATTCACTCATTTACTCATTCACTCATTCACTCATTTACTCATTTACTCATTCACTCATTTACTCATTCACTAAAAACTATATAATCATTTTTATTACATAATCTGCAAGATATAGCGGCAAAATATACAAATCATCTGTCTTTACGACATTTTTCAGTGAAAATCTGACAGATAGTTCGGGCTTATATTTTTTTCGATATTCTGATAAACTTTTTGACTTTGTGCTAATTGTAGATTTTACCTCGATGGGAACAATTTTTTCTTGCTTTTGAAAAATAAAATCTATTTCTGCCTGATAATTTGAATTCCAATAAAAAATATTGTTTCCAAACTGACGCACAAGAGATTGCAATACATAATTTTCTGTTAAAACTCCCTTAAATTGTGTAAACAAATTATTTCCTTGCAACACTGAATTAGGCACAAGTCGGAATTTTGTGCGTAAAAGTCCTGTATCAACTAAATATAGTTTGAAGGCGCTGCTGTTTTTGCATGAAGAAAGTGGTAATTTGATATTATTTACCTCAAAAGCGCGATTAATCAGTCCGCTCGAAACCAACCATTCGACTGAATTTTCATATTCACGTGCTCTCGCATTTTTTTCTATCAACGAATAACGGAACTTTCTATCTTCTTTTGCCAAATTATCATGAATATTTTGCCAAAGGCGATACAGTCGGGGAATATCTTTACTGTCGATATGTTTTGCAAAATCTAATTCGTATGCTGTAAGAATTTGGTTATTAACCAAATCAACATCGTTCCAGTCGTGATTTTCGAGGTAACGCACAATTGTTTCGGGCATACCGCCGCAACAAAGATAAAGTTTATAGGCTTCAATAAGTTGAGTATGAAATATTTGAGGTATTCTTTCAAATGTAGCCAAATTAGCATAGTTCTCTAAAAATTCTGATAATTTTTCGTTGTAACAAGCAAGAAACTCTTTGAAACTAACGGGATGGAGTGTTAGAAAATCAACATTTCCAACGGGAAAAGAGACTTCCGAACGTTTCAACGCCACGCCCAACAAAGAACCAGCGCACACAATCGCTTGTTTTGGCATTAGTTCGTGAAAATATTTCAAATTGTTAAGTGCATCGTTACATTCCTGAATTTCGTCGAATATAATCAATGTTTTTTCGGGTTTAATATCAATTCCCATTACTGTAGTCAAGTAAGCAACAATTCGTGCAGGGTCTTTGGTAACAGCAAATTCCGCTTTGTGTTCTTTTTCAAAGTCAAAATTCACGTAACAATAGTTCTCAAAACATTGTGCACCAAATCGTTTGAGAATAAAAGATTTCCCTACCTGCCGTGCGCCCTGCAAGACCAACGGTTTACGATAGCGACTCTCTTTCCACTGTTTCAATTCTTCTAATGTATCTCTTTTTATTTCCATATCTATCATTTTTCGGCAAAATTACACATTATTCGTACGAATAATGTGAGAAATTACACATTTT
>WRMI01000105.1 GCA_009777175.1 Marinilabiliaceae bacterium
TCTTTTGTACATCCTGCTGTTGTAGTACATTAATGCCTCATTAATATACCTATTACGAGGTGTGTTTCCATTAATAAAAATTTCATTCGTATGCAGATAAACCTCATCATCCATTTTCAACGATATTGTCTTCATATTATTCCCTTTTTTGAGACTAAAATTTTTTTCAATAAAAGTGCAAAGATAAAACAATAATTTTACAAAATAATCTTTTTGATGAAATTTTTTTCTCTCGTCTCTTCTCTCAAATTTTGGTTTCAATATTTCAATGTACTTTTTTCGTTTTAGATAAATAAAAAAGCGTGGAATTTATATCTCTTTGTTTGCACTTCAGGTTTCCACGCCTATCACTACTAACCTACATTCCACGCCGCTTTTGCGACGCTCGCCAATATTTGTTCTTGTAGTGATAACCTGAATATTCAAGTTATCAGTGGAAAAATGAAGTGCAAGAACTAATAGCCTTCGCTATTTATCTATCTAACACTGTGCTCGTTAGCACTATAATATTTGTTATCAGTAAAAATTACTGATTTAAAAATTTATTTTTAATAAACTTGCTCAACGCTCAAATTTATTTTTCTTCCCAACCCTTGATTAAAAATTCTTAATAGAGTTGACATCTTTATATCATTAGCATTGTTTTCAATTCGTGATATATATTTTGGGGTTGTTTGGCATCTTTGTGCAAGCTCCATCTGTGTCAATCCTTCTTTTTTTCTAAGTTCTTGAATCATAACACCAAGTTTGAACATTTCAAAACCCTGTTCGTATTGTTCACGTGTTTCGGTTCCTCTTTTTCCGTATTGTTTATCTAAGTGTTCGGCAAATGAAGTCATATTTTTATTAATCTTTTTCATCATAATATTCTTTTTTTAATTTTTCTGCCAATTCAATTTCATTTTTGGGAGTCTTTTGAGTTTTTTTTCGGAAACCGTTTATCAACACAACAAGTTGTCCTTTATCAAAAAAACAAAAAACTCTATATATATTTGAACCAACTTCTACTCTAATTTCATACAATCCAGAAGTACCCTTAATATGTTTCAGATATTTTTCAGGAATTTTTTCAATACTCTCAATTAATTGCAAAGTCTAATTAAATTTCAGTTTTTCATCATTATTCAACGTTCCAAAAAAGTTAAGATAATAATTTTTATAATAATATATCTTTCTGAACTTATCCATTTATCTAACACTCTGCTTATTATGACTAAAATCTTTGCCAACTTTTGTCGGCAAATAAAATGCAAAGATGCAAAAAATTTTATTAACCAAAAAATAAACTGATTTTTTTTGAAAAAATTTGCCACAAATTTCACGAAATAGCACGAATTTCTTTGTGTTCTTTGTGAACCCTTTGTGTACTTTGTGGTAGAAGACACTTTTTCGGAGTGGACGCATCTTTTTTTTATTTTGCGTTGCCAAATCATAGTTAATAAAAAAAGTCCCCGAAGGGACTTGTTTAAAATTCCGACTGCTCCTTTGTGATTTCCTTTGTGCGCCGTTGTGGAAAAAAATAAAACCACAAAAGACACACAAAGGATTTTCACAAAGTAACCCGAAGGGTTTGCTCTTTTATTCAATAATTCATTTACAATAAACATTTGACTAACGAGAGTTGCATTCGTAACGATTGCTATCTCAATTCTTTACGACTTTAACTGTTTCATTTCCAATACGTAAGAAATATACTCCGGCGGGCAAATGCGAAATATCGATTTTCACGGTTGCACGGTTTTCAGTACACGCTACGTTATGAACAACACGACCCGCTATGTCTGATATTTCAATGACATTGGGATGAATTCTATTTTCTGATAATTGACTACTGACAACTGATAACAGACCTGTTGTTGGATTTGGATAAACTTGCAACTTACTATTTTGCGAAATTGGTTCAATTGACGAAGTTTCGTCTTTGGTTTCAATTCCTTCATCTGTAATAATAAAATTAATTCCGCTAAGAGTTTCGTTTTCGTCAAGGTCAAATTCAATGAGGTTAATCATATCCAAGCCGGGAATGTCCAAAAATAATATATATTTTCCAGCAGGAATATCTGAAAATTCATAAAAACCATTGATATCAGTGATAGTTGCTAGCACTGTAGTCCATTCATCTGCCTCTAAATATTGAAGGTAAACAATTTCATCAATTACAGGAATAGTAATACTAAATTTTTCAACGCTTTCTCTTGCCACATTACCATTCATAACAGAGTTTCCAATTCCAATAGACGGAGTTTCAATAATATTAATATTTGCATTAAAAATATTATTATTGTTTGGGAATGTAATAATTTCGGCATCTCTCCACTCCAACACATCGCCAAAGTACGTAGGCATACCGCAGTTGGCAGTTCGGGCTTTTACTAAATAACTGCCCGCGGAAATATCAAAAAATGAATATTCATTATATCCTTCTCCAATTATCTGTTCATCAATCATATCATACATTTGATTGTATCCTAACTTAAATAGTTGTACTTGCTTCATGTTTTCCAAGCCCGAGTTTCCGCACGATATTGTTCCTTGAATTGTATAACTTTCAATCGCAAGAAAATTTTGCTGATAATGATTTTCATTAATATCCAAAATAGTAATAGATTCAGGTTCAAAGGTGTATCCTTCCAAACTTGGTGTTAATGTCAAGTTTGTTCCTCCGGGAACTTCAATGAAATAACCATTTGCCGTAGTAACAGTGTAAGTGTCTAAATAGGAAATTGTTACGCCTTCTAAGGTATTTCCTGTCGCTAACGATACAATTCCTGAAACATAATAAACTGGATCTTCAATATCTTCAATCGCGAGAAAATTTTGCTGATAATGATTTTCATTAATGTCCAAAATAGTAATAGATTCAGGCTCGAAAGTATATCCTTCCAAACTTGGTGTTAATGTCAAGTTTGTTCCTTCGGGAACTTCAATGAAATAACCATTTGCCGTAGAAACTGTGTACGTGTCTAAATATGAAATTGTTACGCCTTCTAATGAATTTCCTGTAGGTAAAGTAACAATTCCTGAAACATAATAAACTGGATCTTCAACTATAATAAAATTTTGTCCTTGGTGATTTTCACTAATGTCTAAAATAGTAATAGATTCAGGCTCAAAGATATAATCTTCAAAGCTTGGGGTTATAGTCAGGTCTGTTCCTGCGGGAACTTCGATGGAATAACCATTTCCTGTTGTTACGGTCGAAGTGTTTAAATAGGAAATAGTGATGCCTTCGATGGATATATCATTAAACAATACTACCCCGGACACAGAAAAAACTGATGGTGCCTCTTTTGTACCCTCAAAATAGATGTTAACAGTAACGGGAATTATTCCCATCAAAGTAGCAACTGCTTTGATTTCCAAGTCAAGAATATTGTTTTCGATGTATCCATTTTCAAGCGTAATCGTAGCAGGTACGTCATAAAGAGTTGTTCCTTCGGGGAAGAAAGGCGGAAATGGAGGAACAACTACTTCAGGGATAACTACAGTTATCGAGCCACTCTTTGCTACAGTGTATCCTGCCCCAGATGGTGTAACAATAACATCATCTAATTCATATTCAGGCAAAAAACTTCCATTGCCGAGGTCCATTTCAGCAATCACAAGGCTATAATTAGCAGTTGTTGCAGATTCTTTTACCTCAATAGTAATACCGTCAAAAGTTTCGTCAATACCCAATAAGGTAACAACTGCGTTAACTTCGCCGGTATAGTTTCCCAAAATTTCTTCGGGGTTGTCGGTTGACTTTGCAGTCAATTCAGCCATCATTCCACTTAGGAACATTAAGGCTGTAAATAAAAAATACTTCATCTTTTTATTAATTTAAAAGGTTTAAAAATAAAAAATCACGTTTATTCGTCAACTGTTTCTTGTTGAGCAAGTTGTGCTGCTGCCAACTTCTTTTCTTTACCCACTTTTTTGAGATACCAAATTCCCGCTATTGCCGCTGCCAACATTGGAATACCAATAAGTGGCCTATAAAATAGCCATGCAAGTGCGATAATAAGTAAAGACCATGCTCCACCGCCAATTGCACAAACTAATCCCAAACCTGCTTCCACGATATTTCCAAGGAAAGGTAATACTTTTAGAAGTGTAGGGATAATTTTTAGCATCGATTTTAGTCCCATCACAATAACAATAATACCGATAATACGGAGAAGCCACGTTATCATACTGTTTTCAGCATGAGCTTCTTCAAACATATTGTGGGCACTTTTTTGTCCCATTGCTAATCTTGCGAATTCTTTACCGTTTTTAGCGATATACTTTTCGAAAGTACTGCCCGTTACTTTTCCAATTATTGAAATTTCTGCGGGCAAAATTTTCGTCAAAGTAACCCGTACATCTCCAATTTGAGGATTTGAAAAAGATTCGCCAAAATATACCACGTTATCGGAGACGTGCATCATTTCTTCGGGTTCAATGTTCACTTCTGCGGGAACGCTACCGCTAATTTGAGAAATGAAAAATGTTGGCAACTTGTACCCTCCAAAAGAAACATTTTGAGCATATTGGGTTTTTGGTTCCACAACCCTCAACACTTTATTTGCTGACCGATATTCGGGATCAGCAAAATTAGACGAATTAACCGGCTCTTTTACCCATTCTATTTCATAGGAATAGGTAGTAATGGTTTCTTCACCGCCGCCAATTTTGTCTCTTGTTTCACTTTTTGAGTGTTCCACGTACTGATAATACTCAACTTGTCGGTTGATAGAAATTGCGTTTTCACTAACACCGAACATATCGTCTGTAAGAATGTCTTCAGTGTTGGCGAATGCCGTTGCGTGAATAGGTTTGCCGCTAAGTGCCGGGTCTATTGTTGAGACATCTGACACTATTACGGTTTCTTTTTTCACTTCATTGATGGCTTTTTTTGTTTTCACAAAATTACCTTCATTCCAAAACAGTAGAACTGTTCCGATTATAAACATAATGAATCCTGTAAAGATTCCTTTGGCAGATTCTCCTAATCTGCTCCCATAGCTTTTTGTTGTTTTTACTTGATAAGCCATAATAATTTTAATTTAGTTAGCCCTTCGTACCTTTTCGATTTTTTAGGCAGTTAGGGCAAAGTTTAACAATATTGATAATTTATATAAAGTTCATTAAAAATTTACAATTTAATTCATTCTAAAACTCTGATTAAACGTTTTTACTTCTGAAAAACTAATAATTAGACTAAATGTTTGGTCTTCGTTTGGTCTTCTAAAACTATTTTAGGTATCATATTTTATCTCTTTATTATCTTATATATCAATTATTTAATATAAAAAACTTACTTTTTTCGGGGACAAAGATAATATAAAAAACAATAAAATATACCCGTAATTATACGGGTTTTTTACTTTGTCAAAAAAGTTGTCTTCGATAAGGTAGATATTGCTCATGTTTTCCTTTTTTTGATTCTTGTTCGATAATTATCTCTCATATTTTTCAATCCTTCCTTTTCGGGAAGCCAGCCATCGCATTGTTCAACTAATAAATCAATATAATGCTTTGTGTTTTTGGCAAGAGCAGTTATTTTTTCCTGCTCAATAATATTTTCAGTTTGATTATCCATATCATTAATTTATTTTAAAAAATCGGCGGCAAAAGTAATATTTGAAAATATATTTGTCAATAGGCATTTATGCCTATATGGACGTAACGCTTTGTGAGTCAGGCATTTCTTAATTCATTAATCTTTTTCTGTAGGTTATTAATTGTATTCTAGCCTACATTATTTATCACTATTAACCGATTAAATTTTTATATAGTTGAATTTCAATAATTTATGATTAAAATTTAACTTTTTCAAAAAATAACCTTATTCATACCTTATTTTTTTAACAGAACAACCTTAGTAGACAAAAGAACATAACACACCGACCTGTCATTGCGGGCTTGACCCGCAATCCCCTAAAACAAAGGGGATGCTGAAACAAGTTCAGCATGACATGTAGGGGATTTCATCATCTATTAAGGTTGTTTAGTAGGAAAAATAAGGTAAAAATAAGGTATAAAGGGTGTTAATTCAAACTGTACATTACAATAATAGGAAGGTACTATTTTTTTATCGGTCAGTAGTGATTATTTATATTATTTATTTATTTTAACGCTAAGGCGCAAAGTTGAGAACGCAAAGAACGCAAAGCCTCAACCCGTTTAACGTCATTTTCTACCAAGCGTCGCATTCATAACGGAATGTGGAAAAAAGAGGATTAAAATTATTTCATAAAAAGGGGACATTTTGATTTCCCAAGAGGTCAGAAAATCTGAATGTCTTGTCCTAAAATAGGTTTACACAAAAAACATTAAAATGAGTAAATCAAAAGTA
>WRMI01000106.1 GCA_009777175.1 Marinilabiliaceae bacterium
AGCCGGTGACTGGGGCTAAGTGGTAACAAGGTAGCCGTACCGGAAGGTGCGGCTGGAATACCTCCTTTTTAGAGTGAAATTGTCCGACTTAATCCTATTGACACAACGGAAACCTTTCCTTTTAATACCCTGTTTTTTATAACCTGAAAATTACACGAATAAAGTGGTAATTTATTAGGTCAAAACAGTCCCGTAGCTCAGCCTGGTTAGAGCACTACACTGATAATGTAGGGGCCCGCGGTTCAAATCCGCGCGGGACTACTGAATGTAGGTAGAAAATATGAACAGCCCCTTAAAACTCCTATCCCATCTTTTGATAATCAAACAATTAAATATAAAACTTTTTCCGAATAGAATAATTAATATTGTCTTAATTAAGACAGTAATTATTTTATTATCTTATAGTTGTGCGACAACAAAATATGTTCCCGAGGGAGAACGATTGTTATCCAAAGTTGAAATTAACAATACTGCAGAAAATGTATCCAAACAAGAATTAAAATCATACCTGCGTCAGCAAGAAAATTTAAAGATTTTAGGGTTTTGGAAACTTTATTTGGGCGTTTATAACCTTTCTGGACGTAATGATTCTAAAAAATTTAACAACTGGCTTAAACGAATTGGCGAAGAACCGGTAATATTTGATTCTACATTAGTTGACAGGTCAGCAGCACAAATGAGACTCTTTTTGAACAATCGCGGCTATTATCAAGCACAAGTCTCTGATACCATTCTTTATCCAACCCGTAAAAAAGCAAAAATTGTTTTCAACATTAAATCGGGACCCCGATATCAAATAAAAGATGTGCATTATAGAGTTGAAGATGATAGTCTGAAAATGACTATTTTAAACGATTCAATAAATTCTTTGTTGCGACCTGGAAGAGCATTTACAATAAATGTACACGAAAGAGAACGTGACAGAATTACCCGAAGACTCAACAATCTTGGCTATTTTGCCTTTTCAAATGATTATATACATTTCAACGTAGATAGTGCGAAGTCTGGAATTATGATTTCAGATACAATTATTATTTCAAAGCCAATTAATCTGCAAAATGTAGATTTACAACATCATGCAAAATATTCCATTCGTGAAGTAACATTTTTTGTTGGTGGTGATCCGCAAGATGTTATGTTTGAGAGAAATACATTCAATCAATATACTGATACTATTTATTTTCAGGGCTTTAGGATTATTTATGGAAATTCTTTAGATTTTCGACCTAATGTGTTAGTAAACAGCAATTACATAAATCCGGGTGACCTTTATCGAATAGATTTGGTTGAAAGAACTCAACAATTATTAAGTAGTCTCAGAATATTCAGATTTATAAATATTCGTTTTAAAGAAGTTGAGGGTACATTTGACCAAAATGGGAACAGACAAATTGATTGCTTTATTCATGTGATACAAGGCAATGTCAAATCATTTCGTTTTGATATTGAAGGCACTAACTCTTCGGGTAGTATTGGCGCTGCGGGTAGTTATACATTTTGGCATAAAAACATTTTCAAAGGAGCGGAATTGTTTAGTATCAGCGCACGAATTGCCCGTCAGGATCAGTTTGTGAAAAATTCATACTTTTTCAACACAATGGAAACAGGAAGTGATGCCTCTATTGTTTTTCCAAAATTTTTGTTGCCCATACGAATTGAACGATTTCGACAGCGTTATAATCCTTACACAAATGTTTCTATTTCATATAGTTATCAGAGGCGTCCAGATTATACGCGTTCGATAGCAACGGCACGAATGGGATATTCGTGGCGCTCATCAAGACATACTTTTCACAATTTTTCAATTTTTGATTTCAGTTTGGTGAATGTTCCTAACGTTTCAGAGGATTTCAAAAATATGATTGAAGCAACATTCCTCCAAAATATTTATCAAGACCACTTAATTTTAAACGTAAATTATTCAATTACTTACAATCAGCAAGTTTTAGGTAGGAACGCAAATTTTTGGTTTGCAAGATTTTCTTTTGAACCTGCAGGAAATCTGCTTAATTTGATTGTTCCCATTGTTACACAACAACAGCACGAGAACTATTATAATCTTTTTGGCATCAGATATGCACAATATGTTAAAAGTGAAATCGACTTAAAATTTCATCAACGAATAAACAGATTAACATCGGTAAATTACAGGATATTTACAGGTGTCGGACTACCCTACGGAAATTTTGACATCCTACCCTTTGAAAAGAGATATTTTTCAGGCGGTGCATTCAGCCTTAGGGCGTGGCCAGTTAGAGGAATTGGACCAGGTTTTGTGAATAACACAAGTGCAAGATTTTACAACCAAACAGCAG
The DNA here is from genome assembly GCA_009777175.1 of Marinilabiliaceae bacterium. Classification (GTDB taxonomy): domain Bacteria; phylum Bacteroidota; class Bacteroidia; order Bacteroidales; family Marinilabiliaceae; genus WRMI01. The sequence goes on from WRMI01000106.1 coordinate 2,316, forward strand.
ATATTAAACTTGAAGGCAATATTGAGTATCGTTTCAGATTATTTTGGATACTTGAAGGCGCATTTTTTTTAGATGCCGGAAATATTTGGGACATCAGAAAACATAATGCCCGAGAGGAAGGGCTTTTTAAATTTGATGATTTTTATAAACAAATTGCCATTGGCACTGGGTTCGGTACGAGATTTGATTTCAACTTCTTTATTTTCAGAATAGATTTCGGACTTAAATTGCAAGACCCCACTGTTCCCCAAGGCGAACGATGGCGACCTAAATCGGGGTATAATAATAATGATTTCGCATTTAACTTTGCAGTAGGATACCCGTTTTAACCTGCATTGTTTGTTCTCGTTACTGATATTCAGATTTCCATTATTCAGTTCTGTAAATATTTGATACTTTGGATAAAATAAAACATATTTGCATATTGCCGCTAACTATTTTATAAACGCCAAAACTTGCCCTTTTTGGACTTGGTCGCCTTGTTTGATGTAAGTTGCAACTATCGTACCTGCATAGCCTATTGTTACGGGTTCTAAACCATAAAAAGTTTGAATATAACACAAATTAGATTTTTCTTCTACAATTTTGCCTTCATAAGGTGCAGAAGAGTCTTCGTCAAGGTCTATTTGCCATAAAACCTGACCCTTACAGGGTGCATGTATTGCTTTCGCTGTGGGATATAATTTGATAATTTCTTCGAAACTAAATACGGGTATTTCAACCACGGGACGTTTGACAAAAATTGGAGTTCCGGCTTTTTCTTTTGCTTGTTCCAATTCTTGTAAAAATCTTTTTTTAGCAACTCCGGACTTAAAATCTCGATATTGGCGGTCGTGCATTGCAAACTCAAAAAGTTCTTCACGGTCGGGCCCTTCGTCCCAGTCGAGTTCTTTCATTTCAGCACTATATTTTTCTAATTCGTCTGGAAATGCATCTTGTGGATTGTCATCAAAAAATTCGAAACCTTTTCCTTTTGCAAGCTCAATAATTTGAGGTGCTATTGGACCGGGCAGTTTACCTGTTTTTCCGAGTATCATATTCCAACTATCTTTATCAATAGTTGAAAAACGAGGCTCATCTTTTGCCATCCCTAGAATATTCATCAAAGAAATATTCTTTACGTACTGACTAAAAGGAGTAACTAACGGAGGATAACCTAGCATGGGCCAAACATACTCAACTTCTTGAAACAGTTGAACGACAAGATTATTCAAAGTTACTTCATCTTTTCCTCGCTGTCTTAGTGCGGAATTAATTGCAGCGTGCATACCTTTTAGATCAGCCATCATTGAACCCATCATACCACCGGGCAAGCCGCACCCAACAAGGAGCGAGGTCATAATTTTATTATTATTATCAATAAAAAAGCCTAAAAAGTCGTCCATAAACGCTTGAGTAAGTCGTCGAGCTTCCATATATGCTTCCATATTTATGTCGGGAACCAAAAAGCCCGCATCTTTAAGCATTGCCTGAATTGTAATGACATCAGGGTGAATCATTCCCCATGACAAAGGCTCCATTGCAACATCTAAATAATCGACTCCGTTATGGGCGGCTTCCATCATTGACGCTGCGGAAAAACCAGGTCCACTATGCCCATGATATTGGACAATGATATTAGGGTGCCGGTTCTTTATTCCTTTGATTATTTGTCCGATACTATAAGGGCGCCCTACACCTGCCATATCTTTTAGACAGATTTCCACAGAACCAGCTTCAATTAGCTGTTCTGCAAGTGAAACGTAGTATTCTACCGTATGTAGCGGTGAATACGTGATGCACATCGCTGCTTGTGAAATCATACCACCATCTTTGGCATAAGTTATTGATGGAATTATATTTCGTGTGTCGTTCAAACCGCAAAAAATACGAGTAATATCGACACCTTGCGCGCGTTTCACTTTGTACATCAATTTTCTGACATCAGCAGGAACGGGGAACATGCGTAAACCGTTCAACCCTCTATCCAACATTTGAGTTTGAATACCTGCCCTATTAAACGCTTCCGTAAAACCCCGTACAGCAACATTGGGATTTTCACCGAATAACAGATTTATCTGTTCAAAAGCACCACCATTGGTCTCTACACGAGCAAAACAGCCCATATCGACTATAACAGGCGCTATTTCTTTTAACTGACTAACACGAGGCTGATACTTTCCTGAAGACTGCCACATGTCCCGATAAATTAAACTGAACTTTATCTCTTTTGACATATTTATTCTTTTTATGTTATCTTTACCTTATTTAATTATATAAATTGTATTCAATATTATTGTGCAAAAATAATAGCTCTTACGTATTTTTTTCAAAAATGTTTTATTTTGTTAAAAATTTTTTTTATTTTGTTAAAAAATGTTGCCAACTTTTTAATTAAATATTTTCGTATTCCAATGAATACAAAGGTTTCATTTTATTTTTGCAAGAAGTAAATAGTTACTTTGAAAAATTGTATTAACTTTGCAGCGATTTTTATTGTAATATTTATCATAAAGAATGAATTTTAACTTAAATTATTCACAGGCACACGGATGACACAGATTAAACAGATATACACAAATTTTTTCATGGATATTTTTCTGAAAAGTAAATTCTGTGAAATTGTGTCGTATATGAGTTATCCGTGTTCTTTTCATTGTTTAATGAATAAAATTGGTTAGAAATATTTTATAGAGAATAAAAAAAATATGCTTTCAATAGTAATAATCACTCGAAATGCCATACGGGACCTAAAAATCTGTATTGATTCTGTTTTAGAATCTACTAAAAATATTCCTCATGAACTATTTGTAATTGATAATGGCTCAACAGACGGAACGGTGGATATTTTACAGAACTACGGAACTCAAATCCAATTCTTTTTATTAGAGAAAAACTATGGAGTTGCTTATGCTCGAAATATCGGTCTACAAAAGGCAAAAGGGGAATTTATTTGGATTTTAGACGTTGATACTATTGTAAACCAACCCGCAGTGGAAGATATGCTCAAATATTTAGAAAATCATTCTGAATGTGGGCTTTGTGCCTGCCGTCTTCAGTCAGAGTTGGGCGAAGTGCAGGACAGTTGCAGACAACTCCCCTACCCTATTCATAAAATTAGAAATTTGCTTGTTGCCAAATTGAGCAATAAAGGTATAATTGGAAAATTTAGAGCAAATATTGAACGTAAAAACGAAAAACAGTTTTATCGAAAGGAACTACAAGATAATCAACCTTTTGAAGTTGAATATCTTATTGGTGCGTGTCAAATGTTCCGAAAAAAATTATTAGACGAAGTTGGTTTCCTTGATGATAAAATTTTCTATGGACCCGAAGATGCTGATTTTTGTTTGAGAATCAGTAGAAAAGGTTATAAAATTGTTTGCCTCCCAAAATACAGCATAATTCATCATTATAACAGGGTTTCAAACAAAATAATATTTTCTCGTATGGGATTTCGCCATCTTAAAGGAGTGATATATTTCTATTTTAAACATTTTTGGGGGGTAGGCGGATTTGAGGGGATATTCTTTTTCTATTAAGGTTGTTCTGTTAAAAAAAAAGGTAAGAATAAGGTTACTTTTTGAAAAGGTTAAATTTAAATCATAACATATTGAAATCCAACTATATAAATATTGAATAATAATTTAATCGGTCAGTAGTGATTTTAAATATAATAATCTGCCGAAAATAAATTTTTTACATATTATTTTAAAATTTCTGCTTTGTAATATAAAAAATTGTTATTTTTGCGCACTAAAAGAAAAATATATGGCTAAAAAAGTCAATTTAAAAAAACCTGAAAAGTCTTTGACAGAGAATGATTTGGGAGTATATATCAACTTACTTACCGATTTTGGTTTTAAGCGCATTTTCGGAATAAAGGAAGTTTTGCTCAAATTTCTAAATACAG
>WRMI01000107.1 GCA_009777175.1 Marinilabiliaceae bacterium
GCCTATTGTGATGTGATTGTCAGTTGTCAGTTCAAACATTTATACAGAAACGAAACTAAAAACATCAAAAATGACCAAAAAAAGTCGAAAATTGTCATAAAAAAACAAACGACGGGAACACAAAAAAATAAGATAATCCTACTCAATACCCATAATAATGAAAAGTGTGCGGAACAAGTCGGTTTCGTTCAACAGGGTTTTCATTGTTTGTGCTTACGCACACAACGAAAACCTTGGTGTTGTGCGATCGCCCTTTTTGAATCATATTTTTAATGTTTTATCTAAATCTTCAAATCTATCAACAATAAATGGTGTCTTTTCGAGATCATAAGCAAATATTTTATCCGCTTTTGCAAGCGTAATGGGTTTAGCATATCTTTCAGAAATAATTTCAACATATTTGTCTAATCCTATATTAGGAGTTTGTAAATATTCTTGCATAACGTCTGTGAAAAACCATTGACAAGGTAAATATCCTGATAATTTGTATGAACTATCAGGAAAATACATTACATAGTCTCCCCCTAAAATGCTTGTAACTTTATAAACAACTTGCCGCCATTTTTCACGCCACAAAACATTATAATCATCATTTGCTTTAAACCAATGGTGATAACGATTAACCCAAATATCAATCTCAAAAAAGAATTTGTTTATTCCTAGCTCCAATCCATATGGACCTTCGAGAAAATAATGTCTGGTGTGAGGGCAATAATCATCATCTTCATAATCATAACGATCATGGGAATAAAATTGCCAAGATCGTATTTTCAAGCATCTTGCTAATTCTTCTTCATTTTTTCTTTGAAATTCTTCACCCCAGTCAGAATGTAGATGAGCAGAATTCCATATTTTGCGGCTTTCAATAAGAAATTCAGATTCTTCAAATTTTAAAGAATTAAGTAATCCAACTATTTGCGATTTACTCTCAATCTCTTTACTTTTAAAGGGGATTGAATGTTTGCCTACTATTATTAAATCAACTCCCATAAAAATTGTTTCTTTACATTTATTATTCTATATTCATTTAGCCAAATTGTCGGTGTCCGGGTGTCGCCCAACGTTTTGGCGGCTTGGCGCGGCGGCGGCTTACACTACCGTTCATGCAGCCTACAAACGTTCAATTTTGCACCACCTTTTCTGCAGAGATACTGCCGCCGTTGCGCCAAACCGCCTCGTTAGCCGTTGCCCATTCTTTCTTTTCACAACTATTTCATTTTAACAATTTTCTACTATTAACTCCTTCTAATATACTCATTTGTTGAATAGCGATTACATTTAATTTCACTAATCTTTCACTTTGTAATATTCCATCGTTAATAAAAACTGCATTCAGATTTTCCATATTGGAAAGGCAAATCAACTCGTTTATTGTGGCATAATCTCTAATGTTACCTTTCAAGTTAGGATTTGTTTCTCGCCATTCTTTGGCAGTCATTCCAAACATTGCTACGTTCAACACATCCGCTTCGTTGGCATAAATGAAATTTATTTGCTCTTTTGATAATTCTTTTGGTATAAGGTTTCGACTGACCGCAGAAGTATGAATGTGATAATTGATTTTTGCCAATTCACGCTTTGCCGTCCAGCCTAATGCTTTTTGTTCATCTTCTTTTAAGCGTTGAAATTCTTTAACAATATACAATTCAAATTCAACAGAAATCCAACTTGCAAACTTAAAAGCAATATCTTTATGTGCAAATGTTCCTCCGTAACGACCAGATTTAGAAATAATTCCAATAGCATTAGTGCTTTCTATCCATTTTTGAGGAGAAAGGGTAAAAGCATTTGCGCCTGCTTCGTTTTTAAACCCCTCGAATTCGAGGGGTTTAAAATTTGGATTGTTCAAATATTCCCAAATCCCTAAGTATTCTATTGTGTTTCGAGTTCTCATCCAATTAGATATTACACCATTAGCATCGTCAAGATTTTTTACTTTTGCAATATCTGTAATTGAGATATAATCAATATCTGCTATTTTAATAATCGTTACATCTGTCTCTTTTACTATAATTTTTGCCATTTTAGTTTTTTTTACAAATAAAGTGTCCTTTAATAAAACTTTTGCAAAAGTAGATAATAATTTCCACATTACAAACAAATCGAAAAATTTGTTGTTCTAAAATTTCTAAAAAACTAAAATTGATTCTCCCTACAAAAAGTCTAATTTGTAAGTTTTGACCAAAAATTATATTCGAAAACCCACGTCAATCAAGAGTTTCAAAAATTGAATTTTGAGGTTTTGGGCAAAAAAGACTTTTTGTAGTGGACGAAAAATTGAAAAAAAATACTTCGTTATTATGAAATTAGTCAATCAAAATCTTTATATCTATACCATTTTAAATTTTCAACTTTTTGAGTTGTTTTTTCAAAATAATCTTCACCCTCAGTATGGAACAGTAAATTCCACCCTTTTTTTAAACGGATTTTACTTTTCCATCACGCAATAGATCAATCAGTTGCGTGAAAAAAACTGTCTTTTAGTTGCTACCTTGTTATACTTTTGGGGTCAACCTCTAACGTTTCCAATATTTCTTTCTGCAATGAATTCAATTTTGGAAAAAAAATAGAATTTGTATTTTTCCCTATTTTCAATTCGCACCTCTTTATGTTATTCAACTCTGCTTTCAGGTCATCAAATGATAATTTAGTTTTATTTTTTTTATTATACTCTTTCAGGAAAGGGAACAACTTGTTTTCCATTTCCTTGATTATAGCGTATGCAAACATACACAACAAGACATGCCCTCTTGTTTGTATTTCTTTGCGATGATATACAGGACGTATGCTGATATTTTCGCTTTTCAGGTCTCTGAACGCATGCTCGACCCTTTGAAGATGCTTATATGTGACTCTTACCTGATTTGCTGTCATTTCTTTGGCACTCACCGTTGTACTATCTGCGGTATTCCCTGCTAGGCCTCGATGCGCAGAGGAAAACCATCTTCAGTGGTTAGCAACGATACGCACATCTGCAATTTACCTTTTTTGCCATCGCGATTATATCCAAATGCTGCCAAATCGTTTTTCGTGCCTTCAAAGTATGTAAAATATCATTACGTGTAAGAGATGAATTTTATGATCCGATGCATCATCCTGATCCTTCCGACATAAACAAAACTTTCTTATACAGCAAAGGCTAAAATGAATACAACTGATTGATTTATTGGGAGAGAAAAAGTTTAAATAAACAAAAAATCTTTTTTCAATAAAAATATTTATTATCTTTGTACCTTGGATTTGCTAAAATTAATAAGAAAATATTATGAAAAAGATATTATTATATTCGATATCACTGATTTTAGGCTTGATACTTTCTCAAGTTGTTCCTGTGTGGATAGATGGAGAAACTTACATTTTGTTCAAAGATTTAATGACCAACCTAATGTACGTATGCCTTGCCTTTGTTATGATAAACGTAGGTAGGGAGTTTGAATTAGACAAAAGTCGATGGCGAAGTTATCGGGACGATTATTTCATTGCAATGGGTACAGCGGCTTTGCCGTGGATTTTAGTCGCACTTTATTATATTTTTGTTCTATTGCCTCCCGACTATTTCGGCAATGGAACAGCATGGAAAGAAAGTCTTCTTTTGAGTCGCTTTGCAGCCCCTACTTCTGCAGGTATTCTTTTTACAATGTTGATTGTTAGTGGTTTAAAAAGAAGTTGGATATATAAAAAAATACAAGTATTAGCAATTTTTGATGATTTAGACACCGTTCTTTTAATGATACCATTGCAAATTTTGATGGTAAAGTTATATTGGCAAATGGGAGCAATGGTTGCAATAATATTAGTATTACTCATCTTTGGTTGGCGTAAAATGAGCAATTATGGTTTCCCTCAAGAGTGGTGGAATATTTTATTATATTCCTTTATATTATTAGGATTTACGTGGGCATTGAATAAATTTTTCAATGTTCACATCGAAATATTGTTACCCGCATTTATATTAGGAATGGTAATTCGACACAAAGAATCTCATAGACCCGAAAAGCAAGTTGTTGCGGCTACTATTTCGGTTATCTTTATGCTTTTGGTAGGGCTTAGTATGCCTTTTTTTGGTTCTCTCGGTTCATCTGATGTTGCTGATTTTTCCGAAAAATCTTTTTCTATATTAGGATCACAGCCTTTGCCATCGGTAACAAGCCTCGCTTTTCATGTGCTCATAGTTACATTATTGGCAAATATTGGAAAACTTGTTCCTCTCTTTTTCTATCGGGATAGATTAATTGAAGAAAGGTTAGCAATTTCTGTTGGAATGTTTGTACGAGGCGAAGTAGGTGCAGGGGTGATTTTCATTGCAATATCATACAACATTGGAGGACCCGCACTTATTATTTCTATTTTGACACTTGCTTTAAACTTAATGCTTACAGGTTTTTTTATAACTATCGTTAAAAAATTAGCTTTTAAAGTCCAAAAAAATAAATGCAATAGCCAAAGATAATGGTACGATTTTTATCTGTCCGTAATAAAAAATAGTCCTTTAGAGGAGAGCCGCATCTTTGTAATCCGTGCGCTTGTGAGCAATTCATTTTAGTTATTTTTTTGTAAATAATAATTTTTTTTTTGTAAATTCGAAAAATATATATACTTTTGCGGCGCAATTTTTAGAAACAATTTTAATAATAAATTTATGTTAAACCAGTATGAAACCGTTTTCATTTTAACTCCCGTTTTGTCTGACGTTCAGATGAAGGAAGCGGTCGACAAGTTCAAAGAGTTTATTCTTGAATCTGGAGGTGAAATGATAAATGAAGAGAATTGGGGCATCAAAGAATTAGCATACCCCATTCAAAAAAAGACAACGGGATTTTATTCGTTGTTAGAATTTAAGGCAAACCCCACTTTTATTAAGAAGTTGGAAGTAAATTTCAGACGCGACGAGCGTATCATGAGATTTTTGATTTTTAAACCGGATAAACACGCTATCCTGTACAGTGAGAAACGAAGAAATAATAAAAAAGAAACAAAGGAGGCTTAAACAATGGCATACAATCAAAGCGAAATCAGGTATCTGACACCACCAACGGTAGATATTAAAAAGAAAAAGTATTGTCGTTTCAAAAGAAACAATATCAAATACATTGACTACAAAGACCCAGAATTCCTGAAAAGATTCTTAAACGAACAAGGGAAAATTTTACCCAGACGACTGACAGGAACATCTTTGAAATATCAGAGAAAATTGGCTACAGCAATTAAGAGAGCACGACATTTAGCACTGTTACCATACGTTACAGATTTGATGAAATAATTAAAGGAGGAACCGACAATGCAAATAATATTAAAAGAAGACGTTGCCAATTTAGGGCACAAAAACGATATAGTAGACGTTAAACCAGGATACGGCAGAAATTTCCTAATTCCAAAAAATTTAGGATTACTCGCAACACCCGCAGCACGAAAAGTTCACGCAGAAAATCTTCGCCAAAGAGCGCACAAAGAAGAAAAAATAAAGTTTGACGCATCTACATTAGCACAACAACTTGAAGGCAAAAAACTTGTTATCGGTGCCAAAACAAGCTCAACGGGCAAAATTTTTGGCTCGGTAAATAATATCCAAATTGCAGAAGCACTACAAAAAGAAGGCTTTACAATCGATAGAAAAAGTATTGTGATTAAAGAAGACCACGTCAAAGAAATCGGAACATACGAAGCCTCTATAAAACTACACCGAGACGTGAAAGTTTCTATTGAATTTGAAGTAGTTTCTGAATAAAATAAAATTGTAGATAGTCTTTATTCCATACGTACCCCGAGTTACGCTTACGCTAACTTGGGGTTGTCTGCTTGGCACTTATTTACTCATTTATTACAAGGCGGGTGACCGCAAGGGTGCGCCCCTACACTTATTCACTTATTTATCACAAGGAGGGCGACCGCAAGGGTGCGCCCCTACACTTATTCACTTATTTATCACAAGGAGGGCGACCGCAAGGGTGCG
>WRMI01000108.1 GCA_009777175.1 Marinilabiliaceae bacterium
TTAAACTTTCTTTTGATATTCTTTGTACTCCGGTTAATACGCCAAATTCCAAAAAATCATTAGTTTTGAAAACATTACCCAAAAATCCTCTCATAAAATCTATCATTTCAGAATAATATCCTTTTCTAACGGAACCGTCAATGGGAGAATCGTATTCGTCTAACAAAACGATAACACGTTTTTTGTGATAGGTACATAGGCACTCTGTCAAAAACAATAACGCGTCTTGGAGTTCTACCTCAGTCGCCTCTTTTGAACAATACCGATAAAAATCTTTCTTTTTAAACACGTTAAGACTATTGTTTTCACATAAGTACAAATTTTCCTGATAAATGGAAGAAACAATGGATTTTATCTTTTCTATAGATTTTTCATGTGTAGAAAACTCTACATTTTTTAACGTAAGAAAAACTGTAGGATGTTTGTTTAGATGTTTTTCAATTATATCTTTGTGTTCCATTATTTTAAGACCATCAAACAAAGATTTGCTATCTTTATTTATGTCAAAAAAATGTTTCAACATACTCATATTGAGAGTTTTTCCAAAACGTCTCGGGCGGGTTACCAGAGTAACTGTACCTTTGTTTTCAAGCAATTCTTTGATAAATAAGGTTTTATCGATGTAAAAATAATTGCCTTCGATAATCTTTTCAAAAGACTCTTCGCCGGTTAATATTTGCTTTTTCATAATTTTTATTTTTTTTCACTAATATTTTTTAGCCACTAATTACACTAATTTTCACGAATTTTTTCTTTGTGGGTCTTTGTTGAGACGTGGTACGCCACGTTCCTACCACTACTCAATAACCTAACCACTTTTTTTAGCCACTAATTACACTAATTTACACGAATTATTTTAATTAAAATAAGCTGGAAATAAGGGTTTTATCACAAACTTCTACCAATATTGCATTCCTAACGGAATGCATCCCACTCATTCACTCATTTACTCATTTACTCATTCACTCACTAACCACTAATCACTAACCACTAACCACTAATCACTAACCACTAACCACTAATCACTAACCACTAACCACTAACCACTAATCACTAACCACTAACCACTAATCACTAACCACTAATCTAACATCACAAAACCTGCCCAATAAAATGTATCTTTATATTTCTCGCGCACTTGATGTTGTGCTTCTTTAAACGCTTCACTTTTAGAATTATTATTAGAAAATAGCCAAAATTTATAAAATGCGTTCATTAAGTCTGCAGTAGCATTGTCGGGTACTTTCCAAAGGCTCATTATCAGTGTTTCCACTCCTGCGAGTTTGAATGCTCGTTGTAAACCGAATACACCTTCGGCAGTTTTTGCTTCTCCAAGTCCGGTTTGGCAGGCTGATAGGACAACTAATTGTGTTTCAGTAAGGTTCAATTGAGATATTTCTTCGGCTGTTAGGATACCGTCTTCAATTTCATCAATAACATCAATGCCTGTCCATGCGCGGTTAGCACCTGCCATCATTAAACCCGACCTTTGAAGGGGGTTGTCAAATGTTCTACTTCCGCGCCATCCACGTGAACGAAACGTCAAGTCAGTTTTGATACTATTTTCAATATCTTCCAAAAAGAAGCCATGCGTGGCTAAATGAATAATACCCGTTGATGTGCCACTTAATCTCTTGAACGACTCTTCATTTCCTAAAGTGTACATATATAGTCGATTAGGAATTTTGCGGTCGTTAAGATATTTTCCAACTAATTCGGCTTCGATTTCCGTACCGGGTAGAAAAATTTGCCTTATTCCTATACTTCGGTCTTCGTCTGACTGTTCGGCAATTGCAGCAACCAACAGTTCTTCTTTTCCAAAATCGTGGTGGTCGATGGTTGGATAAAACGCTTCTGCAATCATTCTTTCTTTACTAACATCATACAACAATCCTCCATAAATTGCTGCGGTTCCTTTTGGCAGGCTGCCACTTGTTTTATTTTTTATTCTATTTATTTCGCGGGTGCTTGACACTAATTGCAGGTTGTATTTGTCAGACAATAATTGTTCTCCGTTCACCGTGTACCGTTCACCGTGTACCGTTTCATTTGTCGGTATTGCCGCAAAAGCAATTTGATGCAACATACCCGATGGCGAATAATATATAGTTCGAATTTTGTGCAACTCTTTTTCTAACGGCTGCCAGACTAAATTATACAGGTTTTCGCCTTTGTCAGAATAAAGTTGTTGAGTAAAATCATTATCGGTCAAATCTTTTTCACGCTTGGTAAGTTCTTGCAAATCTTTTTCATTGCACAATGGTATCCAAATAGGCGCTATTACATCTTTTTTCAACAACAATGCGCAATAAAGAACATTTTCGGTAAAATCATTTCCATCATAAAGTCTGAAATGAACAAATTCTATTGCTGCTTCTTCGGGTAGCAAAAGGTTTCGGATATTTTGCCATCTGATTGATGTTTCTCGATTAAATTCCATATAAGCGGCTGATGCTTGTGTCAATGCTTTATCAAGGCTATCTGCACGATTTTCCAAAAATGTAATCATTTCAAGGTTTGGATTTTCCTTTTGTTTTAAAGTATTTATTGTTAGTCGGTTACTTTTTAAATATTCATATTTTGCGATTAAATCATCATTGTTTGAAGAATAAATTGCATCTCGAATTCTGTTAGTTGTACGCAGTAAAAGTCCTTTAACGAAAAGTGTATTGTTGTAGGATTGTGCTATTATTGAGTTTTCGGGAGATGCGTAAGTGTATGAATATCCAATTTCAAAATCATTTTTATTGTTGTTCCAAAAAAGTTCTCTCTGTTTTTCAGAAAGAAATGAGAAGTTATTTTCAATGTTTCGGGTGGTAATAATATCGGCTTCGGTTTTTATCATTTGGGCTTGAGCCTGTTTTTTTAAATAAAAATATAAATTTGACAGATTATTTAAAGATTCGGTGTAGTCGGGATGTTCTTTGCCGACCACTTTTTCTCTTATTGTTTTTGCTTCCAAATAATATTTTTCGGCATTATTATAATCGCCTCTATATTTGCATAAATCACCTAACCTATCTACTGAATTAGCATAAAAAGAATTATCTTTTCCGAGCAATTTTTCTCTGATAATTTTTGCTTCCGAGTGATATTTTTCGGCTGTTGCATAATCACCTTTTATTTCGAAAAAATTCCCCAAATTGTACAAAGAATTTGAATATTCAATATTCTCTTTTCCGAGAATTTTTTCTCTTATAACTTTTGCTTCTAAATAATATTTTTCCGCCTTTACGTAATCATTTGTTGAACTATAAAGGGTTCCTAAATTATTTAAACAAGCGGCATAATATTGGTTTTCCTTTCCGAGAATTTTTTCATAAGTATCTTTTGCGTCAACAAAAAATTTTTCGGCTTTTGTATTGTCACCCATTGTTTTGTACAAAGCTCCCAAATTGTTTAAAACGTGTGCATAATTTTCATTTTGTTTTCGTAGAACATTTTCCCACAAAAGTTTTGCGTCTAATAAATATTTTTCTGCATTAGCGTAGTTTCCAATGGCTTCGTAAACTGCACCCAAATTTGTTATTGCGTTAACATAACCTTCACTTTCTTTGCCCAAAAATTTTTCATATTTAGATTTTAGTTCTATATAGTAAACTTCTGCTTTGGAAAAATCACCCATATAAAAATATAAAAGTCCCAGACTATTCAAAGAAGTAGCGTAATCAGGGTGTTCATTTCCAAATAATTTTTCAGAAATTGCCTTTACTTCTAAAAAATATTTTTCTGCTTCAGGATAGTCGCCCATAAGATTGTATAGTTCTCCCAGATTATTCAACGAAAGTGCATAATCAAAATGCTCTTTTCCTAAGACCTCCTCTACTTGATGTGTTTGTGTTTTTACTCCATCTTCCTCTTTTTTATCGCCATCAGTTAGCGACTTTAAAAAATCGTCAAAATCTTTTTGTAAATTATTTTTATGTTCTGATAGGGCTTCTGATTGTTGTTTGGTAAAATCTCTAAAAGCGGTTTCAAAAATATTTTCTCTGATAGATTTTGCTTTCAATAAGTATGTTTCAGATTTTTTATAATCAAGTATGTTCCCATAAGATAATCCAAGCAAAGTATAATAGTTTCCTAGAATATCTTCGTCGGCTTTTTCAAACTCTTTTTCATTATTTTTCAGAAAATCAATTGTTTCTGTAAATTTTTTCTCATCAAAGAGTTTTTGCCCCTGTTTCAAAATAGTTTCAAATTGTTGCGCTTGTAAAAAAAGAGAACAACAAAATAATAATATTATAACAAAAAGTTTTTTATCCATAATAATATCAATATTAAAAATTTTTCTTTCAAATAAACATAAAATAACAACAATCTACTTCAACCCTTCACAAACAAACTTATCACCTTTAATCAGGCATTTGTGCCTATAATAAACAATAGAACGGAAAAAACTTCTCCAATTTTCTTTAAATCCAATTGTGCTTCTGTCCATGGCTGAAACAACGTCAATTTCTTGAAACCTAGCAAGGACATCTTTTGGACACTCATTTTTGTGTCTATATTCGAACCAACAATCTGCAAGCCCTTGTGATATCAAACTTTTAGGAACAATCTCCGAATTATTTTCAGAAAAATCAAAAAGGAACGAATACAAAGATTCTGCATTATCAAAGAGAGGCGAAAAAACACGTTTGCCATTTTTATTGCAAAACCCACCATTTCCGCAGTGTCTGTCGTCATTATGTAGTAAAATATCAAATAAATTCATTTCCCAAAGTTTTATCACACAATCATCAACATTGCAATTTTCTATTTCCTCGAAATATTTTATTATATAATCAACGTCATACTCATAAATCCAATTATCTCGAGCAAGGTGAGATGGCGATGTATTTTCAAATGTTTCCAAAATCCCATGTTCATTCGTAAAATCCTTACAAATAACAACAGGATAGTAACTGTAAAATCCCATCATTGTTTGTTGAGCAGAATATCCGCATTCTCTAATGAATGTGCTGGCTACGTGTTCTGTATAACAATCTAAAGAATACCTTCCCGACGATTTTATAAAATATGATTCATCATTTAAAAGAATACCTCTATTGTACTTATATCGTTTATTATTAAACATTTCATCATCAATTGTTAACGAATTTTCTGGTAACATCAATGAAAATGATGTAATTTCTTCTCGAAATATTGTCCAATTATTTTTCTTTTCACTCATATTCTAGTGATTTTTTGATAAATAGGCTTTTTCATAATTAATTACTCTTTTTTATCTACTGCAGTTTTTAAATTAGGGCTGCAAAGATAATTATTTTTATTATGAAAAAAAATTGAAATAACTACTCAAAAAAAATAGCTCAGCATTTGAAAAGAAAATCGTTTTCTATTATTATCAATTATTCAGTAATCAACATTTCTATCGGGCAAATATTGCCCGTTTTTTATTTTTTCTGATAATTTTTTAGTAAAAAAAGCAAAAAAATCTATTTCAAGAAATTCAGAAATACGAAAAAGTAAATCGGTGGATATATAGTATTTTTTGAGGGATTTTCGCAAAGCGCTTGCATCACATCCTAACAGAGTGGCTAACCATTCCACAGAACGTTTTTGTTCGGTTAGATGGTTTTTTATTATTTCTCCTATATGGATTGGCGTGTTCATAAAAAAGCGTGAAACTATTCGCGTATTATGCTTATACATTTCTCGTGGCTCTAGTAAACCCTTTCATCCGATATAAGCACGAACAGTTCACACTCTATGAGTGTAAACTTTCGTACCCTTATTCATC
>WRMI01000109.1 GCA_009777175.1 Marinilabiliaceae bacterium
TATCAATGGTAGTTTTGCCGCTACAGTTTTGACTTAAAACTTCTTTACCAAGCATATCATAAACTTTTATTGTATTATAACCCTCACACTCAACAAAAATAATATCTTTTGCAGGGTTAGGATAAAGAGTAAAATGCTCCATTGATTTATTAAAAATACCAACGCCATCGTATGTAAAATGCATTGTTCCGCTTAAAGTTCTGTTTTCTTTACCCGTTTGCACACTAAAGGAAGATGAAACAACCGAAATATCACTACTTGTAAGAATACCCTCCAAATAAGATATAGCATTGTTTCCAAATTCTGGACTATTTAACCAAATAGGACAATTATACTCGTCTAACTCATTTTCAAATAAAGTAAGAGCAACATTCTGACTATATCCATAAAAATTTGTCAGGTTGTCCAAGTTTGACAAGTCAAGTTCTGATAGGTTGTTGTTTTCGCAATTTAGATACCACAACGCTAAATTGTTTGCTATATCCAATTCTGATAGGTTGTTGTAGAAACATGCCAGATATGACAACGCCGTATTGTTTGTAACATCCAATTTTGATAGGTTGTTGGAGAAACAATCCAGAGATGTCAACGCTGTATTGTTTGTAATATCCAATTCTGATAAGTTGTTGGTGTCGCAAGTCAGCTGTATCAACGCTATATTGTTTGTAACATCCAATTCTGATAGGGTGTTGGCGTAGCAGAACAGCCTTTCCAACGCCGTATTGTTTGTAACATCCAATTCTGACAGGGTGTTGGCGTAGCAGAACAAAATTGTTAATGCAGTATTGTTTGTAACATCCAATTCTGAAAGGTTGTTGACGCCGCATTCCAGAATTGTCAACGCAATATTATTTGAAACATCCAATTCTGATAGGTTGTTGTCGTAGCAGTACAACTCTGTTAAAGCGTTTAAACCTGCAAAAGAAACGGCTCCTGTTAAGTTTTTAATGCCCAAAGATAGTTGAGTGATTTGCCTAGGTGTTTCATCATTCCAAGTTGCAAAGTTCCATATTTCGGGTGCGTCGGGTGTTGCGTTTAAGCCGTTGTTTGTTATTAATGCGTTAATAACTGCAACGTTTGTTGGGTCGTAGGTTTGCGCATTGGCAACGCTTGTTTTCGATAAAAGGCAAATAATGCCAAAAAATAATAGTTTTCTTACCATTTTAATACTTCTTAAATGTTAATGATTTTTGTTTATTAAATATCGGGTTTATACGTAGGGTTTTGAAAATTGTTTTATTTTTTTGAAATTTTTTTTATTTTTTTAAGGCAAAGTCGCAAAGGGTTAATAATAGTGATTAGTGGTTAGTGATAAAAAACTTACCTTTGTGTGTCTTTGTGAAAAATCCTTTGTGCGACTTCGTGGTAAAAAATATTAACGCTTGGTTTGGATAAATTTTCGCATAATTTTGTAACCTGCATTATTCATAAAAGCTATTCTTAGTTTCGCTGCATGCGAGGTATATCTGCGTATCGTTGTGTGTGCGACCCTTGCGGTCGCACAATTACCAACCTGTACAATAATGTAGGGGCGAGGCTTGCCCTCGCCCGTTATTTTTCGACAACCCTCGCCCTTTTTTTATTTTTGGGCAACCGCAAGGGTTGCCCCTACAAAGTCTATCTCCATATCATTCGTGCAACCGCAAGGGTTGCCCATACAGATGTCGTAAAACGAAACGACATATTTCCTTTATGAATAATGCAGGGAAAGAAAATCAATTTTTTTCAAAAAAATTCTCATTTTTATTTGCATGTTGAAAAAAAGTATTATTTTTGCCGCCGTAATTGCCCCCGTTTGGTTCTGTCGGACGGGACAGCCACTCCGCAGTAGTGGCTTTTTTTCTGTTAGGGATACATCCCTAACGGGATGCCGAGGAATCACGTCGTTCTCATTTTCTACCAAGCGTTGCATTCCTAATGGAATGCCATTAACCGTTATCACATTTATTTTTCATGTCTCTCCGTGGTAAAAATCGTAACGCAAAGGGTTAAAATTAGTGGTTAGTGGTTAGTGGTTAGTGATTAGTGATTAGTGGTTAGTAGTTAAAAACTAACCTTTGTGTGCCTTTGTGTATTTCGGTAAACTCAATAACAATTTCAATAAATTCAATATTTCGGTAAACTCAATAACTATTTCAATACGTTCAATAACAAACCAAAATCCTTTGTGCGACTTCGTGGTAAAAAAACTTAACATAGTGGTTAGTGGTTAAAAACTAACCTTTGTGTGCCTTTGTGTATTTCAATAAATTCAATAACCAAAATCCTTTGTGCGACTTCGTGGTAAAAAATCTTACTAGCTATTCAAAATTTGAATTGTTAAACAAGCTGCTAAGGCTGCGGTTTCTGTACGTAATCGGTTATTTCCTAAAGAAATGGAATTAAAACCATTGTTTTTTGCCAAATTGATTTCTGTTTGGTCAAAATCACCTTCGGGACCTATTAATATCAGTACGTTTCTGTTTTTTTCATAAATGTTTTTCAACAATTTTTTATTATTATCCTCGAAACAATATGCAATCAATTTTTGCACAATTGTATTATTTGTCAACGAGATAAATTGATCGAAAGAAATTAATTTGTTTAATTTAGGTCTCCATAAAGATTCACACTGTTTTGTTGAGGATGTAATAATTTTTTCAAGTCGTTGATGATTAACTACTTTTCGTTCAGATTTTTTACAAATTATCGGAGTTATTTCACTGATACCAATTTCACAACTTTTTTCTAAAAACCACTCAAAACGGTCAATATTTTTGGTCGGGGCAACTGCAATGCAACACTTGGAAATTTCCTGCGTAGAAACTTCTTCTTTTATTATATCTATTTTGCAGCGATTTTGTTGATAATCAATAATTTTACATTCAAATTTACTGCCGTTGCCGTTTATGATATAAATTGAGTCGTTCTTTTTGAGACGAAGTACATTTATGCAATGATGAGACTCATCTTGGTTGAGATAGCCACCATTATTGTCTATATCTGGTTCATAAAAAGAGGGAGGAGATGTTTTCATTTTTTATTATATTTTTTAGCCACTAATTACACGAAATAACACGAATTTGCCCCTACTAATCACTAATTTTTTTACCACAAAGTACACAAAGATTTTCACAAAGTACACAAAGTATTTTTAGCCGCGATTACACGAAGTAACACGAATTTGCCACTACTAACCACTAATCACTAACCACTAATCACTAACTAATATTTTCTCACATCGGGTTTAATCATTTCATACTCAATTTTTTCTTTATGCAGAATAGGCATAATACCTTCACCATTATATTGCCAGCAGGCCACATGCATATATTCATTGTCTTTTCGTAATGTTTCACCTGATTCGGTTTGGAACTCTTCTCTGAAATGGGCACCGCACGATTCTTCTCGGTTCAATGCATCAATAGCCATAAGTTCACCTATTTCAATAAAATCAGCTAAACGATTTGCTTTTTCGAGTTCAATGTTCATGTCATTAATCGTACCGGGTATCCGAACATTTGACCAAAATTCTTTTTTAATTTCTCTAATTTTTTCTATTGCCTCGTTCAATCCTTTTTCGTTGCGTGTCATTCCAACAAAGTTCCACATAATTGATCCAAATTCTTTGTGGATGTTATTTACAGAACGTTTTCCTTTGATATTTAACAGGTTAATGTTCCTTTCGTTAACTTTATTTTCTGTTTCTAAAAACTCTTTTTCGTTGTCCGACATTCTTTTGGTAGTGATTTCATTAGCAAGGAAGTTCTGTATAGTATAAGGAATAATAAAATATCCGTCAGCTAAACCTTGCATCAATGCTGATGCTCCGAGTCGGTTTGCGCCGTGGTCAGAAAAATTTGCTTCACCGATGCAAAAAAGTCCGGGTATTGTAGTCTGCAATTCGTAATCAACCCATAAACCACCCATTGTATAATGAATCGCAGGATATATTTTCATTGGAGTTTGATATGGGTTTTCGTCAGTAATTTTTTCATACATTTTAAACAAATTTCCGTAAAGATTTTCGATGTATTCTTTTCCTTTGTTCTCAATAGCGGCTTTAAAATCAAGATAAACCGCGAGTCCATTATAACCAATTCCAAAACCAGCATCACAACGTTCTTTAACAGCCCTCGATGCAATATCACGTGGCACGAGGTTTCCAAAAGCGGGATATCTTCTTTCAAGGAAAAAATCGCGATTTTCGTGAGATAATTCGTTAGGTTTCAATTTTCCATCTCTTATAAGTTGGGCATCTTCTTTATTATCGGGTACCCAAATTTTGCCATCATTACGCAAAGATTCTGACATCAAAGTAAGTTTTCTTTGAAAGTCTCCTTGAACGGGAATACATGTAGGATGAATTTGTGTAAAAGCAGGATTTGCAAATAAAGCACCATTTTTGTACGCTTTCCAAATCGCTGATCCATTGCACGAAATAGCGTTTGTAGAAAGAAAATATGTATTTCCATAACCGCCTGTAGCTAAAACTATTGCATGTCCAAAATGACGTTGCAATTCGCCCGTGATAAGGTTTCGAGATATTATTCCGCGGGCTTTTCCGTCAATAATCACAATATCTTGCAATTCATTTCGAGTAAATATTTCAACTTTTTTCAGATGCACTTGCCTCATCAATGCCTGATATGCGGCAAGTAACAATTGTTGTCCTGTTTGCCCTTTTGCATAAAAAGTACGGCTCACAAGCGACCCACCGAAGGAACGGTTTTCTAATAATCCACCATATTCGCGGGCAAAAGGAACTCCCTGCGCAACACATTGGTCGATAACCTTATTACTAAGTTCGGCAAGCCTGTAAACATTTGCTTCCCTTGCCCGATAATCGCCACCTTTTATTGTGTCGTAAAAAAGTCGATGAATAGAATCGCCATCATTTTGATAATTTTTAGCTGCATTAATACCTCCTTGTGCCGCTATTGAGTGCGACCTCCGAGGGGAATCCAAAATAGTAAATACTTTAACATTGAAACCCATTTCGCCAAAAGTAGCCGCCGCCGAAGCACCCGCAAGACCCGTCCCTACAACAATGATGTCAAATTTTTTTTTGTTGAAAGGACTAACCAATTTTTGATTATTTTTATAGATATTCCACTTCTCTGCAAGTGGACCTTCGGGTATTTTGGAATTCAAAAATGACATTTTTTAGTTTTTAGTTTTCAGAAGTGAATGAGTAAATGAGTGAATAAGTGAATGAGTGAGGATGCATTCCGTTAGGAATGCAATATCGGTAGAAAAATGAATGAATAAGTAAAAATAATTTGTAAATCATAAATTTTTTATTTATTCAGTTGTCAATTATCGGTTTTCAGTTTTCTTGCATTCCTTTAGGCGATGCATTGAGCTTGTCGAAAATGAAAGCATCGCTTTATAGAAATTAATCAATCACGACACAAGCATTCCGTTAGGAATGAGACCAAATTATCTTATTTTTGAGGTGATTTTAGTGCCTCTGTTATTTTGTTTTCTAATTCTTCGGATAGTTCAATATTGTCTCGCAACAAGGCTTTGACATTATCTCGTCCTTGTCCTAATTTAGTATCACCGTAACTAAACCAAGAACCACTCTTTTTGATTATATTTAGTTCGGTACCTAAATCTAATATTTCACCCGTTTTTGAGATTCCTTCGCCGTACATTAAGTCAAATTCAGCCTTCCTAAATGGAGGCGCTACTTTATTTTTTACTACTTTGACTTTTGT
>WRMI01000110.1 GCA_009777175.1 Marinilabiliaceae bacterium
GAATATGCCAAAAATCTTATTGACCAAGCAAACAAAACTCCCATTGTAAGACCACGTACAATTGATTTTGAAAATGATGCTAAAATGGAAAAGATAACGCCTTTGGTTACACTTTATACAAAAGAGAACACCGTCAATAATATTTTTCGTATACAGTTGAATTTCCGAAAAGGGCAATTTGAGGATAACATGGTGGATGTTATGAGCCAATATATGAACGATTTATATACTGATTCATTATCTTACCAACAACTAAAAAGCGGATTACAAAAACTTGGCGCAACAATTAATTTTCACTCAAGCAAAGACGCTTTCTCAATTACAATAAACGGTTTTGACGATAATATTGAGCCTACTTTGAAATATGTTTCTCATTTTATGCAAAATGTAAAACCTGATAAAAAAGCCCTGAAAAGAGTTGTTTCAGGCGAAAAAGTGAACAATAAGTCAATGAAAAAAGAGCCTGATTTAATAGCCTATGCGCTTTTCAATTATGTAGCTCATGGAAAAAAATCTACTTATTTAACCGACCCAACGGCAAGTCAAATCAGCAAAAAAGGCGAAAAAGGGTTGGTAAACCTTTTCAATGAAGTAATAATGACAGAAGTTGATATTCATTATTCGGGCAAATTACCGCAAGAGACTGTTAAGAAA
Organism: Marinilabiliaceae bacterium; assembly: GCA_009777175.1. Taxonomy (GTDB): domain Bacteria; phylum Bacteroidota; class Bacteroidia; order Bacteroidales; family Marinilabiliaceae; genus WRMI01. The sequence goes on from WRMI01000110.1 coordinate 655, forward strand.
TTAGTTACTAACCATTTTATTTCTGAAAAAATTAGCAAAAAAGCAAACAATCCAATTGACTTGCCATTGCAAAAATATGAAAAACCTATTGTTTTTGTTCTTGATAACCCAAAAGCAAAACAGTCAATTATTTATAGTTACACTTTTTGTCCCACTGAAATTGACAAAAATTTTGTTGCTTCTTCACGCCTTTTTAACGACTATTTCGGAGGAGATATGTATTCTGTTATGTTTCAAGAAATAAGAGAGTTCCGCTCCTTTGCTTATGGTGCTTTTTCGATGTATGATCGTCCGGCTATTATTAATAAGGAGAACGGTTCGTACCTACTATGTTATTTATCTACACAATCTGACAAAACAATTGAGGCGCTTGAAGTATTAGATTCTTTGCTGAAAAATATGCCCTATGATACTGAAAAATTGAACGATGCAAAACAATCACTTAGAAACAGCATAAATAATTATTATCCTTCATTCCGAGGCGTTTCCTCTCAAATAGCACAACTTAAACGAAATGGATATGACGAGGACATAAATAGTTTTATTTTAGACCATTTAGATAAAATGGACATGGATTTAATTATCGATTTTTATAACCGTAATCTGAAAGAAAATACCACTTGTTATATTATTACAGGAAATATGAAACAAGTTGATATGGAGGCACTTAAACAATTTGGCGAGGTAAAGAAAATAAAAATAAAAGATATTTTTAGGTAAGTGAATGGGTGAATGAGTAAGTGAGTGAATGAGTGTAGGGGCGCACCCTTGCGGTCGCCCGCCCTTAATAAATGAGTAAATGGGTGAATGAGTAAATGAGTGAATGAGTAAATGAGGGAATGAGTAAATGAGGGAATGAGGGAATGGGCGAGTGAGTAAGTGAGTAATGTTTAGAGATTAGTGATTATTTTTTAACAAATATACTCCATTCCTTAGACTTAAAACTAAATACTCCTAAGACTCATTTACTTATTTTCTCATTCACTCATTTACTAAAATAAATCATTTTAATTCTAACTTCTCAATTTTGTTTCCGATGGTAAATTCTTTCATTTCGTGTTCTAATGCCTCAAAATCTTGTCGGAAAACTTTTTTGATAATTTCACCTTCTTTCAATAAATAGATTTCATCGCAGGTGTCGCTCAAAGTTGAAAATATATGCGAAGAAATAATGACCGTTTTACCTAATTCTCGCAACTTATGAACAAGGTCTATAATGATTATATTGCTGTGAATATCAACACCATTGAAAGGCTCGTCAAAGATAAAATATTGATTTTCTTGAAGTAAAATTGCTAATAATGCCAATTTCTTTTTCATTCCTGTGGAGTAAGTCGAAGCATACTGATTTAAGGGCAAATCAAAAATATTTTTATTGTCAATGTTTGAAATATCTTTTTTTCGGGCGTTACAAAGCAAACGAATATACTCCTTTCCTGTAATTTTGGTAAAGAAAAAAGGCTCGGTTAATAGCAACCCTAAATAGTTTTTCAATGGATTAAGTTCTGAAATAATTTGCCCTTCGTAATTTTCCAAACCAGCAATACACCTAAACAAAGTCGTTTTACCTGCACCGTTTTCGCCCACAATTCCGTAAACTTGTCCCTTGTCAAATTGGACATTAATGTTTTTCAAAACCTTTTTATTGCCAAAACTTTTAGATAAATTTTCTATTTTAATCATTTCAATAAATCTTTAAGTTTATTTATCGATTGGCTTGCAAACAAAGGAATTACAACAATAAGCAAAGGCGGGAAAAAGCCGAGTGCAAATATTACCATTTGTAAAACACCAATTTCTTCGGGATATGCAGAATATTTTGCCAAAATAAAAGTTGTTATATACAAAAAACCCAGAAAAGTGCAAGCAAGTAAAACGGCAATATGTTCAAAGTAGAAAACGCTCAACAAACTAATTACGGGCAAACACAAACAGAATGAAAAAAATAGTGCAGTTTTGATTTTCATAAACAAAAATTTTATAGGAGTGCAACCAAACGACCAAACAAAATATTCGTTTTCGGGCTTGAGGTAATAGCCTAATATTGTCAAGATTATAACTCCTAATGCGAAAACACCAAAATTGAAATTATCTACTTTTACTGCAATAATTGCAAATCCGTAGGCAATAAAAAACATAAAAAAAGTGTTTCTGAAACCAACCGTAAATTCAAATGGTTTTTTGTAAAATGGGGTCGGAATGGTAATATTGTAACTTGCTTTGAAACTGAATAATGCAATAAAAGAAGATGTTACAACAAGAATTATTGACAAATAAAAATAGTTTTTGTAAACAAGAAAAATCAAAAAAGGCAAAACGACAATAAAATTTTCTAAAAGTCGCACTTTTCTATATTGCTTATTTCCAAAGCAAAATTTGAGGAAGTCATTTCGTCTTATTTCGCTCAATTTCAGTGTAAATAATAATGATATAGTCGCATAAATATATGGGGCATAAATTGATTTATGAGAAAGCAAAAGCATTGATATGCAAACAAATAGAAACGAAATAAACAATGCAAGTAGATAACCAACTATCGGGTGAGAGCCTTCCGATAATTTCCGCATGGTCATTATATATTGTAACTTAAAATATTCTGTCATCTTTTTTGTTAGCCACTAATTACACGAATGTTCACTAATTTCTTGAAATTGTCATTTGAGTTTCATCTCTTTTTTAGACACAAATTACACACACTGTTTTTTTACTAATTAAGGATGTTTTGTTAAAACAATAAGGTTATTAATCAAATACTGAATACTCAATACTGAATACTCAATACTGAATACTCAATTCTCTTTTCTGTTTCACATCAATTTTAACTTTATCAGTTCCGCTTAAACCCTTTTTATCAACGGCTTGTACGGCAATATGGTGTTCGCCTTCTGTGAATTTCTTTTCTTGTACACCTTTTTTGTCCATTACAACATCGGCTTTAAACTCTTTTTGGTTGTGCGACAAGTCCCACGAATAGAAATCAATACCTATATCACTCTCGGCGTTTGCCTCAAATTTGTATTTCAAATTTTCTATCTCTTCGGCGGTTAATGTAACTTTCGGAGGATTTTCATAAGGAATTATATCGCGAATATATTTAAGTTCAATAGTAATACCTTCTTGGTTTTTCAAGCGAGAAACTTCATTTATTAAATCTTTTGAAAACTCAAAACCAATTATAAAACCGCAAACCTGCCCTTCTTTTTTATTTCTTTCAAAATGAGACATATCATCTCTTTTAATTGCGGTAATAAATGCATCAAGGGTATCACGACCGACAGACTTTTTCCATTTTTTAACTTGAATCGGCGTACCGTATTGCGTATGCCCATCAATGCCTAAATCTTTGCCGCCTTTTTCGTTTGGAATGCCACCATATTTTTCGACAATAAATATCTCGAATTTTTTACCATCACTTTTTTGCAATTTTTCTAAATCGTAAGTAGGAATTATCACTTCGTAGGGCTGTGTAAAAAGTTCATTTTGCCGTTTTTTTAGCCTCAAATCTGAAACTTTGATAGCCATCACAGATTGGTCTATTCCTATCCATTTTCTTTTTAATCGGTCGGCAACAGCAATTGTAGTTCCCCCGCCAACAAAGGGATCAAGAACAACATCACCTTCGTTTGTGGCGCATTCAATAATTCTTTGTAAAAGTGCTTCTGGTTTTTGTGTAGGGTAGCCGATGCGTTCTTTTCCTCTTAAAAAAGGGATATCAAACCAATCTTCAGGAAATTTCCCAATTTCATTCAATTCACATATTTCACTTTTAGGACTGCCTCCACCTAAATTAGTTTTTTTATAACCCGCTCTGGCTTTACTTGTGTCAGCATAAGGAAGTCGAATTGTATCTACATTGAAAGTCCACTCTTTATTTGATTTGGAATACCAAAAAATTGTGTCGTGACATTTACTTAGTTGTCTTTGTCTGCCTGATGCCATTCGAGAGTAAATCCACACAATTTCATTTCTGAAATTATTTCTGCCAAATATTTTATTCAAAATATCGACCTTAATTTCAGTATTAGCATGCCAATCGCAATGTAGAAAAATACTCCCCGTATCCTTTAAAATGCGGTGCATTTGGCGTACACGAATTTTTAACCAATGTATATAATGGTCAATTCCGCCTGCAAAACGGTCTTCAAAACTGCGTTTTTCACCGTCATCTCCCCAAATAACCTCATA
>WRMI01000111.1 GCA_009777175.1 Marinilabiliaceae bacterium
GCAGTTGTATTATTTTTTTTAGTATCTTTGCAAAAATAAAAAATGAAGTTTTATGGACATAAATACTTATAAACAAGTGGTTTTAGACCAGCAGAAAGAGAAAAATGAAATTCGTTTGTCGGATTTAATACCAAAAAACCAAAATTTAGGACATTTTGGTTTCCTCAGCAAAAATAGATTTTTCCTTATAAAATAACAAAAAACGTTTATGAGGTAGGGAACTCTGAAAATAGTTATTTTTGAGATACTGAAAACTGATAACTGAAAACTACTAACCGCTAACCACTAACCACTAATTTTTGACTACTTTAAAAGTTTTCAAAACATTATCTTTTGTTTTTCCCAATATCAGTATTGAAACATTTCTATAAGTAAATCGGCTATTTTCATAGCATCTGCATTGGAAATACGACCTAACTTATTGCCACAACGTATTTTGTCAATTGTTTTGATTTGATCCAAAGCAACATAACTTGTACTCGAAAGTCCATTAAAACTATCGACTTCTATTTTTATCCTCGATGGAATATTTCTAAAACGAGTTGTTAATGGAGCAACAATAATAGTTTGAACATTTCCATTCATTTCATCAGGTGATATTATTAAACAAGGTCTTGTTTTCTTCATTTAAATCCCAATGGTTGGATCAAGGTTAATGGAAAATAATTCATATCTTTTCATAGCCTATAACAAAGTATCGGTTTCAGAATCAACAAAATCAGGCAATAATAGTTTGTCTTCACCCTCCATAGCATATTGGGCGAATTTTGCATCCCATCCTTCCCTATTTTTGGTACTTCTAAGAATAACAAGTTTGCCATTATTAATTAAATTCATTTCAACAATGTTCCCTGCTTTAATATTAAAATCTTTTAATGCCGGTTCGGGAATTTTGAACCCTAAAGAGCCACCTATTTTCACAACTGTTGCTTCCATATCATGTTAATTATTACCTCTAAATTTGATGCAAAATTAATACATTTTTTTTAGATTACAAAAAAAACAATGTTTTGTGCCATGAACACCAAAATTTTTGTGCAATTTTCAAATCTGAAATATCATTTTTATACCAATATTACATCCCTAACGGGATAGGGCGTATGATCATACGCCCCTACATTCTGAAAACTGATAACTATAAAACCACTAACCACTAACCGCTAACCACTAACCGCTAATTTTTGACTACTTTAAAGGTTTTCAAAACATTATCTTTTGTTTTTACTTTTAAGAGGTAAACTCCTTTGGGGAATTTTTCCATAGAAATAACTGTTTGAAAATCTTGAATTTTGTCGGATATTAATAAACGACCGTTGTTGTCAGAAATCTGATAAAATACGTTTTGAAAATCAAAACCATCAGTTTCTATTCTTAATTCAAGAAAATCTTGAGTAGGATTCGGGTAGGCTAATATATTTAAAAATATATTTTCTACTTCGTCTATGCCTACCATTTCTAAGATGTTATAAGGCAATTGAACACCCTCGTTCAATATATCGGTTTCATAAAAAATCTGACCTATTGAATATGAGAGAGTTGCATCCTCACTAATAAAATCTCCGCCTGCGGCGTTGATACTCGTTTGCGCTGCGGAATAATTTATTAATAATAAACTAATTCCAATAATTAAAACTATTTTTTTCATTTTTGTTATTTTTTAATAAATTTTCTACTTTCAACTTTTAAATCGTCAGTATAAATTTTTATGATATAAACACCTGACGGCAAATGACCAATGGTAACATTGTTTTTACTTGATTCTGTACAAACAATACGACCTGCAACATCAAAAAACTCGATTTTTTGAACATTATTAACATTTACCTTTAAAACATTATCAGATACAACAAACTCTAAAAAATCTTCATTATCTTTTCTTTTTTCTTTTATTGTTCGTAAAATAGGTGTTTCTCCTGATTTGACCTCAATAATGTCATCATCCTCATAACAAATATCATAAAAGAAACATAAAATGCCTTTTGCCATTGTGGAGGCTCTGCCTTGTTTTTCTGCAACAGACTGAAGTTCTGCGATTTCATCATCTCTCAGCTCAGCCCAAGTCCTGTCTGATAACAATACATTTTTCTTTATATTGTGAAATTGCATATAATTCTCATATTCTTCAACTTCAAATTCGTTAAACTCAAATATTTCGGGAATTTCACATAAAACCATATCTGCAAGTGAAAAATCGCTTGAATAGCAATGTGCTTCTGCCAAAGCATATTTGGCAGTCAAAGTTCTTATTACGGTGTACCATGCTTTCAAAAGTTCAATATTTAAAACGTCATCTTGAATTATTGCTCTTATTGCATTACCGCTAATTTCACGCATTTCATTACTAATACTGCTTAGTTGGCTTTGTAGTTGCATTGCATTATATATTTCATCTTCCGAAAATTCACCACTATTTAAGTTAAACAAAATTTTTGCATAATCTCCATTTATAAATTCAATCATCAGGTTGTCATACTCTTGCTGAAGATTACAATAAACTTCAATGTCTGTGTTTCCTGCTCGTGGTGTTGTGCAAAATGTTGAGCGACAACTATTAGCAATAACATCACGAATCTCTTCAACATTTAATGTAGGATTATAAGGTACATGTACATTATTAGTACTATAATAATAAACAAA
>WRMI01000112.1 GCA_009777175.1 Marinilabiliaceae bacterium
ACGCAAAGTCGCAAAGTTGAGAACGCAAAGAACGCAACCACTAACCACTAACCGCTAATCACTAACCACTACTCACTAACCACTAACCACTAATCACTAACCACTAACCACTAACCACTAACCGCTAACCGCTAACCACTAACCACTAACCGCTAACCACTAACCACTAACCACTAACCACTAACCGCTAACCACTAACCACTAATCACTAACCACTATTTTATGATTTTTTAGTTTGAAATGAAAAAAAATAGTTATTTTTGCGGCGGAAAAAATAAAAATAAAGATATGGTAGCAGTAACATTGGAATATAATAACAATAATGCAGTGCTTAACGGCATATTAGAGGCTGTAGCAAAAATGCCTGATGTGAAAATTATAAAAACATTTTTACCAAGCAAAACTGAAAAAATGAGTTCAGAAGATTTTGCTTGTTTATCTTTGTCAGAACAAGCTCGCATCCTCAATAATTCAATAAATTTAAACGTACCTGTAATGACAATGGAAGAAATAGTGCAATAAATAAGAGATTACCGCAATGGAAAATAGAATAGTTTTTGATACAAATATTTGGATAAGTTATATAATTGCAGCCAGATACGATGAATTGGAATTAATGGTAACAAACAATCTATTTCTTCTACGTTCGGCACCGTCACTTAATGAATTACAAGAAGTTTTAACCCGCAAAAAATTTCAAAAATATAATATTGATATCGATAAAACTATTATGTTTTATACCAATCTAACCGAGTTTTGCAAAACAGAACCATTGTTTAATGCCTGCCTTGATCCTGAGGATAGTTTTCTATTTGATTTAGCAATACAAGGTAATGCCCACTATCTTGTATCAGGTGACAAAAAAGTATTAGAAACCCCTCTTGAAAATAAAACTTTGAAACTTACCTCATTGATGGTATTCAAAGAAATGGTAAATAAAATTGATTTTTTAGTTTGAAAAGAAAAAAATAATTATTTTTGCGGCTTAAAAATTTGTAAATTGATATAAATCTAAATGAAATTTTCAGAATTGCATAGGCGGTTGGAAAGAGCAGGGTGGTTTATAGTGAAAGAAACCGACCATCGGTATTATGGGCACAATGAATTTCCTTATTTGATAAAAGTTGGAAGACATGGAAGTAAGGAAGTTCCACCCAATCAGTTTTATAAAGTAGTAAAGGCAGCAGGTCTGAAACCATAAAAATAAAAAAAATGGATACAAAGAAAGTAAACGCAATAATTGGTAGGTCCAAAACGGGATATACCATTATGATGGAAGGATTTAACTTGGCAATGTCGTACGGCGATACCCTAGAAGAAGCCAAAAGGGATTTCGAGAACTTTCCCAATGAATATATCAATATTTCGAAAGAAACAGGTAGGGCTATACCGCCCGAATTAAACAACGGAAATCTTGAATTTGAATACATTTATGACTTGTCAGGATTCTATTCTTATAAGTTGGAAAAAGAGTTGCACACCATTGGCAGAGAACTCATGGAAGTTTCATTTTAATATAGTTTGAAATGGAAAAAAACAGTTATTTTTGCGGCGGAATAATTGAAAATAATTTGGAATGAGAATTATAGCACATCGCACAATTAGTGAATATGGCAAACAGCACTCCGTTGTAAAAACGGCTCTTAATAGTTGGTATAAAACCACAAAATTAGCTAAATGGAAAAATTTTCAGGACATCAAAAGCACATTCAATAGCGTTATGTTTTCAATATTAAAGGGAACAATTATCGTTTGAATGAGTGAATGAGTGAATGAGTGAATGAGTGAATGAGAAGTTTTCAGTTTTATAGTTTTCAGTTTTCAGTGAATGAGTGAATAAATATCTAAAGAACTCATTTCTGACAATTCAAATCTGAAATATAGAGGGTAACAAAGATATCATTTTTTGCGTTTGTCCATAAAATCCGAATGGGTTGCAGTATTTAAAAGCAAAAGTATTAATGAATCCTTATCTTTTTGCCACATAAGTACCCAGTCTGGTTTTATATGACATTCCCATATTCCAACGTATTGACCTTTTAATTTGTGTGCAAAGTTTTTTTCGGGCAAAGTCTTATCTTGCGCCAAAATCTCTACTATCTCAAATAAAAGATGCAAATCAAAGTTTCTAAAATATGATAAATTAACACTCTTTTTAAATTGATTTGTAACCTGTACTTCAAAAATTACATTTTTATTTTCTTCTAATGCCTTTATTTTGGCATAAAATTCCTTTACTGAAAGATTTTTATTGTTTGATTTTTTTACCATTCTTTGGTGTGCAAATAGTTGAAACTCTACCTAAACGGACATCTTCCAATGCCATATCAAGTGGCGACATTTTTTTGGTAGCCACCTCTGTCGCACCTGCCAAAATTGCAGAATGTAAGATGCTTTTTATAAGAGCATTACTGTCATCATAATTTAACGTTAATGTTGCCATATTTATATTTTAAAAATTTGTGCAAAGATAAATGAAATTTTCGAAATTAGAGACAGGTAATTTATGATTTTTCAGTTTTTAGCCACTAATTACACGAATTTTCACTAATTTTTTTCTTTGTGTTCCTTTGTGAAAAAACCTTTGTGCGCCTTCGTGGTAGAAAAAATCTAACCACAAAGGAACACAAA